>NZ_SMNT01000006.1 GCF_004348265.1 Methylobacterium segetis
CCCACGAGCAGATCTGGACTGCGATCGATCGCTTGGCCGAGCGCCACGGCTTCTCGGCCTCGGGCCTCGCCCGCAGGGCGGGGCTCGACGCCACGAGTTTCAACCGGTCGAAGCGGATCGGCCCGGACGGACGCAAGCGCTGGCCCTCCACCGAGTCGATCTCGAAGGTGCTCGCCGCCACCGGCGCGAGCCTCGACGAGCTCCTGCGCCTGATCGAGCCGCGGGAGGGGCCGCCGCGCTCGATGATCCCGCTCATCGGCATGACGCAGGCCGGCGCCGGCCGGCTCTTCAACGAGGAGGGCATGCCGACCGGCGGCCCGGGCTGGGAGGAGATCGAGTTCCCCGACATCGGGGAGGAGCGGGCCTTCGCGCTGGAGGTGCAGGGCGACTCGATGGCCCCGCTCTACCGGGACGGCGACGTGCTCATCGTCTCCCCGACCGCGAGCCTGCGCAAGGGCGACCGGGTGGTGGTTCGCCTCGGCTCCGGAGAGGTGCTGGCGAAGGAGATGCGCCGCCGCACGGCCCGCACGATCGAGCTCGCCTCCCTCAATCCCGACCATGAGGATCGCGTGGTCGGGGTCGGCGACATCGCCTGGATGGCCCGGGTGATGTGGGTGCGGCAGTAGCGCCCGCCCCGCGCCGGTCCCGCGGCCCCTGCCTCTCTCGACCCGCCCTGCGGTTCCCGCTATCGGTGAGTGCACCGTGGGCTCAGGGCCCGTCGAGGCCGACAGCGCGATGCGAGAGCCCGGACCTGAGGACGTGAGCGGCGCGGCCGAGATCGAGCCGGGCTGGGTCGCGCTCCTCGACGCCGCCGCCGTACCCGCCATCCTGACCGACCCGCGCCGCGACGGCGCGCCGATCGTCTACGCGAACCCAGCCTTCCTGGCTCTCGCCCGCCGCAGCGCGGCGGAGGTGCGCGGGCGCGGCATCGCGAGCCTGTGGCCCGGCGCGGCCGCGGGCGAGGGCGGCGGCGCCGAGTTCCTGGCGATGGCCGGCGACGGCAGCACCTTCTGGGCGAGCCTGACCCAGGCGCCGGTCGCGGGCAGCCCCCTCCGCCTCGGCCAGATCGTCGACGTGACCCGGCGCCGCGAGATGGAGGGCGCGCTCGCCCTGTCGCGGCAGCGCGAGGCCCTCGGCCTCCTCACCAACAGCGTCGCGCACGAGTTCAACAACTTCCTCCAGATCCTGATCGGCTACATCGACGGGCTGAAGCGCCGCCTCGCGGACAAGCAGGAGCCCTTCATCCAGCGGGCGGTGACCCGCTCCACGGACGCCGCCGAACGCGCCGCCGTGCTGACGCGCCAGCTTCTCGCCTTCTCCCGCCGGATCGCGCCGGAGGTCCGCGCCGTCGATCTCGACGCGGTGGTCGCCGAGATCGCCGGGCGCCTGCGGGAATCCCTGCCGCCGAGCATCACCCTGGCGGTCGAGACGAGCCCGAACCTGCCGCGGGCGCTGAGCAACCCGACGCAGCTCGAACTGGCGCTCGCCCACATCGTCGCCAATTCCTGCGAGGCGATGCCGCGGGGCGGCACCATCACGATCGCGACCTTCCCTGTGCCGGTGGGAGACCGCACGATCCAGCGCCCGTCCGACGGCGCCGTCGGCATCCTCGTGAGCGATACCGGAACCGGCATGTCGCAGGAGATGCTGGCGCGCGCGCTCGCCCCCTTCGCCACGAGCCGCGAGGCCGGCCGGGGCGCGGGGCTCGCCATCGTCCACGGCCTGATGAAGCGCCAGAACGGCACCGTCGCGATCGACAGCCGGCAGGGAGAGGGGACGAGCGTCCGCCTCATCTTCCCCGCCGCGGCCTGAAACCTGCCGAGGCGGCCGTCGCCGGGCCGGCTTTGTCACCGAAAGGTGAGGCGAAACCGGACTAAAATTCCCGCTCGAGCGTTCCCATATCGTCGGTGGCGCTCACGCCACCACGTTTTCTCTCGCAGAGGCGTATCGATGCTCACCTCCCACACGCGCCGCAAGCGCACCGCGGCCCTCCTGGCGCTCGCTGCAGCGCTGACGGTCGCGGCGCCGGTCGTCGAGGCCCGTCCGGGCGGCGGCGGCTCCGTCGGCTCGCGCGGAAGCCGGACCTTCAACGCACCGTCCGCGACCCCCACGGCGCCCGGCACCGCCGCGCCGATCCAGCGCTCGCAGACCCAGCCCGGCCCGGGCATGTCGAATCCCGGCATGCAGGCCCCGAGCCAGGGGCGCCGCTTCGGCGGCGGCTTCTTCGCGGGCCTTCTCGGCGCCGGCCTTCTCGGCGCGCTGATCGGCGGCGGCTTCTTCGGGGGCCTCGGCGGCATCGCCTCGTTCCTCGGCCTGCTGCTGCAGGTCGGTCTCATCGTCGGCCTGATCGTGCTCGCCGTGCGCTTCTTCCGCCGCCGCCAGCAGCCGGCCGGCGCGGGCGCGCCCTACGCCCGCCAGAGCCTCGACAACGGCCCCGACCCGCGTGGCGGACAGCCCGGCCCTGCCGGCATGGCGTCCAGCGGCCTCGGCGGCCTGATGGGCGGCGGCGCGCAGCGCCCCGCCCAGCAGCGCCCGGTGCAGATCGGCCCGCAGGACTACCAGGTCTTCGAGCGGATCCTCGGCGACGTGCAGGATGCCTATTCCCGCGAGGACATGGTGACCCTGCGCAACATCGCGACGCCGGAGATGGCGGGCTACTTCGAGGAGGAGCTGCGCGCCAACGCCGCCCGCGGCATCGTCAACCGGATCTCGGACGTCAAGCTCCTGCAGGGCGACCTCGCGGAAGCCTGGGGCGAGGGTCAGGCCGAGTACGCCACGGTCGCGATGCGCTACTCGCTCAAGGACGCGAAGCTCGACCGCAACACGAACCGCGTCGTGGAGACCGAGCCGGGAGAGGCCACCGAGGTCTGGACCTTCGTGCGCGGCCCCGGCCGCCCCTGGATGCTCTCGGCGATCCAGCAGACGGCCTGACCGTCCGAAACGACCACCTTCCGATGGCCGGCGCCGCTCACGCGGCGCCGGCTTTTCTCTGCGCGTCCCATGCGTTGGCGAGCGCGACGAAGCCGGCGACCGGCACCTCCTCCGCCCGCGCCGTCTCGGGGATTCCCGTGGCGGCCAGGAGGGCGGCGGGCTCCGGAATGAGGGCCTTCAGGCTCTGGCGCAGCATCTTGCGGCGCTGGCCGAAGGCCGCCCGGGTGACCGCTTCGAGCGCGCCCGCGCGGCAGGGCAGGGGGTTGGCCCGCGGAACGAGCCGCACCACGCTCGACGTCACCTTCGGCGGCGGCACGAAGGCGGAGGGCGCCACGTCGAACAGGATGTCGGCCCGGGTGCGCCAACCGCAGAGAACGCCGAGGCGCCCGTAATCGGCGCGGGCGCCCTCGTCGGCGACGATCCGCTCCGCGACCTCGCGCTGGAACATCAGCGTCGCCGAATCCCACCAGGATGGCCACGCCTCGCCCTCCAGCCATCCGGTCAGGAGCGCGGTCCCGACATTGTAGGGGAGGTTCGCCACGATCCGGGCGGGGCCATCGCCCAGGAGCGGGCGCGGGTCGAAGGCGAGCGCGTCGGCGTCGACCACTTCCAGCCGGCCCGGGTAATGCGCCGCGATCTCGGCGAGCGCCGGCAGGGCGCGCGGGTCGCGCTCGATCGCGACGACGCGGGCGGCACCCTCCGCCAGCAGGGCCCGGGTCAGGCCGCCGGGGCCGGGGCCGACCTCGACAACGGTCACGCCGTCGAGCGGCCCCGCCGCCCGGGCGATGCGCCCCGTCAGGTTCAGGTCGTAGAGGAAGTTCTGGCCGAGGGCCTTCTTCGGCTCCAGGCCGTGCCGGCGCACGACCTCGCGCAGGGGCGGCAGCCCGTCCGAGGCACTCATAGCTCGTCGGTCGGGTCGAAATGGGTCGGGCGGCTCGGGCGGGGCCGGTTCAGGTAGTCGCTGATCGGGAGCACGTCTGCGACCGCCCGGGCCGGCCGGCGCGCGGCGACGTGGCCCGCGAGCCGGTCGGCGAGGCGCAGGGCCGCGATCAGGCTGTCGGGCCGGGCGATGCCCTGGCCGGCGATGTCGAAGGCGGTGCCGTGGTCCGGCGAGGTCCGGATGAAGGGCAGGCCGAGGGTGACGTTGACGCCCTCGTCGAAGGCGATCGTCTTGATCGGGATCAGGGCCTGATCGTGGGTCGGGGCCAGCGCCACGTCGTAGGTGGCGCGGGCGCGGGCGTGGAACAGCGTGTCGGCGGGCAGCGGCCCGCGGATGTCGAGCCCCTCCGCGCGCAGCCGCTCGACGGCGGGTGCGAGCACGTCGCGGTCTTCCGTGCCCATCGTCCCGGCCTCGCCCGCATGGGGGTTGAGGCCCGCCAGGACGAGGCGCGGGCGCTCCATGCCGAAGCGCGCCGTGAGGTCGGCCGCGACGATGCGGGCGGTGCGCTCGACGAGATCTGCGGTGAGGAGGTCCGGCACCCGGCGCAGCGCCACGTGGATCGTGACGGGCACGACGGCGAGCCCCTCGCTCCAGATCATCATGACGGGGAGCGGAGGCTCGGCGCCGGGTCCCGCCGCCAGGGCGGCCAGGAACTCGGTGTGGCCCGGATGGGCAAAGCCGACCTGCGTGAGGACGTATTTCGCGATCGGGTTCGTCACGATCGCCGAGGCGCGGCCGGCCTGCACGAAGGCGACCGCCGCGGTGATGGATTCGATCGTCGCGCCGGCATGGGCCGGATCGGGCTTGGCCGGCAGCGCCTCGATCGGCGTCCCGCTCGGCAGGGGCACCACCGGCAGGGCGCGCGGGAAAACCTCGGCCGCCGTCTCGGGGTCGATCTCCGCCACCGGCACGGTCTCGCCGAGCCGGTAGGCGGTGCGCTCGACGAAGGCCGGGTCCGCGACGAGGAAGAAGGGCGGCACGCCGGGATTCGCGCTCCGCGCCCGCCAGGCGGCGAGGGCGAGTTCCGGCCCGATCCCGGCGGGATCGCCGAGGGTGAGGGCGAGGGGAGGGCGATCCTGCATCATGCCGTCATCGGTCGGTCAGCCCGCCTCGTCGGGATCGAGTCCGCCGGTTCCCCGGCGCGGCCCGGCTCATCCGGAGCCCGTCGCGTCGGGTTCAACGCTCAGCGCACCGCCGCGATGCCGTCGGCGGTGATCGGCGTGCCGACGTTCTGGCGCAGGTCCGCCTCGCCGAGCGTCTTCAGCTCGACGCGCAGGAGCACGGTCTGGTTGCGCTCGCGGACGCCGAGCGCGGTGGCGATCGGCGAGATGATGTAGTTCAGCGAGATCGTGGTGCACTCGTCCTGGTAGCCGCCGCCGAGGCTCATGCCCGACAGGTAGAAGCGGTTGCTGCTGGGCGCGAGCGGCATCTGGCCGATCGGGTTGGCGAGGTAGCTGCGCAGGGCGTCGTTGTAGGAGTCGCGCGCGTCGAGATAGTGCGTCAGGTCGACCAGCGCGGAGCCCGTGAGGAACCAGTTCGGCGTGATGTGGTAGGTCGCCGAGGCCGTGATGCCCTCGCGGTGGTTGTTGAAGCCGAGCAGGGGCTGGGCCTCGTAGAACGAGTAGAAGGCCGAGACCGTCAGCGGCAGGAAGGGCGAGAACCGCGCCGTGACGCCGCTCTCGAACCGGTTGACCCCGAAATCCGCCTGGTCGAAGCGGGCGCGGGTGATCAGGCTGATATGCTGGTTCGGCGAGAGCTGGAAGCGGCCGACGAAGTCCGAGCGCCGGTTCTCCAGGCCCGATTCGAGGCCGACATTGGCGATGTCGCCGCGCCGGAACGAGTTGACGCCCGCGATCTGCACGGATTCGCCGAACAGGACGTTGGCGTACCAGCCGGCCGGCGTCACCACCGAATACTGGCCGCCGAGATTGGCGCGCACGCCGCCCTCGACGCGGTCGTAGCCCGAGAACTTGTCCCACTCGAACAGCGAGGTGTCGTCGAAGACGAGGCTCTGCGCATCCTCGTTCGGCAGGCGCCCGATGCGGGTCTCGCTCGGCCGCGCGATGACCTGGGCGATCGGCTCCAGCGTGTGGACGCCGAAGCGGCCGGCATCGGAGACGAAGGGATAGCGGTAGTCGACGCCGACCGCCGGCATGACGCGCCCCGACGAGCCCTCGCCGATATTGGCGATCGTCGGCACCAGGGCGTTCTGGTAGCCGGACAGGCTCGGGTTCACGAAGAAGGCGTCGGTGCGCAGATACGCGAAGGGCGTGATCACCTGCCCGAGCGGGTCGATGAAGCTGCGCCGCCAGGAGACCTGGGCCGAGGCGCGGGTGTTGGTGCCGGCGAGGCCCCGGATCAGGCAGGTCGAGCGCGTGAAGGTGCTGCACGTGTCGTAGAGCGGGTAGTTGATCCCGTTGACGCTCGGGCTGAACAGGTAGGCGTTCGAGCGGGGCAGGCCCTGGAAATCCGTCGCCTCGCGGGTGAGGCTCGTGATGTTGCCCTCGAAGCGCAATTCGCCGCCGAGGGGATCCGGCCCGTTGATCCGCTTCTCGTAGTCGATCACCGGCGCGACGACGGGCTGCTCCTTCTGCCAGTCGAAGCTCGACAGCACCTTGAAGTAGTAGCCCCGCGCCTCGAACCACGAGCGGTCGCCCTGGCCGTTGAGGTAGGCCGTCGAGACCGCCTCGCGGAAATAGTCGGTGACGATGCTCTGGTTGCGGATGCGATAATTGTCGAGGAACCACTTGTCCGTGACGCCGACGACGTCCCAGCCCGTGGTCCAGCGGTCGTTGATGTAGAAGCGGCCGCGGGTCTCGACCGAGCCGCGGAAATCCCGGTCGCCCGCGCCGAGAGGGCCGGGCAGGAAGGCGCTCGGCGTCGTCTGGAAGATCCCGCTCAGGCGCAGGTTGTAGCTGCCGGTCTCCAGCCGGTGCCGGAACTCCGCTTGGCCCAGCACGCCCTGGCGGCTCAGGAAGGCCGGCGTCAGGGTGAGGTCGTAATTCGGCGCCACGTTGAAGAAGAAGGGCGTCGCGACGCCCGTGCCCAGGGCGGTCGAGGTGACGAAGCGCGGCGTCAGGAAGCCGGTCTTGCGCTTCACCGTCGGGTCGGGCGCCTCGAAATAGGGCAGGTAGGCGACCGGGATGCCGCCGAGCTCGAGCCGCGAATCCTCGAAATAGACCGTGTGGGTCTCGTTGTTGTGGATGATCTTGGCCGCGCGCACCTGCCAGAGCGGCGGCTTCTCCGGATTGTCCTTGCACGGCTCGCAGGCCGTGTAGGTGCCGTAGTCGAAGCTCGTCTGCTCGCCCGCGATGCGCTCGGCGCGGGGCGCCGAGAAGCGCGTGCGCACCACCTCGCCGCGCTGCTCCACCGTCTGCTGCACGCGCAGCGAGTCGATGAAGCCGTTCTTGAAATCGTCCGTCAGCTCCATCCGGTCGCCGGTGACGACGGCGCCGTCCCGGTCGGTCAGGCGGACATTGCCCTCCGCGATCACGCGGCTCGCGCCGCGGTCGTAGCGGACGCTGTCGGCCTGCAGGGTGCGGGGGCCGTAATGCAGCTCGGCATTGCCGCGGGCGGTCACCGTGTTGCGGTCGTTGTCGTAGATGAGCTCGTCCGCCTCGACGAGGAGCTTGTCGCCGGGCTTGCCCTGCAACGCGCCCGGGGCGGCTCCGCGCGCGCCCGCCTTCTGGGCAGCCGCCTGCGTCGCGGTCGCCAGGGGGGTGGCGGCCGTCATCAGCGCCAGCAAGCCGGCGGTCCATGCAATGTCGGCGACCCTACGCAACGCGCGTCCCAACTCCTGCCACGGTCGTTCCTCGCCTGCCGTCAGAAGCCGCAGCCTCAGCCGTCCTCCTGGTACAGAAGCGTGAGCGTACCGAGAAGACTCCCTACCACGGCCGGAAACCACGCCGCCACCGGCGCCGCCACGATCCCCGAGGCGCCGAGCCCCTCCATGACCTGACGGGCGACGTAGAGGGCGAAGCCCGCCGCGACGCCCCCGAGCACGAGCTTGCCGACACCACCAAAGCGGAAGAACCGTAAGGAAACGGTTGCCGCCACGAGGACCATGGCGACGAAGAGCATCGGCCTGGCCAGGAGCACATCATACTGGAGTCGGTACCGGGTCGCATCCAACCCCGCCCGCTCCGTCCGCGCGATGGTCTCGGGAAGTTGCCAGAAAGGCACAGAATCCGGGGGCGTGAAGCGCTGCTGCACCTGCCCCGGATCGAGCGGCGAGGCGATGAGATAGGTGTTGAAGGGTTCCGGCGGCACGCCCGGCGCGAGCACACGGGCTTCGCTCAACTCCCAGTAGCCGTCGTGCAGGGTCGCCCGCGCCGCCTCGATCTGCGAGACGAAGGAGCCCGCCTCGTCGAAGGTGAAGACCGAGACGCCGGCGAGCGTCGTGGTGCCCTCGATGGCCGTCTCCGCCCGCACGATCGCCTGCCCGTCGAGGCCCTTCTGGCGGATCCACAGATCCTTGCCCGACCCCGCCTTGGTGGAGCGGGCGAAGATCTTGGCCTCGATCACGGTCGAGCGCTGCTTCAGCATCGCCGAGACCGGGTTGTAGATGCCGATGGTGAAGGCGCCGATGGCGAGCGCCACGAGAAGGCCCGGCTGCAGGAACTGCCACGCCGAGATGCCAGCGGCGCGGGCAACGACCAGTTCGAGCTTGCGCGAGAGCTGCAGCAGGGTCGCCATCGAGCCGAACAGGACGGCGAAGGGCAGCACGCCCTCGGCGACGGTCGGCGTCCGGAAGAGCGAGAGCTGCGCCATCAGCCCCGCCGTGGCGCCCTCCGCATCGCCGGCGCGCCGCAGGAGCTCCACGAAGTCGAGGGTGTAGACGAGTGCGAAGACGGTGATGAAGACGCCGAGCACCGTGCGCAGGAAGCGCAGGGCGAAGTAGCGCCCGAGGGTCGCGCCGATCAGCATCCGCCTCAGCCCGCCGCCAGCCGCGGCGCGCGCGCGCGCAGACGCCGGAACCCGGCGGCGAGGCGCGCGCCGGACGCGCGCACGGCCGGGCCGTGGAAGATGACGAGCGCGGACAGACCGATCGCGAGGAGGGGCACAGCGTAGATCGCCACCACAGCCCCGGCGCTGCGCGCGGCCGCGCTCGTCGCCGCGAAGCCCGCGATCCGCAGGAGCGTGACGGCGACGATGGCGCCGGCCACCGACAGGCCGCGGCCCTGGCGCGTGGTGCGCGGGTCGCCGAGGGCCGCGAAGGCGAGGAAGGTGAGGGCGATCGGGTAGAGCCAGGCCGAGAGCCGGTCGTGCAGCTCGGCGCGGAAGCGGCCCTTCTGGGCGAGGTAGTAGCGCTCGCTCCGGTCGGGGAAGAGGAGCTGCGTCGTCGAGCGCTCGCGCGGCTTGTAGACGATCTCGGCATCCGGCGGCGCGAAGGCGGCGAGGTCGATCGTGTAGCGCTCGAAGGTGAGGATCGAGGAATCCCGCGAATCCTTCAATTGCTGGTGGACGCTGCCCTTCTCCAGGGCGAGGTAGCTCTGCCCGTCGACCTCGATCGCCTGCCCCCGCTCGGCGAGGTAGACCTTCGTCTTGCCGGCCTCGCGCTTGTCCTGGATGAACAGGCCGAGCAGGGCGCCGCCCTGGCCGCGCTCGCGGAAGTGGAAGGTGATGCCGTTCTCGAGGCTCGTGAACTGCCCCTCCTTGAGCACGTTCGCGATCAGGTCGCCCCGCACCCGGGTCACGACGTCCCGCAATTCCTGGAAGCTCGACGGCATCACCTGGATCGTCAGGAAGGCGGTGAGGAAGGCGATCGCGAAGGCGAGGGTGAGGAACGGGCGCAGGATGGAACGGGGCTTCATGCCGGCCGCCGACATCACGATCAGCTCGGAATCGCCGTTCAGCTTGTTCAGCGCGTAGATGACCGCGATGAACAGGGCCATCGGCGAGATGACGGCGATCAGCGTCGGCAGCGACAGGCCGGTGACGAGCAGGAAGATGAGGAGCGTCTGCCCCTTGGCCGTGATCAGGTCGAGCTCGCGCAGGGCCTGCGTCACCCAGATCGTGCCCGTCAGCCCGACGAGGCAGGCGAGGAAGGCGGAGAGCGCGATCCGGAATATGTAGCGCTCGATCTGCGTCATGGGGTCGTCATGGGGTCCCGATGGGTCGCCCGCCCTCGTCCTCGCGCGACCGTGATCGCGCCGCCGAATCCGCGGCTCCCGCCATCCGCCCCCGCGCCGGCTCTTCCGCTGAGAGCGCCCCGAAAAGGGCGGTTTGAGGGCGCCCCGCCGCGACCCGGGGAGGCCCGGCGCCGCGTTGCGTTCTGCGCCTCAGAGGCTACACAGGCAGAGGGCCGGCCCGCGGCGCGCCCGGGCGAGCCCGCGCCCAGAGACATCATCGGCTGACGGAAAGCAACGACATGGCGGACGCTATCACCATCACCTTCGGCCCGCTCGGTTCCGCCGGTCGCGGCGATCTGGTGGTGTTCGTCGGGGACGACCTCGCCCTCGGCTCCGCGGCGCGGGACGTGATCGGCGCCGGCGGAGCGGATCTCGTCGCCCGCGCCGCCGCAGCCGAGAAGTTCAAGGGCCGCTCGCTCTCCGCCCTGGTGCTGCCGGCACCGGCCGGGATCGAGGCGGACCGCTTGGTGGTGATCGGCCTCGGCTCCGAGAAGGACCGCGCCAAGACCGATTGGCCGGTGCTCGGCGGCTTCACCGCCGGCAAGGTCTCGGGGCGCACCGCGCGGGTGGTGCTCGGCGCGAACGGGGGCGCCGTGACGCCCGAGAACGCGGCCGAGTTCGCCCTCGGCGCGCGCCTGCGCAGCTACAGCTTCGACCGCTACAAGACGAAGAAGAAGCCCGATGCCGACGAGAACGGCGGCACCACGCTGCACCTGCTGCTGCCCGAGCATGAGGCGGCTGCCGAGGCCGCCAAGGCGTCCGACGCCGTGGCCGAGGGCGTGCTCATCGCCCGCGACCTGATCAACGAACCGCCGAACGTCCTCTACCCCGAGGAATTCGCCCGGCGCGCCTCGGCCCTGTCGAAGCTCGGCGTCGAGATCGAGATCCTGGAGCCCGCCCGGATGCGCGAGCTCGGGATGGGCGCGCTCCTCGCCGTGGCGCAGGGCTCCGTGCGCGAGCCCCGCGTGGTGGTGATGCGCTGGAACGGCGCGGCCGACCGGTCTGAGCCGCCGGTGGCGCTGATCGGCAAGGGCGTCGTGTTCGATTCGGGCGGCGTCTCGATCAAGTCGGCCGGCGGCATGGAGGACATGAAGGGCGACATGGGCGGTGCGGCAGCCGTCGTCGGCACGCTCCACGCGCTCGCGAGCCGCAAGGCGAAGGTGAACGTGGTCGGTGCCATCGGCATCGTCGAGAACATGCCCGACGGCGGCTCCTACCGCCCCTCCGACATCGTCACCTCCATGTCCGGCCAGACGATCGAGGTGATCAACACCGACGCGGAGGGCCGCCTCGTGCTGGCCGACGTGATCTGGCACATCCAGGGCGCCTACAAGCCGAAATTCATGATCGATCTGGCGACCCTGACGGGCGCGATCATCGTGGCCCTCGGCCAGGACATCGCGGGCCTGTTCTCGAACGACGACGAGCTGGCCGCCCGGATCACCGCGGCCGGCGAGGCGACGGGCGAGAAGGTCTGGCGGATGCCGCTCGCGCCCTCCTTCGACAAGGCGATCGACTCGAAATTCGCCGACATGAAGAACACGGGCGGGCGCCACGGCGGCGCGGCGACGGCGGCCTCCTTCATCAAGCGCTACGTCAACGACGTGCCCTGGGCGCATCTCGACATCGCGGGCGTCGGCATGTCCTCGAACGCCACCGAGATCAACCGGAGCTGGGGCGCGGGCTGGGGCGTGCGCCTCCTCGACCGGCTGGTGCGCGAGCATTACGAGGCGAAGTAGGGCTGTCCCTCGAACCGGAGGCGGCGATGCCGGGAGGGACGGCGCCGTGAGCGATCCCGAAGCAACCCAAGGGGCCGGGCCGGCCCTCGTCGCCTTCGCGCCGCTCGCCGCCTCGCTCCTCGCCACCGCGCTCGTCGCGGTCACGGGGTTCGACCAGGGCTCTGCCCTGCCGCCTTCCGTTCAGGCGCGCTTCTACGGCTTCTTCCTCGACCAGTATCCCCTCTTCGCCTTCGCGATCGTCTACGCGCTCGCGCGCATCCTCGCGGTCGCCTTCGGGCCCGGCCCGGCCTCCGTGCCGCGTCGCCTGATCGGCGGGCTCGCGGGCCTCGGCCTCGTCCTCGCCGCCTGCCTGCACCCGACCTTCGGCGGGCTCGTGCTGCGCGCGGGCTTCGCGACCGGCGGCATCGGCTTCCTGAACCAGATGCCGTTCCCGCTCGCCTACGCGCTCGGCACCGCCGCCGCCGCCTCGCTCTTCGGCACGGTGCTCGGCCTCGCCGTCCTGATGACGAATCGCGGGCACCGCCCTCGCGTCGGCTGGCGGCGCGCGCTTCCCGCCCATCTGGGTGGGCTGATCCTGCGCTTCCTTGCCCTCTGGCTCGCCTTCGCAATCCTCGGCCTCGCCCGCGAGGCCGGGATCGGGCTCTGGCCGCGGCGCCCCCTGACCATACCGCAGTTCGGAATCATCGCCGGATTGCTCGTCGCCGCCCTGCTCCCACACAGCGCGATCACCGCGCTGCGCGGGCATACTTATTCCCGAAATGCCTTGATCAATCCGGCGCGATCCCGCTAATCCGTTGCGCAATGGGGCAAAGCCCTGGGCAGCCGCGAGCCGCCGAGACGAGAGGGAGGATCGCCGTGATCCAAGACATCCGTGCCGAGCGGCCCTGGCTGGCTGCCTATCCGCCCGGCGTGCCCCCGGAGATCGACGTCGAGCGGCTGGGCACGCTGGCCGACCTGTTCGAGACGAGCATGGGGCGCTACGCCGACCGGCCGGCCATCATCAGCTTCGGCACCTCGATCACCTATGCCGATCTCGGCGCGCGGTCGGAGGCGCTGGCGGCCTGGCTGCAGGGGCAGGGGCTCGGCAAGGGCGACCGGGTCGCGATCATGATGCCGAACGTCGCCGCCTACCCGGTGGCGCTGTTCGCCGTCCTCATCGCCGGCTGCACGGCCGTGAACGTCAACCCGCTCTACACGCCCCGCGAGCTGATCGCGCAGCTCAACGATTCCGGCGCGCGCGTGCTGATCGTGCTGGAGAATTTCGGCCACACCGTCGCGGAGGCCCTGCCAGACCTGGATCTGGACCGTATCGTCGTCGCCGGCCCCGGCGACGGGCTCGGCCTGAAGGGTCGGGTGATCGATCTCGCCTCCCGCCACGTGAAGAAGGCGGTGAAGCCCTTTCGGCTCCCGGCCGCGATCACGACGCGCTTCGAGGCGGCGGTGAAGGCGGGCCGGAACCTCCGCCGGAAGCGGGTCGAGATCGCGCCGGACGACCTCGCCTTCCTCCAGTACACGGGCGGTACCACGGGCGTCGCCAAGGCCGCGATGCTGACCCACCGCAACATCATGGCCAATGTCGAGCAGTGCCAGCTCTGGTTCGGAGCCTCCGACACCGCCGAGCGTCGGACCATGGTCACGGCGCTGCCGCTCTATCACATCTTCGCGCTGACCTGCTGCTTCTTCTTCTTCATGCGGCTCGGCGGCACCTGCCTGCTGATCCCGAACCCGCGCGACGCCGACGGTTTCGTGAAGACGCTGGCCAAGAGCCACTTCACGCATTTCTCGGGCGTGAACACGCTGTTCAACCTGCTCAACAATCATCCGCAGATCGGCACGGTCGACTTCTCCCACGTGGATTACGTGGTGGCGGGCGGCATGGCCGTGCAGAAGGCGGTGGCGAGCCGCTGGAAGGAGGCGACCGGTCAGGCGATCGTCGAGGGCTACGGCCTCTCCGAGACCTCGCCGGTCGTCTGCGTGAACCCGCACCGGCTCAGCGAGTGGTCCGGGACGATCGGCTTCCCGCTGCCCTCGACGGAGGTGTCGATCCGCGGCGAGGACGGGATGCCGGTGCCGCTCGGAGAGCCGGGCGAGATCTGCGTGCGCGGGCCGCAGGTGATGAAGGGCTACTGGAAGCGGCCCGACGAGACCGACCGGGCCACCACCGCCGACGGATTCTTCCGCACCGGCGACGTCGGCGTGATGCTGGCGGACGGGCAGATCCGGATCGTCGACCGGATGAAGGACATGATCATCGTCTCCGGTTTCAACGTCTACCCGAACGAGGTCGAGGACGTGCTGGCGAGCCACCCGGCCGTGCTCGAATGCGCGGTCGTCGGCGCCCCCTCGGCGGAATCGGGGGAGATGGTCGTCGCGCATGTCGTGCTGCGGGACAGGAGCGCCACGCAGGAGGTCATCCGCGCGCATGCCCGCACCCAGCTGACGCCCTACAAGGTGCCGCGCAGCGTCGTCTTCCACGAGACGCTGCCGAAGACGAATGTCGGCAAGGTGCTGCGCCGCGCGCTCCGGGACATGCCGCCCGGCGCCGCCTGAGCCAGGCCGGGCGGGGCCAATCTGTCGCGGGCCTGAAACCTTTCGGGCGCCGTTGACGAATGAACGGGACGCGTCAGCTGTGCGCCCCGGGAGCGGGGCGTCGAGACAGGCAAGGGAGCGCCATGCACATCATGCGTCGTCGCGGCTGGGAGATCCCCGAGCACCGGGCCACGCCGGAGGCCGTGTTCCTCAACCGGCGGGCGCTCCTCGGCGGCGCGGCCGGCCTCGTCGCCGCCTCCTCCCTCGGGCGCAACCCCGCCCTCGCCGCGGAGGCGCTCTACCCGGCCCGACGCAACGAGGGCTACACGCTCGACCGGGCCGTGACGCCCGAGCGCTACAGCGGCGACTACAACAATTTCTACGAGTTCGGCACCTCGAAGACCGTGCTCCCGGCCGCCAACGCCCTGAAGACGAGCCCCTGGACGATCAAGATCGACGGGCTCGTCGAGAAGCCCTTCGAGATCGGCGTGGACGACCTCATCCGGAAGGTCGGTCTTGAGGAGCGGCTCTACCGGCACCGCTGCGTCGAGGCGTGGTCGATGGCGGTGCCCTGGACCGGCTTCCCGCTCTCGAAGCTGGTGGCGCTCGCCAAGCCCGGCTCGGGCGCGAAATACGTCCAGTTCCAGACCTTCCTCGACAAGGGCATGGCGCCCGGCCAGCGGCAATTCTTCTATCCCTGGCCCTATCTCGAGGGCCTGACCATGGCCGAGGCGAACAACGACCTCGCCTTCCTGGTGACGGGCGTCTACGGCAAGCCGCTGCCGAACCAGTTCGGCGCGCCGATCCGCCTCGCGGTGCCGTGGAAATACGGGTTCAAGTCCGCGAAGTCGCTCGTGAAGGTGTCGTTCGTCGCCGAGCGCCCGAAGACCTTCTGGGAGGGCCTGCAGGCTTCCGAATACGGCTTCTGGGCCAACGTGAACCCGGCCGTGCCGCATCCCCGCTGGAGCCAGGCGAGCGAGCGCGTGCTCGGCACCGACCAGCGCGTGCCGACGCTGATCTACAACGGCTACGGCGAGCAGGTCGCCGACCTCTACAAGGGCCTGGAGAAGGAGCGCCTGTTCGTCTGAGGTCGAGGGATGCCTCAGGCGAGGAGACCGGCCCGCTGCGGTTTCCGATCCGATATCGAGACGCCCTTCGCCTCGGACACGGCCGCGATGTAGGTCATCGACGCCGAGGTGAGCTTGCCATCCTTGAACGACATCTCGCCGGAGAGGTTCTGGATGGCGGCCCGGTGCGCCGTGTAGCTGTCGAAGGCCCGCGCCTTCTCGTCGTCCGTCCTGGCCTGGCGCTTCTCCTCCGCGTAGACCTCGAGCGCCTGCTGGGCGGCCCGCATCGCGTTGAGCGTGGCAACCTCCTTGAAGGCCTTGGCTGCGTCCGGATCGTCGGCAAAGAATTTCTCGAGCTTCTTCTTGTAGGGGCTGTCCGTCGTCACCTTGCCGAAGCTGTCGAGCTTGAAGGTCGTGGCGTCGTCGAGCGGTATGCCGAGGTCCTTGAAAACCGTGACGAGCCGCTCGGCCAGGGCATCGGTCTTCCGCTGGGCTAGTCCGGCGAGAGAGGTATCGGCCTCGATCGGGAGCGCGGAGTCGGGCGCGGCCTTCGTCCTCGACGCAGCCCTGGCCTGATCCGACAGGTTCACCGAGAAGGCCGGGCCGGCGTTGCGCGCCACCTTGGCATCGCCCCGGGTCTCGGGCGCGGCTGTCCGTGCAGCGACGCTCGTCGAGCCGCCGGTCTGCGCTGCCCGACGGTCGCTCGGCTTGGGCAACGCGCTCGTCGAAATGCTCGTCGGCATGAGGGCAGCTCTCCGCTGGCTCGTTATGAGCGGGCGCTGCAATCCGAAGGAATCGTCAGTCTCGACGTGCGAGCAGGCCGGCTCGCGCTCATCGTAGAGACACTGCACTTAACGACCGGTTCCGAAAATCAGACTTGCGAGGCCGGAAAAGCGATCTTTACATTCCGATCCCGACTTCAGGACTGGTCGTAGTCTTGCAACCGTCAGTAGGTCCAGCGCTGCGCCTTCGTGACGAGGAAGTCGCGGAAGGCCTGGACGCGGGCGACCGAGCGCATCTCCTCGGCATAGACGAGGTAGCTCTCCAGGCTCGGCATGTCGCTCTCGCCGAGCACCTGGACGAGGTTCGTGGTCCCGTCCACCGCGTAGTCCGGCAGGATGCCGATGCCGACGCCGGTCTCCATCGCCACCTGCAGGGCGGCGATGTTGTTGACGGTGAAATGGACCGGGCGGCGCTCGCGGCCTTCGCGGCCGATGCTGGCGAGCCAGTGGGCGGCCAGCAGGTAGGAGGGCTCGTTGCCGCCGAACGAGACGAGGCGGTGCTCGTCGAGGTCGTCGATCGTCTTCGGCTCGCCGAAGCGCTTGATGTAATCCTGGCTCGCGAAGGCGTGGTAATGCACCGTGAAGAGCCGGCGCTGGATCAGGTCGGGCTGCGCGGGGCGCCGCATCCGGATCGCCACGTCCGCCTCGCGCATGGCGAGGTCGAGCTCCTCGTTCGTGAGGATCAGCTCGACGCGGACATCGGGGTAGAGGTCGAGGAACTCCGAGACGCGCTGGGCCAGCCAGGACGTGCCGAGGCCGACCGTCGTCGTCACCTTGAGATCGCCCGTCGGCCGCTCGCTCGTCTCGACGAGGCGGGCCTTGGTGTTCTCCAGGCGCAATTTCATGTCGCGCGCGGCGCGGAAGAGCAGGTCGCCCTGCTCGGTCAGGATCAGGCCGCGGGCGTGCCGGTGGAACAGGGGCGCGCGCAGCTCGCGCTCCAGCGCGCTGATCTGGCGGCTCACCGCGGACTGGCTGAGGCCGATATCGTCGCCCGCCCGCGTGAAGCTGCCGGCTTCCGCCACGTTGAGGAAGATCCGGATCTTGTCCCAGTCCACCGTCGAACTCCCCGAAGGCGGCGCGGCGCCGGGGACGCTGGCGTCCCGGGAGACCGTCCGCTGACGCCGGTCACGATCCGGCGTCGCCATCCCTCGCCAAGCAACCGCCGCGGTTCATCGATGATGCGCCGGCCGACGATCCGGGACGAGACGATGTCGGCCTGCGCCGACATCGTCAGGATAGGACTTCCCTCTTGCGATTTGGTTGCACCATAACGCAAGTCGATTTGCGAAGATTTTGTTGACGGCTCAAGGAAACGGTGTCGCCTGACACGAAATCGTTCCTTGGCGGGACAACGTGGCAATCCCCCCCCGCGGGGGCGGGGAGGGGCACGCACCGGCCGCCTCGAATCACTCGGCGGCGGCGGCCTGCTGCGGGCTCTCGCCGACCTCCAGGTTCGCCAGGAACTTCTCGGCCTCGAGCGCGGCCATGCAGCCCATGCCGGCGGCGGTGATCGCCTGACGGTAGATGTCGTCCGTGACGTCGCCCGCGGCGTAGACGCCGGGGATCTCCGTCTCCGCGGTGCCGGGCCGCACCGTGAGATAGCCGCCGTGACGCATGGGCAGCTGTCCCTCGAAGATTGCGGTCGCCGGGGTGTGGCCGATCGCGACGAAGACGCCGTCGGTCTGCCGCTCGCTCACCGCGCCCGTCCGCGTGTCCTTGAGGCGCACGTGGGTGACGTTCGGGGCCGGATGGAGGGTGCCGCAGATCTCGTCGATCTCGCTGTTCCAGAGCACCTCGACGTTCGGATGCTTGAACAGGCGCTCCTGCAGGATGCGCTCGGCGCGGAAGGCGTCGCGCCGGTGGACGACGGTGACCTTCTTGGCGAGGTTGGCGAGGTAGAGCGCCTCCTCGACCGCGGTGTTGCCCCCGCCGACGACCACGACCTCCTTGCCGCGGAAGAAGAACCCGTCGCAGGTGGCGCAGGCCGAGACGCCGCCGCCCTGGAACTTCGCCTCGGACGGGATGCCGAGCCACTTCGCCTGCGCGCCGGTGGCGATGATCAGCGCGTCGCAGGAATAGGTCTCGCCGGAATCCGCCTCGAGCCGGAAGGGCCGCGTCTTCAGGTCGACCTTGGTGATGTACTCGGAGACGATCCGGGTGCCGACATGCTCGGCCTGGAGCCGCATCTGCTCCATCAGCCAGGGACCCTGGATCGCCTCGGCGAAGCCCGGGTAATTCTCGACATCGGTCGTGATCATCAGCTGGCCGCCCGGCTGGAAGCCGGAGATGAGCAGGGGCTCGACCATGGCGCGGGCGGCGTAGATCGCGGCCGTGTAGCCGGCCGGCCCCGAGCCGATGATCACGAGCTTGGCGTGGGTGTGAGCCATACGTCTTCGTCTCCTGAGGCCGTCAGCCGTCGAGCCTGTGCCGGTGGGCGGCGTAGGCGCCAGCCAGCGCCCGCGCGATCACCGGCGTCGCGTCGATCGGCTTGTACGACAGAGGCTCCAAATGACCGATGAAGGGCTTGAGCGCCCCGGCCATGGCGAGCCCGGCGAACATCCGCCGATGGCGGATATAGGTACGGGGAAGGTCGAACAGCAGGACCGGCACGCCGGTGCTCACGGCCTCGCTGACCATGTTCGCGGAATCCGAGGTCACGACGATGGCCTCGGCGAGGGCCAGCAGGCTCACGTAGGGGTTCTCGCCGGTCCCGTCCCAGAAGAAGCCGCCCGTCTCGCCGACGAGCGCGCGCAGCGCGTCGCTCAGGGGCTGGGGCGTGCGCCGCGAGACCGTCACCATCAGGCGCCGGTCCCCGGCCGCGAGCCGGCGCAGGGACTCGACGAGGCGCTTCATGTCCGCCTGGCGGTAGCTGAGGTGGCGCGAATCGCCGCCGATCAGCACAGCGATCCGGGGCCCGTCGAGGGCGACGAGGCGCGGATCGGGGTGCCTGCGGGCGGCCGCGAGGCGCGAGGCCGTGACGAGGTGGGGCGCGGTGAGCGTCGTGAAGACGTTGGGCCCGCGCAGATCGTCGTAATCGGGCACCCAGATGAAATCCGCGCTGTCGTGGCCGGTCCGCGGATCCTTGAGGAAGGCGGTGAAGGTCCGGCCCCGCGTGGCGCGGCGGAGCGCGCGCAGGTAGGGCACGGCCCGGCGACCCGAAGCGAGCATCAGGTCCGGGAACGGGCCCGCGAGCGCGCCGCGGCCGGGAGCCTCCCGCGGGTCGATCGGGCCCCAGGGCGCCGTCCAGCCGAAGGGGCCGCGGGCCGGGATGCGGCGGATCTCGTAGGCGAGGCCGAGCGTCTCGGCGATGCCGATGCACTGGTTCTCGTCCCCCGCCTTGCCGTCGGTGACGATCCAGGCGCGCGCGCCGCGCAGGTCGGGGACGGGCGGCGCCGGCGGGTTCCGGTCGATCACGGTCGTCACGTCATTCGGCGGGAAGCTGGCGGCGCAGCCACTCGGCGTAGATGTTCGCCACCGCGGTCACGCGGCGGCGCTCCGAGACCGGATCGTACCAGGGACCGCCGTAGCTCGACGGGGTCGCCGTGAGCTGCGGGTGCCGACCGAGGACGGCCCCGCCGCGCCCGATCAGGAGCGCCTCGCCGTCGAGGTAATCCGTCTGGTTGCCGCCGCCGAGACCGCCGCGCCCCCCGCCCTGCGCACCGGCATAGGGCGGCAGCGAGAGGCCCCGGACCAGCACGACGAGCATCGGCCCGCGGCCGCCGAGCCGCCCGGCGAAGGCGCGCCGGAGCGCGACCGTGAGGTCCGCCCGCAGGGCTTCCGCCTGCAGGCCGTTCCCCTGCGCGATCAGCGGGCGAACGTCGACGCGGACATCGGCGAAGCGCTCGCCGTTGAGGCTGGGGAAATCATCGGCCGCGGCGCGCCCGGCCCCGAGGCCGAGGGCCGCCGTCAACGCCAGCCCGACGGCCCGTGCGGCCGCCCGCGATGAGGAGATCGGCACGGCCTCAGCCGCCGTACTGCACGCCGACGACCTCGTAGGACTTGCCGCCGCCCGGCGTCGTCACTTCGACGGTGTCGCCGACGCCCTTGCCGATCAGCGCGCGGGCGATCGGCGAGGTGATCGAGACGCGGCCCGAGCGGACATCCGCCTCCGGCTCGCCGACGATCTGGTAGGTCTTCTCCTCCTCGGTGTCCTCGTCGAAGAGCTTCACCGTGGCGCCGAACTTGATCTTGTTGCCGGACAGCTTCGAAACGTCGATGATCTCGGCGCGCGAGATCATGCTCTCCAGCTCCAGCACGCGGCCCTCGTTGTGCGACTGGGCCTCCTTGGCGGCATGGTACTCGGCATTCTCGGAGAGGTCGCCCAGCGCCCGCGCCTCGGCGATCGCCTGGATGATCCTCTGCCGCTCGACCTGCTGGCGATGCTTCAGCTCCTCCTCGAGAGCCGCGAAGCCACGCACCGTGATCGGAACCTTGTCGATCGTCATCGTCTCGCGCCACAATGAAGAAGCCCGGCCGGGAGCCAGATCGCTCCCTCCGGGCCAGATGAGGTCAAATCCCGAACCGTCTCGAACCGCGGGTGCGATGGCACCCGCGACTCTTACCGCTCAGGCCGCGAAGTATTCCTGCAAGGCGCGCACCTGAAGATCGCCTTCGAGGTAGGCCTTGATCCCCTCGGCCGCCGCCATCGCGCCGGCTAGAGTGGTGTAGTACGGGACTTTATGCAAGAGGGCCGCCCGGCGCAGCGAGCGCGAGTCGGACAGCGCACCTGCTCCCTCGGTGGTGTTCAGGACGAGGTGGATGTCGCCGTTCTTGATGGCGTCGACCACGTGCGGACGGCCCTCCAGCACCTTGTTGATGCGCTCGGTCGGAACCCCGTTCTCGACGAGGAACTTCTGGGTGCCGCCGGTCGCCAGGATGGCGAAGCCGAGATCCTTGAGCGTGCGCACGGCGGGCAGGATCCGCGCCTTGTCCGCGTCGCGCACCGAGACGAAGACGGTGCCCGTCGTCGGCATCGAGGCGCCCGCGCCGATCTGGCTCTTGGCGAAGGCGACCCCGAAGCCGCCGTCGAGGCCGATCACCTCGCCGGTCGAGCGCATCTCCGGCCCGAGCAGCACATCGACGCCGGGGAAGCGGGCGAAGGGGAACACCGCCTCCTTGACCGCGATATGCGCGAGCGTCTTCGGCTTGAGGCCGAAGCCTGCCAAGGGCTCGCCGGCCATGATGCGAGCCGCGATCTTCGCGATCGGCTCGCCGATCACCTTCGCGACGAAGGGCACGGTGCGGGAGGCGCGGGGGTTCACCTCCAGCACGTAGATGACGCCGTCCTTGATGGCGTATTGCACGTTCATCAGGCCGCCGACCTGGAGGGCCAGCGCCATCGCCTTCGTCTGGCGCTCCAGCTCCGCGATGATCTCGGGCGAGAGCGAGCGGGGCGGCAGCGAGCAGGCGGAATCGCCCGAGTGGATGCCCGCCTCCTCGATGTGCTCCATGATGCCCGCGATGTAGACGTCCTTGCCGTCGCAGACCGCGTCGACGTCGACCTCGACCGCGTCCGACAGGTAGCGGTCGAACAGGAGCGGGTTCTTGCCCAGCACCGTGTTGATCTGGCCCGTCTTGTCGTTCGGGTAGCGGGCCTTGACCTCGGAGGGGATCAGGCTCGGCAGCGTGTCGAGGAGGTAGTCCGCGAACTGCGTCTCGTCGCGGATGATCGCCATGGCCCGCCCGCCGAGCACGTAGCTCGGGCGCACCACGAAGGGCAGGCCGAGATCGGCGGCGACCAGCCGGCTCTGCTCGACCGAGTAGGCGATGCCGTTCTTGGGCTGCTTCATCCCGAGCTTGTCGAGGAGGCGCTTGAACTGGTCGCGGTCCTCGGCGAGGTCGATCGCGTCGGGCGAGGTTCCGAGGATCGGCACGCCGGCCGCCTCCAGCGCGCGCGCGAGCTTCAGCGGCGTCTGGCCGCCGAACTGCACGATGACCCCGTGGAGCGTGCCCGCCTGGCGCTCGGTCTCGATGATCTCCAGGACGTCCTCGGCGGTCAGCGGCTCGAAATAGAGCCGGTCCGAGGTGTCGTAGTCGGTCGACACGGTCTCCGGATTGCAATTGACCATGATGGTCTCGTAGCCGGCCTCGGAGAGCGCGAAGCAGGCGTGGCAGCAGCAATAATCGAACTCGATGCCCTGGCCGATCCGGTTCGGGCCGCCGCCGAGGATGATCACCTTCCGGGCGTTCGTGGGCTGCGCCTCGTCGACCACCGCGCCCGCGAAGGGGGCCACGTAGGTCGAGTACATGTAGGCGGTCGGCGCCTTGAACTCGGCCGCACAGGTGTCGATGCGCTTGAAGACGGGGCGCACGTCGAGGGCGCGGCGCTTGGCGCGCACCTCCGCCTCCTCGAGGCCGGCCAGCACCGCGAGGCGCGCGTCCGAGAAGCCGGCGGCCTTGAGCTGCCGGAAGGCGCCCGGGGTCCCGGGCAGGCCGTGCGCCTTCACCCGGTTCTCGAGATCGACGATGGCCTGGAGCTGCTCGAGGAACCACGGGTCGATCTTGCAGGAGGCGTAGACCTCCTCGTGGCTGACCCCGAGGCGGAGCGCCTGCGCGACCTGGAGGAGCCGGTCCGGCGTCGGCGTGCCGATGGCGGCCTTGATGGCGTTGTGGTCGTCGCCCTTGCCGAGGCCCTCGATCTCGATCTCGTCGAGGCCGGTCAGCCCCGTCTCCAGGGAGCGGAGCGCCTTCTGCAGCGATTCGGCAAAGCACCGGCCGATCGACATGGCCTCGCCCACCGACTTCATGGCGGTGGTGAGCGTCGGCTCGGCGCCGGGGAATTTCTCGAAGGCGAAGCGCGGGATCTTGGTGACGACGTAGTCGATCGTCGGCTCGAACGAGGCCGGGGTGGCGCCGCCCGTGATGTCGTTGGCGATCTCGTCGAGCGTGTAGCCGACCGCGAGCTTGGCCGCGACCTTGGCGATCGGGAAGCCGGTCGCCTTCGAGGCGAGGGCCGAGGAGCGCGAGACGCGCGGGTTCATCTCGATCACGATCATGCGCCCGTTCTCGGGGTTGATCGCGAATTGCACGTTCGAGCCGCCGGTCTCGACGCCGATCTCGCGGAGCACCGCGAGGGAGGCGTCGCGCATCACCTGATATTCCTTGTCGGTGAGCGTCAGCGCGGGGGCGACGGTGATCGAATCGCCCGTATGCACCCCCATCGGGTCGATGTTCTCGATGGAGCAGACGATGATGCAATTGTCGGCCCGGTCGCGGACGACCTCCATCTCGTACTCTTTCCAGCCGAGCACGCTCTCCTCGATGAGCACCTCGTTCGTCGGCGAGGCGTCGATGCCGCGCTCCACGATGTCGAGGAACTCCTCGCGGTTGTAGGCGATGCCGCCGCCCGTGCCGCCCATGGTGAAGGAGGGGCGGATGATGGCCGGGAGCCCGACCTCGGCGAGGGCCACGAGGGCTTGGCCCAGCGCGTGCTCGGCGTAGCGCTTGCGCCGGTCGCCCTCGCCGCGCTGCCACTTCTTCTCGAACTCGGTGAGCGCGGCGCGCCGCGCGGCCGGCTCGGGATTTGCCGCCTCGATGCCGGCGACCTCGGCGAGGTACTTCTCACGGTCGGCCTTCTTGGCGGCCGAGGCGTTGGCGAGCGCCGATTTCGGGGTCTCGAGCCCGATCTTCGTCATCGCGTCGCGGAACAGGTGCCGGTCCTCGGCCTTGTCGATGGCTTCCGCCGTCGCGCCGATCATCTGCACGCCGAACTTCTCGAGCACGCCCATGCGCGGGAGGGAGAGGGCGCAGTTCAGCGCCGTCTGGCCGCCCATGGTCGGCAGGATCGCGTCGGGACGCTCCTTCTCGATGATCTTGGCGACGATCTCGGGCGTGATCGGCTCGACATAGGTCGCGTCCGCCATGTCCGGGTCGGTCATGATGGTGGCGGGGTTCGAGTTGACCAGCACGATGCGGTAGCCCTCCTCGCGGAGGGCCTTGCAGGCCTGGGTACCGGAATAGTCGAACTCGCACGCCTGTCCGATGATGATCGGACCCGCACCGACGATCAGGATCGAGGAGATATCGGTGCGTTTGGGCATCGGACGCCTTCATACAGGCACGCGCGCCCGTCCGCGCGCGGCGCCGGGGAAGCGGAGCGGCAACGGGGCGGGCGCAGGCGGCGTGGATTGTCGTTCGGCCCCGCGTTTACACGCAGGCGTGCGCGTTTGAAAGAGCCGGATCGGAGAGCGGGCGCGCGTCGGGCGCACCCCTGGCGGGTGCGCCCGGAAAACCGCCTCGGCGCCGGCCTCAGAGGCCGATGTAGAGGGCGGCGACCGCCCGGTCGATCGAGAGGTAGAACACGCCGAAGGCGACCATCGCCGCGGCGGCGAATTCGAGGGTCAGATTCGGCAGCGTCTGCGTCCGGCGCATGATCTCGCGGCCGAAATAGACCGAGAGCCAGGCGACCGTCAGCACGGCCGGCAGGACGAAGAGGAAGGAGAGGGTGCTCTCGACGCGGTCGAGGCCGGTCGGGTCGAGCAGGGCGCGGATGTTGCGGACCCACGGCGCGTAGCACGCGGCGTAGAGCGTGGTCAGCCAGGACAGGCCGACCGCGACGCCGAGATGGAAGGTGAAGATGCGATGCAGCCGCGAGAAGTCGTCGCGCGCTTCGTCCAAGGTCATCCGACAGCCCCGATCTGTTGTCCGCCCCGCCGACGATGCGTTGCTGCATCGCCGTTGACGGGCGCGGACGATGGGATGCGGGGCAATCCCGGGTTTTTTATGACGCGCGTCCGGTCAGCGCCCTGCCATCTCGGTCTCGGGCTTGTTCTCGCGCATCAGGGTGACGAAGCGCTCGAACAGGTAGTGGCTGTCCTTCGGGCCGGGCGAGGCTTCCGGGTGGTGCTGCACGGAGAAGGCGGGCCGGTCGCTCAGCGTCAGGCCGCAATTCGAGCCGTCGAAGAGCGAGACGTGGGTCTCGACCGCGTTTCCGGGCAGGGTTGCCGGGTCCACCGCGAAACCGTGGTTCATCGAGACGATCTCGACCTTGCCGGTGGTCTTGTCCTTCACCGGATGGTTCGCCCCGTGATGGCCCTGCGCCATCTTGACGGTGCGCCCGCCGAGGGCGAGGCCCATGAGCTGGTGGCCGAGGCAGATGCCGAAGGTCGGCACCCGCTCGTCGAGGAGCTTGCGGATCACCGGCACGGCGTAGGTGCCGGTGGCGGCCGGGTCGCCGGGACCGTTCGAGAGGAAGACGCCGTCGGGCTTGAGCGCGAGGATCTCCTCGGCGCTGGTGGTGGCCGGCACCACGGTGACGTCGCAGCCGGCCTCCGCCAGCAGCCGCAGGATGTTGCGCTTCACCCCGTAATCGATCGCGACGACGCGGAAGCCCTGGCCGAGCTCGCGCTTGCCGTAGCCGCCCTGCACCGCCCAGACCGTCTCGGTCCAGGAGGAGGTCTCGCGGCTCGTCACCGGCGGCACGAGGTCGAGGCCCTCCATCGGGGCGAGGGCGGCGGCCTGCGCCTTCAGCGCCTCCCGGTCGAATCGCCCTTCCGGATCGTTGGCGATCACCGCGTTCGGCATGCCGTTGTCGCGGATGCGGGCGGTGAGCGCGCGGGTGTCGACGCCCGTGATGCCGACGATGCCGCGGGCCCGCAGCCACGCGTCGAGATGGCTCGACGAGCGCCAGCTCGAGGGCTGCGTCACGGCGGAGGCGATCACGACGCCGCGCACGCCAGAGGCCGGCGCCGCGTCGAGGCTTTCCAGATCCTCGTCGTTGGTGCCGACATTGCCGATATGCGGGAAGGTGAAGGTGACGATCTGCCCCGCATAGGACGGGTCCGTCAGGATCTCCTGGTAGCCCGTCATGGCGGTGTTGAAGCAGACCTCGCCCTCGGCGACGCCGGTCTGGCCGATGCCGAAGCCTTCGAGGATCGTGCCGTCGGCGAGCACGAGGAGGGCGGTGGCCAGGGGCTCGGCCCAGGGCTCGGGCGCGGGACTCGAATGCGCTGGCGCGCCATCGTCTTGCAGCATCGGCGTGATCTCGCTTATGTCCGGCCGACCCGAGGCCGGGAGGCGGCCCTGCGCGTTCGGGTGGCGTGATATCTCGGGCGCTCTTAGCGAGCGGCCCGCGTCAGGGTCAATGTGGCCCCGGCGGGCCGACGGCTCAACCGCCGGGAATCGCAGGCCACCCAACAGCTTTTCGAATTGGAGAGACCGATGTCCCTGCGCGAGCGCCTGACCGCGGAGATGAAGGAGGCCATGAAGGCCGGCGAGAAGGCGAAGCTCGCCACGGTGCGGATGATCCAGGCGGCCATCAAGGACCGCGACATCGAGGCCCGCGGCGCCGGCAAGGGCCAGGCGACCGAGGACGAGGTGCTGGCGCTCCTGCAGAAGATGATCAAGCAGCGCAACGAATCGGCCGGCGTCTACGACCAGGGCGGCCGCCCCGAACTCGCCGGGAACGAGCGCGCCGAGGCGGCGATCATCGCGACCTTCCTGCCCCAGCAGATGGACGAGGCCGAGACGAAGGCCGCGATCGAGGCCGCCATCGCCGAGACGGGCGCCGCCGGCGCGAAGGACATGGGCAAGGTCATCGGCGCCCTGAAGGGGAAGTACGCCGGGCGCATGGACTTCGCGAAGGCGAGCGGGCTGGTGAAGGATGCGCTCAACGCCAAGGCGTGAATCACGGGCATGATCGGCAGGGTGCTGGGACTCAGCCAATGCGATCCGATAAGGTGTCCGGCTCGTCAAACCGGACCTGAGCGTGCGCTACCCGCCACACCTCCTCGATGAGATCCGCGCCCGCCTGCCGGCCTCCGACGTGATCGGCCGGCGCGTACGCCTGAAGAAGGCCGGCCGCGAGTGGCGCGGGCTCTCGCCCTTCAATTCCGAGAAGACGCCGTCCTTCTACGTGAACGACCAGAAGCAGTTCTATCATTGCTTCTCGTCGGGCAAGCACGGCGACGTCTTCACCTTCCTGATGGAGACGGAAGGGCTGAGCGTCCCCGAAGCGGTCGAGCGCTTGGCCGGCGAGGCCGGGGTCGCGCTGCCGGCGCCGACCGAGAATGCCCGCGAGATGGAGACGCGGCGGCGCGGGGCGATCGAGGTGATGGAGCTCGCCGCCGCCTATTACGAGGAGCAGCTGCGCGCGCCCGCCGCCGCCCAGGCCCGGGCCTACCTCGACAAGAGGGGCCTCGGCTCGGAGATCCGCGTCCGCTTCCGCCTCGGCTATGCGGGCTCGGAACGCTACGGCCTGCGCGACTTCCTCGCGGGCAAGGACGTGCCGAAGGACCTCATGGCCGAGCTCGGCCTGCTCTACGCGGGCGAGGACGTCGCCGTCCCCTACGACCGCTTCCGCGACCGGATCATGTTCCCGATCGCGGATGTGCGCGGCCGCGTCATCGCCTTCGGCGGCCGCGCGATGCAGGCGGACGCCAAGGCGAAGTACCTGAACTCGCCGGAGACGCCGCTCTTCCACAAGGGGCAGGGGCTCTACAACCTGCACCAGGCCCGCAAGGCGGCCCACGAGCGCGGCACGATCATCGCCGTCGAGGGCTACGTCGATGTCATCGCCATGACGATGGCGGGCCACGCCAACACGGTGGCGCCCCTCGGGACGGCGCTGACCGAGGAGCAGCTCGGGCTGCTCTGGCGGCAGGCGGACGAGCCGATCCTCTGCTTCGACGGCGACAAGGCCGGCCAGCGCGCCGCCTTCCGGGCGCTCGACGTGGCGCTGCCGATGCTCGAGCCCGGCAAGTCCCTGCGCTTCGCCCTTCTGCCGGGGGGGCAGGATCCGGACGATCTCCTGCGCTCGGGCGGTGCCTCCGCCATCGACCGGGTGCTGGAGGCGGCCAAGCCCCTCGTCGAGGTGCTCTGGGCCCGCGCGGTCGAGGCCGGCCCCACCGACACGCCGGAGCGCCGCGCCGGCCTCGCCAAGGGCCTGCGCGAGATGATCGCGATCATCCGCGACGAGACCGTCCGGAGATACTATCGCGACGAGATCGAGGAGCGGCTGCGGGCGCTCTCCCCGCGCGCCGCCCAAGCCCGTCCGGGCTTCCAGCAGGGCGGGCGCGCGAACGGCTTCCAGCGCCGCGGCGGGCGACCCGGCGACCCGCCGGCCTCGCCCCGGCTCACCGCGGCCCCGAGCGCGCTGCTGGCGCGATCCTCGGGCTTCGCGGGGGGCGGGAACTTCCGGGAGGCGATGATCGTCGGCAGCCTCGTCGCCCATCCGGAACTCCTCGGCCTCAACGTCGAGGAATTGGCCGAACTCGAATTCGAGGATGCCGACGCGGTCACGCTGCGCTCCTTCCTCCTCGACCGCGCGGCCGAGGCGGCGGAGGCGGATGCCTCCCTCGTCGAGAGCCAGATCACGCGCGCCGGCCTCGAGGAGGCGGTCGAGCGGCTCGCGTTCCGGGTCCGTCCCGGCGACCGATGGGCCCTCGATCCGCACGCCGATCCCGTGCGTCTCGAAGACGCATTGCGTCAGGCTATGATCTTGCACCGCAAGGCGGGAGCGCTACATAGCGAACTCCGCCAGGCTGAGCGGGCGCTGGTCGAAGAGGAAACCGAGGCCAATTTTGCGTGGCTCTGCGATGTCAAGGCACGCTTGGCCGTGGTGGCCGGAGCGGAGGCCGAGACGGATGTGCCGGAGACGACCGACTCGACCGCGCCGTAAAGCTGGTGCAAAGGCGTCGGAGCGACGCTCCGCCGCCGCATAGTTAACAATCGGTCAAGCGTCTTGCTTGCATACCGGGTTGAGGATCGAAGCGGCCGGGTCGCGAACCGGTCGTGGTTCACGCGCATTGCGGCGTCGATGGCGCGGAGCGGCCCGAAAGCTCCCGCATCGCACCGCCACGAAAACAATAGGCTGATCATGGCGACGAAGGCAACTGAACGGGACGAGACGGACGCCGCTCCGGCGGAACAGACCGACGGGCCGCTCCTCGACCTGACGGATGCCTCGGTAAAGCGGATGGTGAAGCTCGCGAAGAAGCGCGGCTACGTCACCTACGAGGAAGTCAACGAGGTCCTGCCGGACGGTCAGTCGGATCCCGACCAGATCGAGGACGTGCTCGCCCAGCTCTCGGAGATGGGCATCAACGTCGTCGAGGCGGAGGAGACCGACGAGGCGGCGACAGAGCGGCCCGCCAACGGCGAGGCCGCCGAGGACGAGGAGGGGGCCGAGGGCACGGAAGTGGCCGAGGTCTCGCCCGCGCGCGCCGTCGCCGTGCGCTCGGAGACCACCAAGGAGCCGACCGACCGCACGGACGATCCCGTCCGCATGTACCTGCGCGAGATGGGCTCGGTCGAGCTCCTCTCCCGCGAGGGCGAGATCGCGATCGCCAAGCGCATCGAGGCCGGCCGCGAGGCGATGATCGCGGGCCTCTGCGAGAGCCCGCTCACGTTCCAGGCGATCATCATCTGGCGCGACGAGCTCGTCGACGGAAAGGTGCTGCTGCGCGACATCATCGATCTCGAGGCGACCTACGCGGGTCCCGACGGGAAGAACGCGCCCCAGATCGCCGAGGGCGAGGAGAGCGAGGAGAGCGAGCCGGCCGCGGCGCCCGAGGGCGGCGACGACGAAGACGACATGGAGAACAACGTCTCGCTCGCCGCGATGGAGGCCGAGATCAAGCCGCGCGTCCTCGAGACGTTCGACGCGATCGCCGACAATTACCGCAAGCTTCGCAAGCTCCAGAACGAGCAGGCCGCCCGGAAGGCGTCCGGCGAGGGCTCGACGGCCTCCCAGGGATCGAAGCTCTCCGAGCTGAAGGACGTCGTCGTCGCGGACGTGAAGTCGCTCTCGCTCAACAACAACCGCATCGAGGCGCTCGTCGAGCAGCTCTACGACATCAACAAGCGCCTCATCTCCCACGAGGGGCGGCTGATGCGCTACGCCGAGAGCCACGGCGTCGCCCGCGACGAATTCCTGCGCCACTACCAGGGCTGGGAGCTCGACCCGAACTGGATGGAGCGGGTCGGCACGCTCGGCGGCAAGGGCTGGAAGAACCTCGTCGAGAAGGGCGGGCGGCAGGTCGGGGACCTGCGCGAGCAGATCCTGACGCTGGCCTCGGAGACGGGGCTGGAGATCGGCGAGTACCGCAAGATCGTCAACATGGTCCAGAAGGGCGAGCGCGAAGCCCGTCAGGCCAAGAAGGAGATGATCGAGGCCAACCTCCGCCTCGTGATCTCGATCGCCAAGAAGTACACCAACCGCGGCCTGCAGTTCCTGGACCTGATCCAGGAGGGCAACATCGGCCTGATGAAGGCGGTCGACAAGTTCGAGTACCGCCGCGGCTACAAGTTCTCGACCTACGCCACGTGGTGGATCCGGCAGGCGATCACCCGCTCGATCGCCGACCAGGCCCGCACCATCCGCATCCCGGTGCACATGATCGAGACGATCAACAAGATCGTCCGCACCTCGCGCCAGATGCTGCACGAGATCGGCCGCGAGCCGACCCCGGAGGAGCTGGCCGAGAAGCTGGCGATGCCGCTGGAGAAGGTCCGCAAGGTCCTCAAGATCGCCAAGGAGCCGATCTCCCTCGAAACTCCGATCGGCGACGAGGAGGACAGCCACCTCGGCGACTTCATCGAGGACAAGAACGTCGTCCTGCCGATCGACGCGGCGATCCAGTCGAACCTGCGCGAGACCACGACGCGCGTCCTCGCTTCCCTGACGCCGCGCGAGGAGCGGGTGCTGCGCATGCGCTTCGGCATCGGAATGAACACCGATCACACCCTCGAGGAGGTCGGCCAGCAATTCTCGGTGACCCGCGAGCGCATCCGCCAGATCGAGGCGAAGGCCCTGCGCAAGCTCAAGCACCCGAGCCGGAGCCGGAAGCTCAGGAGCTTCCTCGACAACTGAGCGGAGACCGCGACGCGGCGCTCCTCTCCAGCAGATCTCGGGGCCACCCGAGATCTGCCACCTTCCGGGCATCGGCGGGTCCGATCTCGGAAGCCGGAATTCTGCTTTCCCGATTCTATTTCTGGTTTCAGCCGCGCGTCGGTAATGTCCGTGCGCCGCGAGCGAATCCCTGCGCGGCCATTGTCGCCCGCGCGTCCCACCACCACCTTGGCCGTATGCTCGAGTCTGGCTCCCGAAAGTCGCCGTCCTCGCCGACCGCCGAAGCCGATGGCTCGGAGGCCGAGGGCGTGCCGTTCGGCCATCTCCAGGATTGCGTCGGCCTGCGCGACTGGCTGCTCAGCGAGGGGACCCGGACGCTCGCCGCCGACGATCTCCTCGCCGGCCTCGCCGAGCGCCTGAACGCGCTCGACGTGCCCGTCGACCGGGCGAGCACCGCCATCGACACGCTGCACTCGGAATATGCCGGCGTCGGCCGCACCTGGAGCCGCGAGGAGGGCGCGACCGTGCGCCTGTTCCCGCACGGGGAGGCCTCGGACAAGGCGTACCGGGCGAGCCCCTTCTACACCGTCCATGAGACCGGCGACTGGCTCATCCTCGACCTCGCGGAGACCGCGGACGACGCCTACTCGATCATCCCCGAGCTGAAGGCGGCGGGCTACCGCCACTATCTCGTGGCGCCGCTCATCTTCACGAACGGGGCCCGCAACGGCATCACCTTCGCGACCCGCTCCGAGGAGGGGTTCCGCGACGACCACATCGCGATCCTGCGCTTCGTGATGCCGACGCTCGCCGCCGTGATGGAGATGCGCCTCGTCAACAAGCAGCTCGACCACGTGCTGCGGATCTACGTGGGCGACGAGCCGCACCGGGCGATCCTCTCGGGCGCCATCCGCCGCGGTCACGTCCAGCGCATCCGCTCCGCGATCCTGTTCGCCGACATGCGCGACTACACGCAGATCTCCGCCGAGATGACGCCCGAGGAGGCGGTCGACCTCCTCAACATCTTCTTCGACTGCCTCGTGCCCGCGATCGAGCGGGAGGGCGGCGAGATCCTGAAATATCTGGGCGACGGGCTGCTCGCGATCTTCCGCGAGCCGGGCGACGACCTCGGCGGCGCCGCCCAGGGCGCGCTGACCGCGGCGCAGGCCGCGCTCGCGGCCCTCGACGAGGCGAACGGGCTCGGCCGCTTCGCGAATCCGGTGGCCGCGGGGATCGCGCTCCATCACGGCGAGGCCGCCTACGGCAATGTCGGCTCCGGCGCGCGCCTCGACTTCACGGTGATCGGCCGCGACGTGAACCTCGCGAGCCGGCTCGCCCGGCTCAACCGGACGCTCGGCGAGCCGCTCCTCATGTCGAAGCCCTTCGTCGACTTCCTGTGGGGCGATCCGGAGCCCCTCGGCATCCACAGCCTGGACGGCTTCCCCGAGCCCATGGCGGTCTTCCGCCCCGCCGCCAAGCCCGCCGCCTGCCTGAAGCGGGCTTGACCCGGGGCGGTCGAGCGTCCAAATCTCAGGTGTTCCAGGGAGATCCCCGGCAAGGGGCTGAGAAACCGATGGGCCGTCCTCGCGAGGACGGCGGCGCGGAAATCCTTCGAACCTGATCCGGCTCATACCGGCGTAGGGATTGGACCGCGGGTTTCCGACAAGGGCCCGGTTGCTTCCGAGAGAAGCTGAAGGACACCAATCTCTGCGGGCCATCGCGGAGGGGAATCCTTGGCATCCGTGCCGATCTCACCCATCGGACTGCGCCGCGCCGGGCAGGGGCCCGCGGCGTCCGCCGGCCTGCCCGCGCGCGCCGACATCCTCGTCGTCGGCGGCGGCCTCATCGGCCTCTCGATCGCTTGGCGCCTCGCCGAGGCCGGCCGCTCGGTCACCGTGCTGGAGCGCGAAACCCTCGGCGCCGGGGCGAGCCTCGCCGCGACCGGCATGCTGGCGCCCGCCGCCGAGCACGAGCCCAGCTCGGACGCGCTGCTGCCGCTCGCCCTCGAGAGCCTGCGTCGCTGGCCGCACTTCCGCGACGCGCTGCAGGCGGCCTCCGGCCTGGAGATCGACTATCGGCAGGACGGCACGCTCGTCGTCGCCATCGGCCGGGACGAGGTGGAGCGCCTGCGCTTCCGCTACGACCTGCAGCGCCGCTCGGGCGTCGCTGCCGAGTGGCTGAGCGGTGCGGAGGTGCGTCGCCGCGAGCCGATGCTGCGCCCGACCGTGACGGCGGGCATCGCCTGCCCCCTCGACCATCAGGTCGACCCGACGCTCGTGATGGCGGCCCTCGCCGCGGCCAGTGCGCGCGCGGGCGTCACGATCGTCGAGGGGACGCCCGTGACCGTCCTCGACTGGGCGGGCGGCCGCGTCGTCGGTGCCCGCACGGAGGCGGGGACGATCACGGCCGAGACCGTGATCCTGGCGACCGGAGCCTGGAGCGGCGAGGGCGGCCTGCTGCCGGAGGCACTGGCGCTGCCGGTGCGCCCCCTGAAGGGGCAGTCGCTCGCGCTGCGCACCACGCGGCGCACGGGTACGCTCTCCGGGATGGTCTGGACCGAGCAGGTGCACCTTGCGCCCAAGAGCGACGGACATCTCATCGTCGGCGCGACGGTGGAGGATTGCGGCTTCCGCGCCGGCGTCACGGCGGGCGGCCTCTACGCGCTGCTCGAGGGCGCGCGCCGGGTGCTGCCGGGGGTCGAGGAGATGGAGGTCGAGGCGGTCTGGAGCGGCTACCGGCCGACCTCGGACGACGACGCCCCGATCATCGACGTGCTGGCGCCGGGCCTCGTCGCGGCGACGGGCCATCATCGCAACGGCTATCTCCTGAACCCGGCCACCGCCGACGCCGTGACGGCGCTCGTGCTCGACGGCGCGTTGCCCGATTACGCGCGGGCCTTCGGCCTCGGCCGGTTCCGGGACAGCCAGGGCATCAGGGCGACAGCATGAAGCTCACCGTCAACGGACAGCCCCGCGAGAGCGAGGCCGCCGACATCGAGGCCCTGTTCCGCTTCGAGGCCGAGGAGACCGGCATCGAGAGCCCGCAGGGCATCGCCATCGCGCTGAACGGCCGCGTCGTGCGCCGCAAGGACTGGGCGGAGACGCCCGTCCGGGAGGGCGACCGCGTCGAGATCGTGCGCGCCATGCAGGGAGGCTGACACATGACACCATCCGACACCGTGACGCCGCTGCGCCCGTCCGAGGAGGACAGGCTCGTCATCGCGGGCGTGAGCCTCGGCTCGCGCCTCCTCATCGGCACGGCGGGTTATCCGACCCAGGCGATCATGCGCGAGGCGGTGGCCGCCTCGGGCGCCGAGATCGTCACGGCCTCGATCCGCCGCGTCTCCCTCCAGGGCCACGGGTCCGATACCGTTCGCATCCTCAAGGATTACCGCTTCCTGCCGAACACAGCGGGTTGCGAGACGGCGCGCGACGCGATCATGACAGCGGAGCTCGCCCGCGAGGCCCTCGACACGAACTGGATCAAGGTCGAGGTCATCGGCGACCGCGAGACCCTCTACCCGGACGTCGCGGAGCTGATCGAAGCCTGCCGCCATCTCGTCGACGACGGCTACGTCGTGCTCCCCTATTGCAACGACGATCCAGTCGTCTGCCAGCGCCTGCAGGATATCGGCTGCGCCGCCGTGATGCCCATGGGCTCGCTGATCGGCTCCGGCATGGGCGTGGCGAACCCCGCCAATATCGAGCTCATCTGCCGCCGCGCCAGCGTGCCCGTCATCGTCGATGCCGGCATCGGTACGGCGTCCGACGCGGTGGTCGCGATGGAGCTCGGAGCCTCGGCCTGCCTCATCAACACGGCGGTGGCCAAGGCCGACGATCCGGTCCGGATGGCCCGCGCCATGCGCCACGCCGTCGAGGCCGGCCGCTTCGCCCATCTCGCCGGCCGCATTCCGCGGCGGGGCCGCGCCGACCCGTCGAGCCCGCAGCTCGGCCTCGTCGGCTCGTGAGAAAGCTGCCGTCGCCGCTCCTCGTCGTGACGGATCGGCACGGCCACAGGCGCAGCCTCGTCGAGACCGTGGGCCGGATCCTCACGGGCGGAGGAAGCTCGTTCTGGCTGCGGGACGGGGATCTCGAACCGGCCGAGCGGCGGCGCCTCGCCTCGGATCTCCTCGCTCTCATCCGGGACGCCGGCGGCACCCTCGTGATCGGCCGCGACGCGGGGCTCGCGGCCGCGATCGGGGCGGACGGCGTTCACCTGCCCGGCGGCTCGACGCCGGAGGATGTCGCGGCGGCCCGGCGCCTGCTGCCGGACGAAGCCCTGGTCGGCGTCTCGGCCCACGCTCCGGCGGAGATCGCAGGGCTCGCCGCGGCCGGGATCGATTACGCGACGCTGAGCCCGATCTTCGAGACCGCGAGCAAGCCGGGCTATGGCCCCGCCCTCGGCCCCGCCGGCATCGCGGCCGCAGCGGGACACGGCGTCCCGGTGCTCGCGCTCGGCGGCGTCACGCAGCGCGAGGCGGCCCTCTGTCGGGCCGCGGGCGCAGCCGGCCTCGCGGTGATGGGCGGCCTGATGCGCTCCGACGATCCGGCAGCCGAGGCGCGAACCCTGATCGCATCCTGGGAAGCGCGGGCCGAGACGGTGTCGGCCCGCTGATCGCCGGACCCCGGCGCTACCGCGCCGCCGGCCCGTAGGGCGGCCTCGGGATCGCGCGGTGGGCTGCCCGCAATGCTGCGGACCAGCGCTCGCGCAGGTCGTGGAAGTAGGGCTCGCCCGCCTCGATCCGGTGGCTCACCTCGAGGTCGAGGGCGTTGCGCCGCGCGACCGCCACGTCGATCGGCAGGCCGACGCCGAGATTCGAGCGCATCGTCGAGTCCATCGAGACGAGGCTCACCTTCAGCGCGTCGTAGAGGTCCGTCGCGTAGGTGACGGCGCGGTCGAGGATCGGCTTGCCGTATTTGTGCTCGCCGATCTGCAGGAACGGCGCGTCGCCGCTGCACTCGATGAAATTGCCCGCCGAGTAGATCAGGAACAGCCGCATCGGCTCGGCGCCGATCTGGCCGCCGAACAGGAAGGAGACCTCGAAGCGGAGGTTGGCGGCGGCGAAGCCCTCCCGCTCGATCGCGCGCACATGCCGGATCGCGCGGCCGACGAGCTGGGCGGCCTGGAACATGGTCGGCGCCTCGATGAAGCGCATCGGCCCCTCGCCCTCCTCATCCGCCGGCACGCCCTCGGCGAGCAGGCTGAGCACCGATTGCGTCACCGACAGGTTGCCGGCCGAGGCGAGCATCATCACGCGCTCGCCCGGCACGTTGAAGTGATGCAGCTTGCGATAGGTGGAGATGTCGTCGAGCCCCGCATTGGTGCGGGTATCGGCGATCATCACGAGCCCGTGCTCCACGAGGACCCCGACGCAGTAGGTCATGGCTTGGTACTTCCCTGAACGTCGTCCGCGACGCCGCCCGGATCAGGATTGGGTTGCCGCCTGTGCTTGCTCCACTCGGAGGCGCACGTCCAGCGTCTCGGTGCCGCCGCCGGTCCGGCTGCCCCGGATCGGGGCCGCGCCGAGATAGTCGAGCCCGGTGGCGACCCGGATATAGCCCTCCGTCGTGCCGATGGCGTTGGAGGGGTCGAAGCCGACCCAGCCGAGATCCGGGACGAGGGCCTCCGCCCAGGCATGGCCCGCCTTCTGGTCCACCTCGCCGTCGTCGCGCCGGAAGTAGCCGGAGACGTAGCGCGTCGGGATCTCCAGGTGCCGCGCCGCCGCGATGAAGACGTGGGCGAGATCCTGGCAGACGCCCTTGCCGGCCGCGAAGGATCGCGCCGCATCGGTGCTCGCGCTCGCCGGGCCGGCCTCGAACGCCATCGCATCGCAGACCGCGCCGAGAACGCGGTGCAGGCAGGGCAGCACGGCCGGGTCGCCCGCGCCCGCGGCGCGCCGGGCGAGATCCTGGATCTCGTCGCTCGGCGCGGTGAGGTCCGTCTCGCGCAGGTAGAACGGGTCGGGAAGGCGCTCGACGGCGCCGCGCACGATGCCGTGCGTCTCGTTGGTATCGACCTCCCCGGTCACGCGGATCACCAGGGCGTCGGCCGGCTCGTCCGGCGAGAACCAGTGGACGATGTTGCCGAACCCGTCCTCCCGCTCGGTCAGGTGGCCGTCGATCGAGGGCTCGATCCGCCAGCGGCGGACGTATTGCCCGTCATGGTCGCGGGGCGTCAGCCGCAAGACCTGGATCAGGCCGCGGGCCGGTTGCTCGTAGCTGTAGATGGTCTCGTGGACGACGCGGATGCGCATGCGGAACGTTCTACCCGTGTTGCCCGGTGTCAGACCAGATACTGCTCGGTGATGGCTGCGCCGACGCGGTTGTTCTCGCCGATGAAGACGGTGACGAACTCGTGCAGGCCCGAGGTGAAGATGCGGTCGATGTCCTCGCTCTCCAGGCGCGCCAGCAGGTTGCCCGCGAGCCGCTGGCTGGCGCCGCGCCGCCCATAGGCATCGGCCATGAGATCGAGATGCTCCACGATCATGCCGTAGCAATTGGCGAAGGAGCGCGGCATCTGCCGGTTGAGGATAAGGAGATCGGCCACGAGCAGCGGCTTGATGCTCTCCCGGTAGACCCAGTGATAGGCGTTGAAGGCCGAGACCTCGCGCAGGATCGTGGTCCACTGGAAGTAGTCGAGGCTGCCGCCGACCTTCTCGTGGGCGGGCAGCAGGATCTGGTACTTCACGTCGAGGATGCGGGCGGTGTTGTCGGCGCGCTCCAGGCCGGTGCCGAGGCGGGTGAACCAGTAGGCGTCGTTGCGCAGCATCGTCCGGTAGGCCGAGCCGTCGAAGGTCAGCGAGATGCCCTTCACCCAGTCGAGGAAGCGCGAAAAATCCTCGCGGTTGAGGTCGCGGCCCTCGTAGTTCCGCAATTCGAGCCACGCCCCGTTGATCGTGTCCCACATCTCGGTGGTGAGGGCCGTGCGCACGCTGCGGGCGTTCTCCCGCGCCATCTCGATGCAGGAGCGGATCGAGGATGGGTTGTGCGGGCTGAAGGCGAGGAAGTTGCTCACCGTATCGGCGTTGATGCCGTCGTAGAGCGGCTTGAACACCTCGGTATCGCCCGCGGAGGCGAGGGCGGAGGCCCACTCGTTCGTCTCGCCGCCGCCATAGCTCGTCGGAAGCGAGGCGAGGCGGTGTGCCGCGTCGAGGATGCGGGCGACGAACTCGGCGCGCTCGACGTAGCGCGAGAGCCAGTAGAGGTTGTCGGCGGTTCGGGAGAGCATGGTCGTTTCGCTGGCGATCGGTCTGGGGCGCGGAAGGTGATGCTTTTCCAGGCAGGCAGACCTGCCTAAGAAATTGGCAGGTTCAGCCGTCGAGAACCCAGGTGTCCTTCGTCCCCCCACCCTGGCTGGAATTGACCACGAGCGAGCCCTCCTTCAGCGCGACGCGCGTCAGGCCGCCCGGCACGATGCGGATCTCGTCGGCGCCGCAGAGCACGAAGGGCCGCAGATCCACGTGCCGGGGCGCGACGCCGGAGGCCACGAAGGTCGGGCAGGTCGAGAGCGAGAGGGTGGGCTGCGCGATGAAGCCGTCCGGCGCGTGCCGCAGGCGGCGGCCGAACTCCTCGATCTCGCGCTTCGTCGCGTGGGGGCCGACCAGCATGCCGTAGCCGCCCGACCCGTTGACCTCCTTCACCACGAGTTCGTGCAGGTGGTCCATGACGTAGGCGAAGGCGTCCTTCTCGCGGCAGCGATAGGTCGGCACGTTGTGCAGGATCGGCTCCTCCCCGGTGAAGAACCGCACGATCTCCGGCATGTAGCTGTAGACCGCCTTGTCGTCGGAGATGCCGGTGCCGACCGCGTTGGCAAGCGTCACGGTCCCGCGCTCGTAGGCGTTCATGAGGCCGGGCACGCCGAGCACCGAGTCGGGACGGAACACGAGCGGATCGAGGAAATCGTCGTCGAGGCGCCGGTAGATCACGTCGACCCGGCGCGGACCCTCGGTCGTGCGCATGTAGACCGTGTCGTCCTTGGTGAAGAGGTCGGACGCCTCGACGAGCTCGACGCCGAGTTTGTCCGCCAGGAACGAGTGCTCGTAGAAAGCCGAGTTGTAGCGTCCGGGCGTCAGCAGCACGACGGTCGGGTCGCGCGTCGCGGTGGTGGGCGCGAGGCTGCGCAGCGTCGCGAGGAGCGCATCGGGATAGTTCTCCACCGGCGCGACCCGGTGCCGGGAGAACAGGTCCGGGAAGAGCCGAAGCATCACCTCGCGGTTCTCGAGCATGTAGGAGACGCCCGACGGCGTGCGGGCATTGTCCTCCAGAACGAAGAAGTCGTTCTCGCCGGTGCGCACGATGTCGATGCCGGCGATGTGGACGTAGAGGTCGTGCGGGACTTTGAAGGACCGCATCTCCATCCGGTAATGCGCGTTCCGGTAGACGAGGTCGGCCGGGATGATGCCGGCCTTCAGGCATTCCTGCGCGCCGTAGATGTCGTTGAGGAAGGCGTTGATCGCGGTCACGCGCTGCTTGAGGCCGCGCTCCAGGAAGCCCCATTCGGGCTTCGTCAGCACGCGGGGGATGATGTCGAACGGGATGAGCCGCTCGGTCGACTCGTTGTCCCCGTAGACCGCGAACGTGATGCCGATGCGCCGGAACAGGAGCTCCGCCTGGCTTCGGCGCGTGTTGAACTGCTCGGGCGGCGTGGCGTCGAGCCAGGTCTTGAGCTGACTGTAGGCCTCCCGGATCGCAGCCGGGCTGCCCTCCAGACCGCTCATCTCATCGAACGCGACGCGTGCCATTGTCCGCCTCCCTGACCTGTCACGCTAGAGGCAAGAGGCGCGCCACGCAAAGGGAAAGGCACTAACGGAAGTGGAGATCGAAAGACAATCACCCGTATGTCAGGGTGACGCCGCGTCTGGAATGGAGAGTCGTGGAGTTATGCCGCAGAAATCGGGGCCTTGCCGCTGCCATGACAGCGCTCTATTGCGGAACGATTGATAAAGCCAAGCTCGCCAGTGCCGCGGACGGCGTCGGCTCCCGCGCATGCGGCGCGATCAGATCAGCTTCAGACCTCTCAGGCTGGCGTGCCCCTCGCGCCCGACGATGATGTGATCGTGAACCACGATCTTGAGCGGATCAAGCGCGCCGATGATCTCCCGCGTCATCTTCACGTCGGTCGCGGAGGGCGTGGGATCACCGGACGGATGGTTGTGGGCGAGGATGACGGCGGTCGCCGAAAGTTCGAGGGCGCGCCTGGCCACCTCGCGGGGATAGACGGGGGTGTGGTCGACCGTGCCGCGCCCTTGCACCTCGTCCGCGATGAGGTGGTTGCGCTTGTCGAGGAACAGGATCCGGAACTGTTCGCGCGCGGAGAAGGCCATCGTGGCGCGGCAGTAATCGAGGACCGCGCTCCAGGAGGAGAGGAGGGGGCGCTCGCCGAGGGCGCCGCGGGCGAGGCGATGGCCGGCCGCCTCCATCAGCTTGAGATCGGCGATGATGGCGGGTCCGATGCCGTCGATCTCGGCAAGCCGCGCGGGCTCCGCGCTGATCACCTCGGCGAAGCTGCCGAAGCGGCGGATCAGCGCCTTGGCAAGCGGCTTCACGTCGCGGCGCGGGATGGCGCGGAAGAGCGCGAGTTCCAGAAGCTCGTAATCCGGCAACGTGTCGGCGCCCGATTGCGCGAAGCGGGCGCGCAGGCGGTCCCGGTGCCCGAGATAGTGCGGCCCGGCCTCTTGGCCGGGCGCCGGGCCGCCCGCGTCCTCCAGCGTCTCGGACGAAGCGCGGCCCACGGGGCCTCAGGCGGTGGGCTGGGCGGGCTGGTGCAGGCCCGGCTGAAGCAGACCCGGTTGATGCAACCCTTTGGGCGACACGGTGAAGATCTCGACGCCCGTCTCCGTCACCGCCACGGTGTGCTCGAACTGGGCCGAGAGCGAGCGGTCGCGGGTGACCGCGGTCCAGCCGTCGGAGAGCACCTTCACGGCCGGGCGCCCGAGATTGATCATCGGCTCGACCGTGAAGAACTGGCCGGCCTTGAGCGGCACGTCGTAGCTCGGCTCGACGTAGTGCAGGATCGTCGGCGCGTCGTGGTAGGTCCGGCCGAGGCCGTGGCCGCAGAAATCGCGCACCACCGAGCAGCGCTCGGCTTCGGCGTAGGCCTGGATCGCCCGGCCGATGTCGTTCGTCGAGCCGCCGGGCTTGATCGCCGCGATGCCGCGCATCAGCGCCTCGTAGGTGATCTCGCACAGGCGCTGCGCCTTGCGCGGCACCTCGCCGACGTACGCCATCCGGCTCGAATCGCCGTGCCAGCCGTCGAGGATGAGACAGATGTCGAGGTTGACGATGTCGCCCTCGCGCAGGGGCTTGTCGTTCGGGATGCCGTGGCAGACCACGTGGTTGATCGAGGTGCAGATCGACTTCGGGTAGCCCCGGTAGAACAGCGACGCGGGATAGGCCCCGTGGTCCATCGCGAATTCGTAGGCGAGATGGTCGAGATGCTCGGTGGTCACGCCCGGTTGCGTCGCCTCCATCAGCAGGTCGAGGGCCTCCGCCGTGAGGCGGCCGGCCCGGCGCATCCCTTCGAAATCCTCGGCGGCGTGGATCGGCGGCTCCGGGGCGCGCCGGGAGCCCTGCGCGGCGACTTGGTCTTGCTGGGTCATCGAGGGAACGTCTTGCGGGAGGCTGCGGCGGATACCCTATGTACGGTCTGCGCGCGGCGACGCCAACCCGGGCCCGTGCAGGGGCGGAGCGCGGCGCTTTCCCCTAGGATTGCGCGCCCGGAGAGGCTAGAGGCATGGCCGTCCCGGTCGCGCGACGCTCCGGGGCGCGAGATTCGTCGACGGACAAGGCCCGGCCCCGAGCGGGGCCGGCGCAGGGCAGGACGGCGCGATGGCTGACAAGGCGGTACCGCACTTCCACAACGATCTCGGCGTGGGCACGATCGAGGTCGGCTCGCGGGAGTTCATGTGCATCGGGGCGCTGCCGCCGTTCGACCATCCGCACGTCTTCCTCGACATGGGCGCCGACCACGAGATCATCTGCCAGTATTGCTCGACGCTCTACCGCTACCGGCCGAGCCTGCGGGCCGGGCAGGCGGACCCTGCGGCCTGCGTCTGGGACGACCGGGCGAGGGCGGCAGCCGAGTAGGCGGCGCCCGCACCCCGGTGAGCCTCGACATCACCATCGTCGGTGCCGGCATCGGCGGTCTCACGGCGGCGCTGGCCCTGAGCGAGGCCGGCCACGCCGTCACCCTGGTCGAGCGGCGCACCGGCTTCAGCGAGGTCGGCGCGGGCCTCCAGCTCTCCCCGAATGCCAGCCGCATCCTGATCGGCCTCGGCCTCGGCGCGCCCCTGCGGCGGGCGGCCTGCGAGCCGCCGGGGGTGACGGTGCGCGCGCTGCGGACCGGCCGGACGATCGGTTCTGTCCGGCTCGGCGCCCGGGTGCGCGAGCGCTACGGCGCGCCCTACTATGTGATCCACCGGGCCGACCTGCAGACCCTGCTGCTCGACGCCGCGCGCTCGCGGGCGGGCATCCGCCTCCTCGTCGGGCGCGAGGTGGCGGGCCTCGCGGAGAGCGACCGGGCCGCCACCCTGACGCTCGAGAGCGTCGCCGGCGGCCGGAGCGAGACCCTCAGCGCCGACCTCGTCGTCGGCGCGGACGGCCTGCGCTCGCGCATCCGCGGCCACCTCGACACCAAGCCGCTCATGCCCGGCGGCATGGCCGCATGGCGCGCCGTGGTGCCGCGGGAGGCGGCGCCCGGGGCGCTCCAGGGTGCCGAGACCGGGCTCTGGCTCGGCCCGGGGCGCCACGTCGTGCATTACCCGATCCTCGGCGGTGAGCGGCTCAACATCGTGGCCATCGTGCCGGAGCGGCAGGGCGACGAGGATTGGGGGCGCCTCGGCGAGCCGGCGGTGCTCCGCGCGCATTTCCGCGACGCCGCCCCCCAGATCGCCGAGCTTCTCGGACTGCCGGATTCCTGGCTGGTCTGGTCCCTGGTGGAGCGGTCCGTGGCGCGCCCGATGGCGCGCGGCCGCGTCGCGCTCGTCGGCGACGCCGCACACCCGGTCCTGCCCTTCCTGGCCCAGGGCGCGGCGCTCGCCATCGAGGATGCGGCGGTGCTCGCAGCCTGCCTGGCCGCAGGCTCGGTCCCGGAGGCGCTCGCCGCCTACGAGGGGGCGCGGGCCGAGCGGGCGCGCCGGGTGCAGCGCACGGCCCGCGGCAACGGCCGCAGCTACCATGCCGGCCGGGTCGTCGGCGCGGCGCGCGACCTCGTCATGCGCCGCCTCGGACCCGACGGGATGCGCGACCGCTACGCATGGCTCTACGGCTGGCGGCCCGAACCCGCCGCTTGATCTGCCGCGCGCCTGCGGCTACCGCAGGCCCCGCGCGGACGTGGCGGAATCGGTAGACGCACGAGACTTAAAATCTTGCGGCCGCAAGGCCGTGCGGGTTCGAGTCCCGCCGTCCGCACCATTGATTTCATTGCAGTTTCTCCAGTTTTTCGCAGTCCCTCGACAGCAAGCGCTCAACCTCATATCGGCACCGTGTCGGCACGGGTCGCAAAAACGTCGAGCGATTGTGTATCTGCCTCGGGTCCAGAACGCCGGTGCTGAGTGTTTCGCTTGGCCAGAGCGGCGAATTCCTGGCGCGGGATCGTGGCGGCCGGCACCCGGCGCGCGGCTGGGAAGCGAACGACGTTCGTCATCGCGTTGCCTCCGGCGAGAGGCTGGCGAGCTTGTCGCAGCTGATTGGCAAGTAGCGTCCGGCGCTGAAGCCCTCGCGGTCGATGTTGGTCATGGCGCAGAGTGCGGCCGCGATCGAGAAGAGGCAGCGCTCAGCGCGATCCTGGCTCGCAGCGCAGATCTCGTAGGAGGATCCGTTCGCCGCTAGGTCGACCGCGTCAAAGGCCACCGCAATCTGAGCGAGCATGCCGGCTGGGGTCGACGCCCGGGCGAAGCTGATCGCCATTTCCAACTCATTGATGTGACGCAAGGCAACGTCGATCATCGGCCGGAACGCGTCCCGATTGGCAGGCGTGCTCCGCTCATCCCATTTGTCATGCTCCACCCAGGCCTGCTCGAGCATTTCGCCCAGCTTGCCAGCTGTGCAGATCTGCGGGGCATCCGCCGCTGCACTCCCTTGTATCGCGCGAGCAGCTGAGGCTCGCGATGCCCTGACGCGCTGCTTGAGACCTCCCCTCTCCCGATCGGGAGAGGGTGGCGTCTTCTGTGCTGCGTTCATGCCGGCCTCCCTCACGCGATCGGCAGGAAGCCGTAGGCGAACGTGCCGCCGGCGATGATCAGAACGACGGCGACGAGTTCGCCGGCCGCGTCGAGGAAACGCGGGGCGCGGACGTGGGCGGTGTCAGGGCGGTCGGCCCGAATGACAGGCCAGTGCTCGGCGGCCTCGCCGGCCCCATCCTCCAGCTCAGGGAATGGCCTGGCGTAAACAGCGGCGAAAGGCGAGCGGGAGCGTTCGCCGGCGCGCGCCGGTGCTGTAGAATTGCGGGTAGCCATGTGGTGATCCTCGTCAGATGCACGTGGTCAGGGCCGGAGGGAGGTTGCAGCTTCCCTTCAGCCTGTTTTCATGTTTAAATGTAGTCGATTTACCTGTCAACTACATTTAATGCGCGAAATGGGCAGACCTCCGCTAACCACCCCGAAGAGCCTGCCCGTGTCGGTGCGCCTCCCGCCCGATGTGAAGGGCGCCGCTGAGATCGCGGCTAAGGAGGACACGCGCTCGTTGTCCAGCCTGATCGAGAAAGTGCTCACCGAGCACCTGAAGGCGAAGGGCTATCTGAAATGACGCCCATAGCGGATCGGAACTGCGAGGCCTGCGGTGGCGAGGGATCGGTCCTCTGCGAGCCTTGCACGGGCGAAGGCCTGTTCATGGGCGTCGATGGGGAGATGCACGCCTGCAATTCCTGCGGCGGCGCTGGACGATCCATTTGCAAGGCTTGCGATGGTACCGGGTCTGAGCACCTGAACTTGAAGGGTAATCTAAAATGAATTCGGCTGGCGCACACAAATCCGATCGCATCGGCAAAGTTCTTCACCTGAGTAGCGCCCTTGCCGACCAGATCCTCATGGCGCGGCTCGAGGACCGCCCGGTGCAGACTTATGAAATCTCTGCGCTCGTGAAGGCGGCTCGGCTATTGGAGGAGCACGGCGAGCCTTGGCCGCCGTTGCTCACTCAAGTGCTGTGCGAACTGTCGGGAGCGATGGACAAGGGCCTGTCCGAAAGCAGTGAAGCCTTGCCTGAACAGTTTCTGGAGCAACGCGGGACCACCGTTCCGGAGCCGCCGGATGACGCCCGCGGCATGCGGCGCTTCCTGGGTCTGCTGAAGAAGGACTGACGGGGCCGGTGCTATCCCTGTCGAAGCAGGGCGCGTGGCTAGTTTTCGGTGAGCTAAAACTGTTCAGCCTGAAGCAGTTTCACCATTCCATAAGAGCAAAATATGCTCAGGAAAATGCTTCTTTACCCTACGTTCGTTCGTGATAAGTTCGTTGCACTGACAAGCATAGGTTGACAGTTTCGCCAAATGTTCCGCCGCTTCCTACGTGGGTAGCTCTTCGAGTAAAGCGACGATATGGCAGCATTTAAAGCGAGAAGGCGATGAGGCAGAAGCCGAACGCGATGATGGCTGTTTGCCCGTTGATCCGCCCCCCCCAGCGCTGATCATGCCGGCCGCTCTCCCACCTTCAACTGAGCAGCAGTGCGGTGCTTTGGAGCTGCGAGCTATTCGCGAATATGGATCCTGCGTCGCACATTAGACTAAAGTAGCATACCGAATGCCGTGATTCCCGGCATGTTTGTGAGGCGATCCTCGATCGCAACAACGCAGACTGACTTCGCCCGCCAGCTCCCCAGGCTGAGCGGGATTTTCTTGCTCACCTGCCGCAGGTGACCTGAACCTTCAGTTCTGCCAGTGTGACTGCATGGCCAGCCGCATCGCACCGCGGCTGGCTGTCGTTCCAAACTCAGCCCGCCCGGTTCGCCGCGGCGGGCTTCTTTGTATTCGGATGTACAGTCCTGAAATCGGCCATCGGACCGCCGAAATTACAGCCTCAGAAGTCCAGATGATCTCTGCCTCTCAGCCTCTCCGCTCGCCGCAAGAGCGAACGGTCGAAATGATGCTGTTCCTGTTGGCTCAGAACGCGCGGCCGAGTTGGCGCGACTGGTATGAGGCGGTCGACGACATGTTCGGCGAGTTCAGCGAGCCTGAGAAGCATCGGATGGTTGAGGCTGGGATTGCGCTGATGGAGCGCCGCCTGAAATCGGCACATGTGCCGCGCCTACAGGCGGCCTGAACCGGCGCGGCAGAGGTCGGTAGAAGACGCTGTTCATGCGCCACGCACTTCACTTTTGCGAAGGCTGCGGCCGGCGAGGGGTAGAGGGTGCGGCGGTTGGCTTCGACATCCGACATAACCTCGCCGACAAAGCTTTCGCTGGGCAGCCCCACTGAGACCCATCGCATCGTGAGACCGTTAGAACCTCGCAGCCTCTGGGTTGCGGGGTTTCTCTTGCCACGCTTCACCTGCGTGAAGGTCTGGCCGGTAGCCCTTGGCATAGTGGCAGGGCTGGAGAACTTCCTCCAAAAGCCTCTCCGGTGCGGCCTCGCCGATCGTTGTATCCCCTCTGTCGACGGGGCCGCTTTGCCCTTTCAATGGTGATGCTCAGCACTCGCCCCGCAGCCTTACGGCTCGCGGGGCTTCTTGCGTCTGGCGCTTGGCATGCCATCATGCCATCGAGAGCGCGCCCCCTCGCTCGCTCTCACCTGAGCCCGCCCGGCTTCCCGTCCCCTCGCCGTGGCGGGCTCAGTCGTGCTTGGGGCAATGCCATGCAGTCCGCCGCGGCGAGCACAAATTTGCTCGCCGCGACAGTCTCCCTTGATCAGCGACGCGTGAGTGCGCGGACCGTTGCGGTCGGCCCTGCCTGGATGGCCTTGACGGCCGCGGTCGCCAAGACGGCAGGCAAGCTCTTGTCCTTGACCTTAGTGTTCAGATACTTCGGAAGCCCTTCCCGCAGGTACTTTTCGCGCAACCACTTCTTGAAGTAGCCAAGGGCTGCATCGGGATAGCAGTGCGCCTGCTGCGGATTGGAGGCGGACTGCGGGTAGGTGTCCGGAAAGTAGTGAAGATACGGGCGGCGCTCACCGAAACTGTCAGCGAGCTTCGCATCCCTCCAGTGCTTGCCCCACACGCATCCAATGCTTCCATCGGGCACGAAATGCGATCCCAGCACCACACCTTCGCGGATGAGAGCAAGCTGGATGCCTGCCGACTCCTTGAAGATGCTGAAATACCCATCCGGCACGTTCTCCCAGTTCAGATCAATGCGATCGTGGAACTGGGACCAAATCGCCTGCTTAGCGGCATCGGGGTCGTATCCAACCCGCGCGTAGATGAAGCTCCGGAACGTCTTTCGAGCAAGCAGGCGATAGTTGTCGACGGCATGCTGCGAGGGCGGCTTGGCCTCGAAGGCGTAGTATTCCAGGAACGCCATGCAGATGAGGTCGCTGAAAGCGTGGTGGATGACGCCATCCCGCTTGACCGGGATGTACGGCGTTGTACCCGTGAAGCCCTGCTCGGCCAGAGTGGCCTTAATCCGAGCGACGCGCGGCATCGGCGGATCGTCATTCCAGCCGTTCGCGATGCGGAGGATGTTCGTGTGCTCGACCCCGCACATCCGAGCAAGACCGCGCAGCGTGAGGTAGGGCGTGCCGTCGCTGAGGACGCCCATTCCGACGCCATCAATCTCGACTTCCTTAGCGATCTCAAGCGGAAGCTCCCCCTGCGCGGGGGCGGTGACCGAATTCGTACTCATTGAGCTTTTGTCCTTATACATCAGAGCTTTAGGGTGGTGCTCTGTAGTTGCCACTGGTCCGTTTTTTTGTCGGAATGGCTGGACAAGCTCACGAGAACGTGGAAATGATCTCGGCGTGCAGAGCGGGTCCGGCCATGCCGGCACCCCTTGAGAGGCCACCGTGGTTTGCTCCACGGTGGCTTTTCTCATGGAGAACGCCAAGCTTAACGCAGATGGGCGCTCTTCACAAATTGCAAAGGTTGCAGCACGTCGCGCGCCCGAGATGTGCGGTCTTTGCAACATCTTACATCACACCGCGCATCATCGCTGGGCACCGCCGCCACTTCGGCAGCGCCTTCGTACCACCCCGCTCAGCCAGTCCGCGCCGCTCCAGCGCCTCGCAGATCCGCGCAGCCGCCTCGGCGCGGGTTCGCGTCGGCAACTCTGCCCGGCGCGCAATCACGCTCAGCGTGGCGAACTCGTCGGTGAGCGCCGCCAACACCTTGCGGGCCTGGATCGGAAGCGGACCTCTCACTGATCAGTCGCGCTGCCTGTCGGAGGCGGCTGCGATAGGCCCTGCGCCTTCCAGCGCCAGCCGCCCGACCAGTCCGGATAGCTTTCGATCCGACGTCCGCCGCAGGCCGTGCACCGGCAGCGCAACGCCACGTCCGGCACGTACTCGTCGGGGCGGAGCCGCTCGAACGGAATCAGCGCCTCGTGATTGCAGGCGCACTTCACGGTGATACCGCGGGCTCCGTTCTGGCGCGCGTTGGCGACCGTGGCCGGCTCGCACTCCCGGCCCTCCACGTCGTAGCTCCGGCGCGGGTTGCGGAGGCGGCGCGGGACGGATGGACCTCTGCCGATCGCGCGCATGGCCTCACCACTTCGCCTAGGGCGCCGTGCCCTGCGCCTCGTCGCGCTCTGCACGAAGCTGCATCAGAGCTAGCTCGAAGTCTGAGATCTCAACGACCCTGGCCGCCGCAAGCCGCGCCTCGTTTCTCGACAGACGGCCGGTGTGGGCGATCTGATCAGGATCCTCGGTGAAGAACAGGTGCCCGATAGCGAGGCCGTTCGCATCCTCGATGCGGTAGGCATCCTCGAGTTCGACGACGCGCCAGGGCGGTACAAAGCGGATTGGGTCGGTCATAGGCGCAGCCAGAACAACATCATACCGCTGAGAGACAGAGCGGCCAAAATGATCGCCCTGAGCGGGATCAACCCTGCATCCCGCTTGACGTTCAGATCCTTCACCGAGTCTCCGGCCGGGCCAGCTCGGTCATTGCGGAACGCAAGTTTCCAGAGCGACGACGAGGCCCATCACGGTGATTGCGACAGCGCCAGCGATGACGATCGCGCCAAACGGGCTTTGGTGGAGCGGCAGCATCACCGCTTCTCCGGCCGGGCCAACCAGATTGCAGTTCGCACCGCGGACCGCTTCAAGCCATCGCTTGCCGAGCTGTCCGCCAGCACGTCCGAGGCCCATCGATTGCTGCTGATCGCGACGGCAAGATCGAGCTCGTGACTCTCTCCAAAGGCGAAGAGGGTCGTTGCCGGATCGGCCATGTAGGCATCGACAGCGGCGCTTACCGCATCGTCGGAGAGGGTGTTCTCTTTCACCAGATCGCCGATTGTGGGTTGCTCAGCCACGCTGTCGCTCCCTTGCCAGCGCTCTCAGCGCTTCGGCGTACAGATCCACCGCGCCGGGAGGCACGATGAAGCCTTCCAGACGCCCTTCCTCCGCGCGGTCAGCGATCTCGCGCAACTCGCTCACGGTGTAGCTGGTGATACGGCGGGGCGGTGCCTTCGTAGTCATGCCGCGAGGATAGGGCTCACCACCGAAAATCCCAGGTCGAGGATGCCGGCCGAATGGCCCTTCACGTCACCGCCTCCGGCTTCGCCTGGCTCGCGCCGAGGTCGTAGAAGCCGTCGTTCTCCTTGGCGTTTGCGTAGCGCTGCTCCCAGGCCAGCCGGTTCACCATCTCGATCGTCGTGACGGTGCCAGCGTTCGCATCCTGCATGTACGTGTAGGCCGCCAGCTTCAGCACCTCGGTCCCGCTCTCGGTCGGGAACAGCATGGGGCTCTTCACCGACACAGCGTCGCTCGGCTCCCAGAGCCCGCCGATCCCAGGGCGTAGCCAGCCCTTGTAGGTGAGGCTGAGCTGCAGAGCGAAAGATTGCAGGACCTGAGCCTCCCAATTCGTCCGCAGCTGCGCGCCGCGCTCGTCCAATGGCATCTCGGCGATGATCTTCTGGACCGCGCCAGGGGTGCCGCCGGGGACCGTGGCCTTCGCCTGTACCTCGGAGGCCTTCTTGCCGGATAGGCTGTCGGAACCGGGCTGCTGAGCGCCGATGATAAGCGCCTCAACCGCAAGATGGCGCAGCTGGCAGGTCGCTGCGAGGATGTTCTCGCCTTCGACAAAGCGCGCGACCTTGTCGGCGGTCTTCGGCCCGGCCACGAGGTTGCCCTTGGCATCGGCATAGAAGAACAGACCGCGCTGCTTGCAGAGCCGCGCGATCAGATCGAAGGGCGTCTCACCGTAGCGAACCATGACGTTCGGGAAGGGCTGATCCCAGCCGTCAGGGCCGTTCTGCACCCGGAAGCTCAGGCCGTAGGGCTTCAGCACTGCGTTTGCGATGGCGTCGAGCTTGTAACCTCGGTACTGGCCCGTCCCGCCGTTGATGCTGGCCTCGGTGATGAGGCCGGCCTTGCCGTAGCCGACGAGCTGCACCGCGTGCCGGTTGGCGTCGTAAGCCGCCTGCCGGTCGCGGATGTAGCCTCTCTCGATGACGTTGTAGCCAGCCAAGACGATGTCGACCCGATCGCCCGGGGCAAGCCGCAGCTCCTTGATCGCGCTGGGCTCCGCGCAGACCAAGCGTAAGCGGCGGAGCCATCCCTCAGTGCGGAAGTCCTGTTGCACCTCGACGGAGATCCAGTTGCGGTAGACGCCGCCCTTGGTCCGGACTTCGCAGATGAGTTCGGGATCAGCCACGCGAGCCTCCTGTGCCGGTGATGTCGGATAGGGCGAGATCCCGCTGGAAGCGCCGCGGATCGTCGTCGAAGCGGGCATTCCACACGGGATTGGCGTCGAGGTGCTGTTCGAGGGCGTCCGGCTCGAAACGGACGCCTGCCGCCTCAGCGTAGGCCTGCCAGTTCGGCTCGGTGAGCCAGCCAGAGGGTGCGCGGAGATCGTGCTCGTCGCCCTGAAAGTCGGGATGGCGCATCGCCTGCAGCGTCAGCCCGGCCGCCTCAATGAAAGGCGAATGCGCGAGGCGAGCCGCAGCGTAGGCCACCTCAAGCGAGCCGCCGGCCTCCAGCACGGCCGCGGCGACGATGTCCGCGTGCGGACGCAGCAGGTAGAGCACCGTGCGCCAAACCGCGATGTCGAAGGGGTTGCCGTCGCTGCTCGCCTCGGCCGGCTGGTGACGAGCTGCGGTCTGGGCCGGAACGTTGCCCTTCGCCATCCCGCCTCGGTAAACCGCCGGGCGCTCGCTCAGCAGTCGCTCGGACGCTTCGATGTCCACGCGTGCATCTGCCGTCATCACGAGGTGACCGCGCGCCTCCCACTTCTGGATCGTCGAGCGGTTCACGCGGTGGCGACGGGCGAAGGCTGCTTTGGTTTCCGTTGCCATGGGTTGCCTGTTGCCGTGTTGCCTGTTGCCGGGTTTTGATGCGTCAGGGCTACTGACCTATCGACCTCGCGCTGACCCTCGGGCCTCTCCCCCCTTGGGAAGGACCCTGGGAATCGCATGCTGACCCGCTTCACGCTCTGGAAAGCGGTCTGAGATAGGTTGTGGGCGACCGATCTCGCGCGCACTACCCTCGGCTTCCAATGACCCAACCTAATGGCGCCGCACCCGCGGCCCCCGACAAGCGGCTCGGTGGCGAGCGTCACGAGACGCTGCGCTTGGCCACCATCGTGCTGGAGGATGGCGAGCAGATCCCATGCGTGATCCGGGATATGTCGGTGAGCGGGGCCAAGCTCAGCGTGGCGCGTCGCTTTCGCCTGCCCGAATACTTCGACCTTATGGTCGCCGGTCGCGACCTGACGTGTCGGGTTCGACGCGCGTGGCGGCGAGGCGATTTCGCTGGCGTCTCGCTCCTGGCTGCCGATGGCGTCCTGAAAGAGGCGGCGGAACAGGGTCGAACACCCTGACCAGCACCTAGGAGAGCGCCCCTTGCTCAAGTTCCTCAGCCGATGGTTCGCGCTCTCGGTCGTCTTCGGCCTGCTGCTCGGCCGGTTCATGAAGGCGGGCAAAGGACCACCGATGCGGGATGATGAGCGGCGGTAAGTCTGCACGCTCACCCCCACAAATTGGCTCGGCCGGCACGCTGACCGGCTTGCCGAGCAGCCGCCTCGCGGGCGGCAACATCAGTCGCGGCCTCGTGCAGAGTGCCCGGCGCAATTTCGCGCTCGGTGCCGTTACCGACGCCTCCGGCATCACCGGGATCGACCGGCGGCTTTGAGATGGCATGCGGGCTGTTCAGCTCGACGTTCATGCCTTGCGGACCCAAACCGTGCCGTCGTGGGCGCGGCGTTCAGTGCCGACCGGCTCCTGCGGGCGGGTATCGCGGGGTCGCTCGACTGCGTGGGCATGGCGCAGGGCAGTCTCGGCCATGCGCTGACCCTCCTCGCGCTCTGCTTTAGCTTTGCGCTCGGCATCCCAGCCGGCGACCTCAGCCTCGACCTCTTCGCGGATCGCAGCCTTCCGGGCTTCCGGAGTCTCTGCGTAGGGCGTCCTGCCCAGCGTGCGCTGCGCCCATTCGAGGCCCGCTCGCATCTCGGATCTGTCGTGCATCGTGGAATCCTCAGTAATGGTGCTTGCCGGGCTCCCGGCTCGGGATGCAGAGGCCGTGCATGAAGGATCGGTGAGGCACAGCCGGCGAGGGCAGGCTCACGATGGTCTGGCGACCAGTGCTGCGCCACTTGCGGACGATGTTGGGGTCGTTCGGGTTGTAGCCGTTGACCTCTTTGCCGGTGCGCGTGTCGATGGCGACTTGGATCCGCTCGTCCGCGTACTCGACACCTGTCGCTGGCTTGCCGTTGTCTGGCTCCGGCGGAGCAAGAGGCTCGCGGCCGTCGGGCAACTCGCGGTTGGCTTCGCTCACCGCGAAGTTCCCGGCCGTGATCCGCAGCGCGATCTTGGCGAGGGCCCTTGCGGCTTCCTCGTACTCCTCGACGGCCTTTACGGCATCGTCGCGCTTCTTCCGAGCAGCCTCATAGATGCCGGTACGCCGTGCCTGCTCTTCCTCGTACTCGGCCGTGTCCAAGAGCGGCAGCAGGCGCTCGCGCCTCAGCGCGGCACGCTCGGCTCGGTTCTTGGCCGCGTTCATTGCCTCGTCGTGGCAGCGCAGATCCTCATCGGTGCCGTCGAGCAGGACCGCCTCGCGCTCGTCGACGAGGCGCAGGTGCTCGGCCAGCGCGGCGACGCGCTCGGCCTCTAGGCGGTCGAGTTCCGCCTGAACGTCGGCGGAGGACATCTGCTTCGGCTTCAGCTTTGCGCCCATGAACCACCCTGAATTGATCGCGGCCTCGTGCACCTTGACCAGCTCGAAACCGACTGGGGCCTGGAGGTGCACTTCCCGTTGTTCGACCGGCCGCGGGAGCCGTCGCATGGCGCCCCGAGTGAGGTGATTGCGCCAGCCGAAACGTGCACGAGCAAGCGTGCATTTCGTGCATCTCGTGCACGGAGAAGGATTTTTAGACGCCGATCCGCTCTGACAGCCGTCTGCGCGAGACGCGCCACCGGGCGCCGTAGAGACGTCCGATGCCATCCACCCTGCACCACCGACGAACGGTATCCGGCGAGCATCCCGCGCGTTCGGCAGCCGCCCCGACAGTCAGCAACCGCTCATCGTCCGCGCAGTCCGGCCAGATCAGGTCGGCGTGGGACGGTGGCGGGGTGAGCACCAAGCCGCCGGCGAGGTAGCGCTGCAGCCGGTCGTTCACGTCGCGCAACTCGTCGAGCAGACCGGCCAGCACTGGGTCGGCGATGTCGGAAGACGGCCGGGCATCCTCCAGGGCTTGGTGCTCAGACGGCGCCATGGGCGCGCTCCGTGGTGGAATAACTTTCCGACTGCACCTGATCAGAAGGTGATACGGTCAGTCTCAGCCCGCCTCTGCTGCCGAGCTGACGGAGGGCATCAAGATGCGCCTGAAATTCGATCTTCACGACAAATGGATCGTGGACCCGCACGAGCTTGCTGCGAAGCTCGGCTCGAATGCGAAAGAGTTGCGTCGGCTGGACGAGCTTGGTCTCGTCATCGTCCGTATCGAACCCGGGTCTGGGATCGACGAGGGTAGAGCGCGGGTGACCGTGCGAACCGAGCAGGCCGGCTGGGAAGGCATATTCGACAAGACGGGCGCATTGATCGATGAGACTCCCTTGCCGCCCGCAAAGCCGCTGAACGAGTTCGCCCACTAGGCCAGAGCCAAGCGTGCCGCTGAGGGGCTGGCGCTCAGCTGACGCATAGGCGCACCTCCGGCCGAACATCATGGGGGTTTGGGGGGTATTGGGGGTTCGTTTCAGCCGCACCCTATGAACTGTCGCGTGCGCTCGCCTGCGCGTCACACACACTCGTTGTACGAGTTCACTGACAGTTTGCCGCGTTGGCTGAAAACAAACCCCCGAAACCCGCGAAACCCCCATCCGGAGCGTGCGGAGAGGTGCCATCAGAACTGCGCCCCAGCGCGACTTGCCGCCGTGGAGCACAGCGTGAAGCGGTTGCCGTGGCTTCCATCCTCGCGCATCTCGATCTTGTGGCCGTCGACGACGCGCCCCTTGATCCGGGCCAGCCACTTGCCCAGCCGTCGGCTGTTCACCGCTCCACCGTCGCCGGCCTGGCGCAGCAGCAGGTCGCGGAACTCCGGCGCTACGAAGTCCTGTACGCTGTAGTCAAAGCTGGTGCCCGGCCGCTTCTCGACAGCGGTCTTGATGATGGCGTTCGTCGTGTAGCCGGAGGAAAGGCTCAGATGCTCGCGCCAGTGGCCGAACAGCTCTCGGATCGCGGAGAGTTCTGGATCCTCCTCTCGGGCCTGCTCCATGCTCGAGACCGGATCGGCGTGGCCGAGCCAGATCAGCGGAGCGCGAACCATATCGGACCATTCCTCGTAGCTGCCGATAGGGCCGCAGACCTTCGGCATGCCGGCGACGCGGTAGGCATGGATCATTGTCAGGATGGCAGCGACGTAGGCGCCGCGATCGGCCAGGACGCGGGCGATCGGATCGAAGTCGAAGCCGCGGAGCTCGGGCCGCTCGATCTCAGCGTCGAGCGAGCAGACCAGGGCGCGCCGGGTCATGTCGCCGACCAGCGTCAGGTTGTTGCCCGTCGCAAAGACCGTTGACCGCACCTCGAGCTCCGGCGCCTCGCTCTTGCCCAGGATTCGCACCTGCACGAGCGGGCGCTCCGTCAGTTGGCAGAGCATTTCGCCGCCGAGTTCGCCGTTCACGTTGTCGATCGACACGACCGGCACAGCAGCACGCAGCAGGGCGCCGAGCCGCTTCTCGGTCTCCTCCTCGGTCTTGCCGGCCGCAATGACGGGGCAGCGACGGCCGGTTGCGACCGCGGAAGTCAGGTCGACGAGGTAGCTCTTGCCTGTGCCTGGGCTGTGCGCCCGGATCGCGTGCATCGGCGCTACCGGCAGCGTGCCCCGCACCAGCGCGGTCATCACGCCAGACAGCGCTACGGCCCGGTCGACCGGCCCAACGAACGGGAAGCCGCTGAGCAGGTCCTCGACCAGCGCCAGGGCGGCGCCGGCCTCTCGCATGCCCGGCCGCTCGGGCAGTGTCGGCAGGGTGAAGTTCGGATCGAGGGCGAGGTAGAGCCGCGTTGCGGGATCGTAGCCAGCACGCGCGAGCAGTGTGCCATCGGATCGGAGCGTCGGCGTCGTTATGATCCCGGCGACCGGCGGCAGGCGCCACTGACCCTCGCGGGCGAGCAGGGTGGCGGTCATCTCGACCGGCGGATTGATATCGAGCCAGTCCCGCGCCCGCGCGTCGAAGCGCTGGAAGTTCATGATGCGGGAGGCTGCATCGGCGAGGCTGACCGTCGTGAGCGGAGACATCCGGGCGACGGTCGTGGTGCGCCCTTTCGCGGCCGGCACGTCCTCCAGCACCGGCCGGACGAGTGCGCCGGCCCGGTTGAAAATCTCGACGGGCGAGTCGAGCAGCAGCGCCTCCATCCGGTCGACGGCCGCCGGCACCTGCCCGGCGATGAAGCGCACGATGGGGCGGGCATCCTCCTGCGGATCCGCGCTCGGATCAGGCCGAGCCTGGCGCTCCGCGCGACTCTGCTTGGCCGCACCGGATCGCCCCTGACGGCGCCAGCCGTTCTCGGCGGCGTGCCAGAACAGGGTCGCGATCGTGACCGTGCGACCCTGCGCGAAGGTCGCCCACTTCCTGGAAGTCAGGTCGGGATCGTTGCGGGGCGAGGTGGCCGACCAGCTCTCCCAGAGGTCGCGCCCAGCCTCGCCGAGCCCGTGATGCAGGGCAAAGCCGATCCGGATCCACTCGTCGTAATCAAAATCGTTCGGGATGCTGGCGAGCGCGTCAGCGATGGTCTCGCGGTCGGGCTTCTCGTGCGCGCCGAAGCCGCCGGCCTTCCGGCCCTTGGTCTCCCGGGCACGGGCCTCCTGCTTGCGCTCGCGTTGCGTCGCGCCGCCGGCCTTGCGCAGGATCTCCTCGGCTTCGGCCACGAACTGCCGGAGCGCGCCTTCCGTGGTCTCGGGCAGGTCCGCGAAATCGAGGGTGAGCGGCGAGGCGTCTGGCCAGCGATAGGGTGCGCGGGTGTCCGGATGGATCCCGAACCCAACGAACTGCTGGCCGCGCGCCAGCACCTCGACCTTGGTAGGCTTCTCGGCCGAATCGTCGCTGAAGGTGAGCGCGGCGGTCTGGATCTTGTCGACCGGGATCTCGAGGCGGTAGCCGAGCAGTACCTTCGGCTCGCGCCCGATCCGCACGAACGGCGTCGGGCCGAGCAGATCGTGGGCGCGCTCTGTGACGGCGGCGGCGAGATCTGGTTGCAGCACGTCGATATCGACACCGACGAGCGCTCCGCAGAGCAGGCCCGTGTTGGTGCAGCCGGGCTCCGCGATCGCCCAGCGCTCGATCTCCTCGGGCGAGGCGCCCAGGCAGCGGCTCTCCCACCGCAGCATAGTCGGCCGCTTACCGGCCGAGGCAACGTTCATGGTGGGCCCGGACACCGGCAAGGGGTGGTAGCCGCGCTGCCGGAGGGCGAGGCGCAGTTCGGTCGGGGTGAGAGGCTGGTGAGCTGTCATGCGCCTCCTCCCTCGTGCAGCGGACCGCCGGGCAGGCGCATGGCGTCGAGCATCATAGTTTCGCGCAGAAGGATGCGCGGGTGCCGCTCGGCGTAGCGGGCCCAGAGCCAAGCACCGCCCTCGTCCGGCACATCACTGCCGTCCTCGTCGGCCGGGCCGGGGACGTGGATCTTCAGCCGCACGCCCGGCGCGAGCTGCTTTACGACCGTGAAGGCAGCGTCGTCGGTCGGCAGCGGGGCCATGGGGGCGCCGTGCACGGTCTCCAGCTGCGCGATTTCGGTGCGCGCCATCCGGCGGACCCGGTAAGTGCGATGCGGGAACCGCTCGAAGAACCGGCGGTCGGCATCGATCACCGGCTCGTTGGCGTCGGTGAGGCGCTTGAGGCGGCGCTGGGCTGTGCGGGAGAGACCGAGGCTCATGCGCGCCCCCATCGATCGGGGGAGGCGTAGGCCAGTTCCGCGATGACGGTTGCGAGCTCGGCAGAGATACCGAACCGGCGGGCGATGTAGAGATCTTGTCGAAGCGCAGGGGCTGCGGTATTCCCGATAGTGACAGCCGCCAAGCAGTCAGTTTCGGAAGCCCGCCGCAGCCCGCGCTGTGCGCGGGTTTTCTTCATGGCTTAAGCGGCCTCTCGGTTGTACTCGGAGGTCGAGCGTCGACGCCGACTCTCCTTCCAGAGGTCGAGGTCTGCGGTCTCGTAAAGGACGCGGCGCCCGATCTTGTAGAAGGTCGGGCCATCTCCGCGGGTGCGGGAATGATTGAGGAAGGACGGACTTACCCGGAGATACTGGGCTGCCTCTTCCACGCTCTTTGCTGACATTTGCTCGGGCTCCGCTAGAGGTGCCCCAGCATTGCTGCTCGTGCTCGCTCAGTCCCTCGGGGAAAAATCGGGCAGCGCAGATTTCTTGTCGAGTATGGGCAGCAGGACTCGGTCGACGAAGGCTTCCTCTCCAAGGTGCTTTCCGAGCACCTGAAGATGAAGCCGGTTGCGCTCATGATCTTTGGACAGAAGGGCCTGCATCCACGCGCGGGCTAGGAGCGTGAGCCAGAGCGTCTCGATCTCAGTTCGGGCGACGTTCGTCTTTCTTCGAAGCGTGCTCGCCTTACCAAATATCGTGGTGGCAGATCTCTCAACCCTGGACACGCTCACCTTCGTCCAGCCGGTCAGCTCTCCGGATGCAATTTCTTCGATCCGATCAACGTGTCCATAAACCCGAGCTGCAGCTAAATCGAAGGCCTTGTTTTCACTGCAGCCAGCAGCTTGAAGAGCAAGCGCATAAGCGATCCAGTATCGATCAGGATCGTCGAATAAGGTCTTTCTCGGCCTCCCTCGAGGGCGCCCAGTCTTCGGCGTCACCATGCTGCCGCTTCCCGACCAGCTACGAGGGTGACGAGGCCGGATCAGCTCCGCTGTCAGCCTCGAAAAGCCCGACCAAGTCGTCCGCGATCTTCTCGCTCAGCAGACGCACCGGCGCATCCTGGCGCGACACATAGCGTCCGGTCATCGCAAGCGTCTTGTGCCCCAGAGCGTCCCTCAGGATCAGAGCGTTGGCTCCGAGCGCTGCGCCCCGTGTCGCGAAGCCGTGCCGAAGATCGTGCAGGCGCAGGTCAGGAGCGCCCGCGCGCTCGCGAACGCGTTCCCAGGTTCGGCGGATGATGTCCTTCGTGATCGGGCCGTTGCCGACATCGTTGCAGAGGATGAAGTCGGATCGGCGGGGGAGTGGAGTCAGCAGGTCGACCGCCGGCCTTGAGAGGTGGACGTGTCTTGCACCAGCCTTGGTGGTCAGTGGCCGCAGGCTCAGGAGGCCCGCCCGTAGATCAACGTCCGACCATCGCGCGTTCTGCCACTCACCGACACGGCAGCCAGTGAGGATCAGCAGCTTGATCAATGTCGACGCCTCAAGGCGCATCTCAGGCGCGGAAAGCTCGTTCCAAACCGCCCGCAACTCGGCGTCGGTCGGCACGCGATCGCGCGCCTCCTCATGGTGCAGCGGAATCCCACGACCCGGATTATCAGAGATCAACTCATCCGATACCGCGAGCGAGAGCGCCTTACGCAGCACAGCAAGCTCGTGGTTCGCCGCACGCGGGCGACGACATTGCTGGGCGTGCCAGCGGCGGATCTCCGACCGGGTAAGATCGCTGAGCCGGGTCGCGCCGAACTGCGGGATCAGCGTCCGGTTGATCATCTCCTCGAAAACCTTGGCGGTGCTGGCGCGCCGCTTGGGCCGCCAGTGCTGCTCGAGGGCCGTGATCAGTGCATCGCGAACGGTGGGCTCGCGGCGGTGGTGAGCCCGCTCTGCGGCGGGGTCTTCGCCGCTCGCGACTCGCGCCAGGATCTGCTTGGCACTTCGGCGTGCATCCTCCGGCGTGAGCGCGCCATGCCGCCCGAGCGAGATACGGCGGGTCGGGTAGGACCGCCCCCGGCCGGCGCGGTACTCCACCAGATAGGTTCGCGAACCGTCCGCGTTCCGCCGGACTGCGAAGCCGTGGAGATCATCATCCCTGTGGATTCGCCCGGCTTCCTCCTCGCCGAGAGCGTCCACGAAACGCTTCGTGATTCTCGCCATCGCGTCCGCCTCGCCGCGTGCCGACAAGGCTCCTGTGTCGGCACCGTGTCGGCACCGAACCTGCAACTTGGCGAAACGTAATGCAAGCCGCGGATCGAAAAACGGTTGTAGCTCAGAGCTTTGTGCAACAACAGGCAATCGCTTGCATGCCGGAGCATCTGTTTCCGGCAGACTTAAAATCTTGCGGCCGCAAGGCCGTGCGGGTTCGAGTCCCGCCGTCCGCACCATCGGTCCCGGCCCTCACTCCTTCGGCTCCGTCCCGAGCGGCGTCGGCATCTGCTCGGTGCAGACGACCGGCTTGCCCGACAGGTCCGTCCAGATCACCTCGCGGCCCTTGCCGCGCAGCTCACGCCGTCCGTCCCCGTAGCGGAAGCCCGATCCGCTCTCCTGTGCCTGCAGGGTCACCGGCTCGCCGCCTGCCGGGCGGACCACCGCCGGCCGCCCCGGCTCGGAATTCAGGAATTCCACCGTCAGCAGGGCGTCCTTCGGGCAGGTGAACATCACGCGCCGGGTCGCTGCGGTCTCCGCCTGAACGGCCTCGGTCAGGGCCTCCTCGGCGGGTTTGGGAGGCTTCGAATCCTGCGCCGCGACCGGCGGGGAGGCGATCCAGAGGAGGAGCGCCGCGAGGCAGGGGGAGAGGCGTCCGCAGGCCGGCATCGTGCATCCTCTTCCCGCGATCGGCGTCGACCGCGCCATCAGGACAGGAGATCACCCCACGAGGCGTGCGCGTGCAAGCCGAGGGCGAGGCCGGTGCGGTATCAAACCTGCAAGCGATCTCGGAGGCTGTGATCGGACGCACGGCCAAACGTTCACAGGATCGCGCGCCGGCTTTGTGTAAACGTTTACATCGACGCTGGCCGGGCGTAGAACCGTTCTCAAACGGGAGGTGCTGCGGCACCTTCACCGAGGCAAGACGGAAGGACGAGGAATGACCGAGATGCATCCCGAGGTCGCCGCCGTCACCGACCGCGTGATCGAGCGGTCGCGGGGGACGCGCCGCGCCTATCTCGACCTGATCGAGCGCGAGCGCGAAGCGGGCGTCCACCGCCCGATGCTCGCCTGCGGCAACCTCGCCCACGGCTTCGCCGCGGCCGGCGAGGACAAGGCCGCGATCCGCTCCGGGCGGGCGATGAACATCGGCATCGTCACCGCCTACAACGACATGCTCTCCGCGCATCAGCCCTACGGGCGCTATCCGGACCAGATCAAGGTCTTCGCCCGGGAGCGCGGCGCCACCGCCCAGGTGGCGGGCGGCACGCCGGCCATGTGCGACGGGGTCACGCAAGGTCAGCGCGGCATGGAATTGTCCCTGTTCTCGCGGGACATCATCGCCCTCTCGACGGCGGTGGGCCTGAGCCACGGCATGTTCGACGGCACGGCCCTGCTCGGCATCTGCGACAAGATCGTGCCGGGTCTCCTCATCGGCGCGCTGCGCTTCGGCCACCTGCCGACGATCCTGATCCCGGCCGGGCCGATGCCCTCCGGCCTCGCCAACAAGGAGAAGCAGCGCATCCGCCAGCTCTATGCGGAGGGCAAGGTCGGCCGCGAGGAACTGCTCGAATCGGAGGCCGCCTCCTATCACGGGGCCGGCACCTGCACCTTCTACGGCACGGCCAATTCCAACCAGATGATGATGGACGTGATGGGCCTGCACATGCCGGGCGCCTCCTTCATCAACCCGGGCACGAAGCTGCGCCAGGCCGTGACGCGGGCGGCGATCCACCGCCTCACCGAAATCGGGGCGGACGGCAACGATTATCGCCCCCTCGGGCGCTGCGTCGACGAGAAGGCGATCGTCAACGCGGTGGTGGGGCTCCTCGCGACCGGCGGGTCCACGAACCACGCGATCCACCTGCCGGCCATCGCGCGCGCCGCCGGCATCGTCCTCGACTGGGAGGATTTCGACCGGCTCTCGGCCGTAGTGCCGCTGATCGCCCGGGTCTACCCGAACGGATCGGGCGACGTGAACCATTTCCACGCGGCCGGCGGCATGAGCTTCGTGATCGCGAGCCTCCTCGACGCGGGTCTCCTGCACGGCGACATCCTCACCGTCGCGGGCGCCTCCCTGCGCGACCACGCCCGCGACCCGAAGCTCGACGGCGAGGATCTCCGCTACGAGGATGCGCCCGCGCAGAGCTTCGACGACACCATGCTGCGCCGCCCGGCCGAAGCCTTCCAGCCGGATGGCGGGATGCGGCTCGTGAAGGGCAATCTCGGCCGCGCCACGTTCAAGACGAGCGCCGTCGAGGAACAGCGCCGCACGATCGAGGCGCCGGCCCGTGTCTTCTCCGACCAGGACGAGGTGCTGAAGGCGTTCAAGGCGGGCGAGCTGGAGCGCGACGTCGTCGTCGTCGTGCGCTTCCAGGGGCCGCAGGCGAACGGCATGCCGGAACTACACAAGCTCACCCCGCCGCTCGGCGTGCTGCAGGATCGCGGGCACAAGGTCGCGCTCGTCACCGACGGGCGGATGTCGGGCGCCTCCGGCAAGGTCCCGGCCGCGATCCATCTCAGCCCCGAGGCGATCGGCGGCGGCCCGATCGGGAAGATCCGCGACGGCGACATCGTGCGCCTGAGCGGGCCGGAGGGGCGTCTCGACGTGCTCGTCGAGGAGGCGGAATTTTCCGCCCGCGCGGCCGCCTCGCCTCCGCCGTCCGCGACCGGCACCGGCCGCGAGCTCTTCGCCTTCATGCGCCACGGCGCGGACGGCGCGGAACAGGGCGGCTCGGCCATGCTCGCCGCCGCCGGCCTCTGACACGCACCGTTCTCGATCCTGAGAGGAAGCTGCCGATGACCGACATCGACGCCCTGATGCGCTCGGTTCCCGTGATCCCCGTGCTCGTCGTGGAGGAGGCGCGCCATGCCGAGCCGATCGCCGAGGCGCTGGTCGGCGGCGGCCTGACCGCGCTGGAGGTCACCCTCCGCACGCCCGCCGCCCTCGACGTGATCCGCGCCATGTCGCGGGTCGAGGGCGCGGTGGTCGGGGCCGGCACGGTGCTGAACGCGCGCGACCTCGACGCGGCGATCGAGGCGGGCGCGCGGTTCATCGTCAGCCCAGGGCTGACCGCGCCCCTGACGGAAGCGGCCCTCGACCGCGGCATCCCCTATCTTCCCGGCGTCGCGAACGCCGCCGACATCATGCGCGGGCTCGATCACGGCCTCAGCCGGTTCAAGTTCGTCCCGGCCGAGGCCGCGGGCGGGATCAAGGCGCTGAAGGCGCTGGCCGGGCCTTTCGGTCAGGTGCGCTTCTGCCCGACCGGCGGCATTACCGAGGCGACGGCTCCCGAATGGCTCGCCCTGAAGCCCGTGCTCTGCGTCGGCGGAAGCTGGGTGGTGCCGGCCGGGGAACCGGACGTCGCCGCGATCCGCCGCGCCGCCGAGGCGGCCTCGCGCCTGCGCGCAGCCTGACGTCGGCGCGGCTCCGCGACGCGTCGGGAGCGGGGGCTACCGCGGTTCCTGGTGCTGGTGGAGGTAGATCGGGTCGAACCGCGCGACATCGGTGAGCCCGGCCCAATCCGGGATCGTCACCGTGCGGCCCCGCCACGTCAGCAGGCCGCGCCGCCGCAATTCCTGCAGCGTGCGGTTCACGTGGACGTTCGTCAGCCCGAGCATGTCGGCGACGTCGCTCTGGGTCACGGGCAGGGTGAAGCTGCGCGCCTCCGCATCCACCAGCCCGACGGCTCCGAGCCGGCTGTAGAGCTCGCAGATGAGATGTGCGAACCGCTCGAGCGCCGACATCCGGCCGATGCCGACGAGCCACTCGCGATGGATCGCGGCGTCGATGACGGTCGTCAGCCAGAGCAGGCGGGTCAGATGCGGCTGGGTCTCGGTGATCCGCTGAAGCTCGCCGTGCGGCGTGATGGCGACGCGGCAGGGCGAGAGCGCGGCTACCCCGTGATCCATCGTCTTCAACGTGAAGCTGTGAAGGTCGACGAAGTCACCGGGCACGTCGATCGACGTGATCTGCCGGCGCCCGTCCGCGAGGATCCGGTAGCGCCCGGTCAACCCGTCGAGGATGAGCGTGCTGTGCCCGGGGCGGCTGCCCTGCTCGACGATGTCGGCGCGCGCCTCGACCGAGCGGGCTTGGCGCGCGATGTCGCGGAGGATGCGGACCTCCGCCTCGTCGAGCGCATCGAACCCCCTCAATTTGCGGACGAGAAGCTCACTCATGGCGCCAGTGTAGCGCGCCCGCTCTAGCTCGCCACCCTGACGGGGGCCGCTTCGCTCCCGCCGGGAAGCCGGCCCTTACTGCGCCGGAATCGCCTGGCGCAGATCGTGCGGCACGAAGCGGCCGTCATTGGCGGCCTGCATGTCGAGGCGCCGGTCGTGGTGCTCGTGCAGGGTGGAGCGGTGGCCGATCGAGACGATCGTGGTGCCGGGCAGGCGCTCCCGCAGCATGCGGTAGATGCCGGCCTCGCTCGCCTCGTCGAGGGCCGCGGTCGATTCGTCGAGGAACAGCCAGTCGGGCTTGGCGAGCACCGCCCGGGCGATCGCGAGGCGCTGCTGCTCGCCCCCCGACAGGCGCTGATCCCAGGCATCGACCTCGTCGAGGCGGTCGGCCAGTTGGGGGAGCTGCGCCGCCACCAGCGCATCGCGGATCTCGGCATCCGCGAACTGGTCCACGGTGCTCGGGTACACGACGGCGCCGCGCAGGGTTCCCAGAGGCAGGTAGGGCCGCTGCGGCAGGAGCAGGGCCGACTGGTCCTTCGGCACGTCGACCCGGCCCTTGCCGAAGGGCCAGATGCCCGCGATCGCCCGGAACAGCGTCGACTTGCCGGAGCCCGACGGGCCGGTCACCAGGGTGGCCGCGCCCTTGGCGATGGCGAGCTTCTCGGCGGCGACGATCTCGCGGCCGTCCGGTAGCGCCAGAGCGAGGTCCGAGGCGGTGACGTCCTGCTTCGTCTCGTTGCCCTGGACGAGGCCGTATCCGGAACTCGACAGGGCCTCGGCCTTCGTCATCGCGCGCTTGAACGAGGCGAGACGGTTGGTGTTCGCCTTGTAGGCCGCGATCGTGACGTAGGAGTTGATGAAGAAGGACAGCGAGGATTGCACGCTGGAGAAGGCGTCGCCGGTCTGCTGGAACTGGCCGAGGGTGATCTTCTTGAGGAAGTAGGACGGCGCGGCGAGGATATAGGGGAAGACCACGCTCAGCTGGCTGTAGGAGAGCGTGAAGCTGCCGAGCTTGATCCGCCGGTAGATGATGCCGAGGTAGTTGTCGATGATCTCGCGGAAGAGGCCCCAGAGGCGCACGCTCTCGGCGCGCTCGCCGCGCAGCAGCGCGATCTGCTCCGAGTAGATGCGCGAGCGGGCAAGGGAGAAGCGGAAATCCGCCTCGACCTTCTCCTGGCGGAAATCGAGGCCGATGAGCGGGCGGCCGATCAGGTGGGTCAGCCAGGTGCCGATCACCGCGTAGCCGACGACGAGCCAGACGAGGAACCCCGGGACCACCGTGTCCGTGAAGGGCAGCACGAAGTCCCGCGACAGGCCCCAGAGGATCACCATGAAGGAGACGAGCGTCGCGGCCTGCGAGAGCAGCCGGATCGACAGCGTCGTCGTCTGCGAGATGAACAGGTTCACGTCCGACTGGATGCGCTGATCCGGGTTGTCCGCGTGCTCGCCGGTGAAGGGGATGCGGTAATGCGTGCCCCCGTCGAGCCAGCGCTCGTAGAGGCTGCGGGTCAGCCAGGTCCGCCAGCGCAGGTGGAGGCTCGCATCGACGAAGGTGTCGAACATGCCGACGATCACCCAGATCGTGGCGAGCGGCCCGAACACCCAGATGAGCTGGTACCAGAACACCTCCGCATTGTATTCCTGCAGGGCGTTGAACAGGTCTCGGAACCAGAAGTTGAGGCGCAATTGCAGCGCCACCTGTGCGAACGTGATGAAGATCGACAGGGCGACGAGCCGCTGGCCGACCTTGCCCTCGGTCCCCCCGAAGAACCGGAACGGGCCGATCTCGCGCGTCGGCTCGTTGCGCGAGGCGAAGTAGGGATCGGCGATGAGCGTGATCGCGCGGATCGGCTCGAGGTAGGAGATCCCGAGGACGATGGCGGCGAAGACCACCGCGCCCGTGGCGGCAAAGGCGGGCGGCAGGAGGGCCGCGAGCGTCGGCGGCAGGAGGCCCATGGCGGCGAGCGTCTTGCCGCCGGCCAGGAACAGGTAGCCGATGCCGTAGACCGAGACGAAGACCTTGAGATAGGCGGAGAGATTGCCGGAGGCGAGCAGGATGCCCGCCATCACGAAGCCGGCGAGCGAGACGTAGAGGGGCGGGGAGGGGACGCCCGGCGCCGCCAGCAGCACGAGGGCGAAGATCGCGGTGAGGGCGGCCTGAAGGCCGAGCCCGCTCCTGATTGCGGCCACGCTCATCTCCCATGATCGATGCCGGGCCGGCGCGTTGCGCGCGAGGACGGCCCGAGCCGGCAGTGACGGCGGCTCGTGGCGAGATAGTGGCGTGGGGCGGCCCCTGTCCCGTGAATTTTTGGTCATGCGCGGCCCCGCGCGCCGCCCCTATCCCGTTGCGGGCCGGCCCCTTCTCGGGGCGGCTGCCCTCACGGCCAGTCCCAGTCCTCGAAGCCCGGCTCGCGGCAGCGGTACCCGACCGGACATTGCGGGTTGTCGCGGGTCGGCAGGAACCGGAGCTCGGCGATCTCGGTGAACTCGCAGAAGCTGCGGTCCCGCACGAGGCGCTCGGCGCCGCTGCCCGTGTTGAGCACGATCGCGCCCTCGGCCTTCACGAGGTTGATGACGTCGCCGCAGGTCATCCGGGGCGTCGCGGACCGGATCTGCCCGAACGCCGGCATCGTCGTCGCGATGCCGAGCATCAGGGCGAGGGCAGGGCGTCTCATCGGTGTCGGTCGGGCGCCTTGGGGCAGGATCGGGGCCGGAAGCATGGCAGTTTCCGGCCTCAGCGGGAAGGGGTCGCAGAAGGCCGCCGCGCGCTCGCCGCAATCTGAGGATTTAGGGGATTTCGAGAACGGCGAGATACCGCTTAAGATCTCGATTCGTCGGTCTAACCGGTGCGTGACGTGTGATATCTACTTCTGCGTGTCTATGAGTCTCCGGTATCGGAGGTCGCGGTCGTGACCGGACGTGATGAGCGAAGGTCAACCGGCTCGTGTGCCCGCGAGCCGGTCGAGCGCCGGGGAGAGGGGCGTCGGGAGCGACGATCGGTCGCCGCAGGAGCGGCCCGATCGGCGGGGACGAAGCGGGGGGAGCCGAGATGGCGGCGGGAACCGATCCGGTCCTGACCGGGCCGGGTGGAGGCGTGGTCGGGGTCGCCGCGCACGACATCCGCGGTGGGTCGATGCGCTGGCTCGCGATGCTGCTCGTGCTCGCGGCCGGCTGGGGCGCCCTGTTCAGCTACAGCGTGCTCTTCCTCGCCGAGGATCTGCCCCTTCGCCAGACCGCGCCGCGCCCCTTGAGCGGCCCGATCCCCGTGGATTCCGCCACCTTCGCGATGCCGCCCGAGCTCATGCGCCCGTCCGGCCTGCCGCGGCCCGAGGCGCGAGCCCCCGAGGCCGCGCCGATGCCCGCCCCCCGCCTCGTGCTCGCCGGGACGAATAGCGGAGCGGTGCCGGAGGCGGCGGTCCCGCTCGCCGCCGCACCGGCCTCATCCCCGATCGAGCGTCCAGACTACATCGGCATCTGGGGACCGACCGGGGCCGCCTGCGGGGCGCGCTCGCGGCGCCGGGGCTATCTTCCGGCGACCATCACGGCGGACGGGGCCCGGGCCGGCCGCACGATCTGCAGCTTCTACGACCGCACACGCAGCGGCAATGCCTGGGTCATGGGAGCGGAGTGCAGCGACCGCGGACGCCGCTGGTCCTCGCAGGTCCGCCTCCACGTGGATGGCGACCGCCTGACCTGGTCGAGCGGGAAGGGCACCTCATCCTACCTGCGCTGCTCGCGACGGGCGGGGTAACCAGAAACAACTAGAGAGTATCATTTCCACATTTTCATTCCAGAACAAATAGATGCTAAGGTAATATTTCACAATTATGATCAATTTGATCTTGTTGTTACTAAAATCTCAACTTCTGGGTCTGGTTCGTGAGAGATTGAGGAATATTTCGAGTCTTGAGGTGTGTTCTGTAAATTAGTACGGCGCATTCCTCCCTGCACTTCAAACTCAATTCCTGCAGCTTGAAGAGCGGAACGAGCTCTAACCTCGATCGGTTGTAACGCATTTGCGTCGCGCACTCGAAGCGCTATCCCGCTCGGCGGAACATTGCTTGGACCAAGTACCATGGGGAGCATCACACCCCAACCAGCCCCTCGGAATGCAGCAGCAAGATCTGCAGAAAGTTGTTTTGCGTCCGGCGCTGCCATATCTTGCGCAATACTAACGATTGATTTAATTCCTGCAAGATTATTGATAATAATTTGTTTTTGATCGCTGCTAATACGTCGAGGTGATAACGCTTTAATCTGATATTCTAGCGCATCAATACGTTGTTTCGCTTCTAACGGCGTTGCTCCGCTTAGTTTTTCTTTATAATCTGCAATCTGATCGTCTTTTAGCTTCAGCCGTCCTTCCAGACTTTCCATGCGACTGGAGTAAGACCAATTAATTACTGTCCAAACCGAAATAGCGGCGACAGAAGTCAAAAAGAACACTGAAATAGCGAAAAGCAAAGGTGCGCCATGAACAACGCCACCTTCATTTACACTTCGGTCCCAAATATTTTTGAGCAGCTCGAGCATAGTCTGTCTCTACTATGAGATCCACTTCTCAAGGCGCGTGGCCGCTGACGTGAAAAAGGGGCCGCCTCTCGGCAGCCCCTCCTTCGGTCGATCCGGGTCGGTGGACTTAGAAGTCCATGCCGCCCATGCCGCCGCCGCCCGGCATCGGGGGAGGCGCGTCCTTCTTCGGAGCGTCGGCAACCATCGCCTCGGTGGTGACGAGGAGGCCGGCGACCGAGGCCGCGTCCTGGAGCGCCGTGCGCACGACCTTGGCCGGGTCGACGATGCCCGCCTGGATCATGTCCACGTACTCTTCGGTCTGGGCGTTGAAGCCGTAGGTCTCGGAGCCCGTGTTGTCGGTGATCTTGCCGACGACGATCGAGCCCTCGACGCCCGCGTTCTGGGCGATCTGGCGCAGGGGGGCCTCAAGCGCCTTCAGGACGATCTTGATGCCGGCCGAGACGTCCGCGTTGTCGCTCTTGAGGGCGGCAACCGCCTTCTTGGCGCGCAGCAGCGCGGTGCCGCCGCCCGGCACGATGCCCTCTTCCACCGCGGCGCGGGTGGCGTTGAGGGCGTCGTCGACGCGGTCCTTCTTTTCCTTGACCTCGACCTCGGTCGCGCCGCCGACGCGGATCACCGCGACGCCGCCCGCGAGCTTGGCCAGACGCTCCTGCAGCTTCTCGCGGTCGTAGTCCGAGGTGGTCTCCTCGATCTGCGCCTTGATCTGCCCGACGCGGGCCTCGATGTCGGCCTTCTCGCCAGCGCCGTCGATGATCGTGGTGTTCTCCTTCTCGATGCGAACGCGCTTGGCGCGGCCGAGCATCGGGAGGGTCACGTTCTCGAGCTTGATGCCGAGATCCTCGGCGATCATCTGACCGGAGGTCAGGATCGCGATGTCCTCGAGCATGGCCTTGCGGCGGTCACCGAAGCCCGGAGCCTTGACGGCCGCGACCTTGAGGCCGCCGCGCAGCTTGTTCACGACGAGGGTGGCGAGCGCCTCGCCCTCGATGTCCTCGGCGATGATGAGGAGCGGCTTGCCCGTCTGCACCACGGCCTCGAGAACCGGGAGCATCGCCTGCAGCGAGGAGAGCTTCTTCTCGTGGATCAGGATGTAGGGGTCGTCGAGCTCGGCGACCATCTTCTCCGCGTTCGTGATGAAGTACGGGGAGAGGTAGCCGCGGTCGAACTGCATGCCCTCGACGACGTCGAGCTCGGTCTCGGCGGTCTTCGCCTCCTCGACCGTGATGACGCCTTCGTTGCCTACCTTCTGCATGGCGTGGGCGATCATCTCGCCGATCTCGATGTCGCCGTTCGACGAGATCGTGCCGACCTGGGCGACCTCTTCCGACGAGGCGACCTTCTTGGCGCGGCTCGTGATGTCCTTCACGGCGGCCTGGGTGGCGAGGTCGATGCCGCGCTTCAGGTCCATCGGGTTCATGCCGGCGGCGACGTACTTGGCGCCCTCGCGGACGATCGCCTGGGCCAGCACGGTCGCGGTGGTGGTGCCGTCACCCGCGATGTCGTTGGTCTTCGAGGCCACTTCGCGCACCATCTGGGCGCCCATGTTCTCGAACTTGTCGGCGAGCTCGATCTCCTTGGCGACGGTGACGCCGTCCTTGGTGATCCGGGGGGCGCCGAAGCTCTTCTCGATCACGACGTTGCGGCCCTTGGGGCCGAGCGTCACCTTCACCGCGTCGGCGAGGATGTCGACGCCGCGCAGCATCTTCTCGCGGGCATCGGACGAGAAACGTACGTCTTTCGCTGCCATGTGCAGAGATCCTTAGGTTGGAATGGATGAGAGCCCCGAGGCGCCGCCCGCAGGCGGCCTCGAAGGGCGTCCTTCAGGAAACCGTGGGTCGGGCCGCCCTCAGGCGACGACGCCCATGATGTCGGATTCCTTCATGATCAGGAGGTCCTGACCGTCGATCTTGACCTCGGTGCCGGACCACTTGCCGAAGAGCACCCGGTCGCCCGCCTTCACGTCGAGCGCGTTGACACGGCCCTGCTCGTCGCGGGAACCCGGACCGACGGCGACGACCTCGCCCTCCTGCGGCTTCTCCTTGGCGGTATCCGGGATGATGATGCCGCCCTTGGTCTTCTCTTCGCCCTCGATGCGGCGGACGACGACACGGTCGTGCAGCGGACGGAACTTCATGAGCTGCCCTCTTGCTTCGAATTCGCAGGTGGCGTTCAAGCGGTCGGAGCCGGCTCGAACCCAGGCTGTTAGCACTCTCGGGTGTCGAGTGCCAAAGCTGGCCGCGAGATAGGCGCGTGCGTTTTTCGAGTCAAGGCAGGCGCAGCCTTATCGGCCGGGGATGACGGCGAAATGTCGAATCCTGTCCACTCTCCACGGAAATCCTGACCCCATGCTGAGCCTCCACGGACCCGAGGGCGCGGTCGAGCACGCCGCGACGCCGCGGCCCGCCGACCTGCCGCCCCAGGCGATCTGGATCGATCTCGCGGATCCGAGCGCGGAGGAGGCCGAGCTCGTCGAGGAGACGACGGGCCTGCGCGGTCCCTCGCGCCAGGCGCTCAGCGAAGTCGAGAGTTCGAGCCGCCTCAGGCGCCTGCGCAACGGCCTCTCGCTCTCGACGCCGATGATCACCTTCGACCAGGCCGATTCGCAGCTGAAACCCCTCGGCTTCGTGCTGACGAAGGACCGGCTCGTCACCGTGCGATTCCACGACCTGCGGGCCTTCGCGGAGGTGAAGTCCCGCCTCTCCAACGGCGACGGCCCGTCGGCCACGAGCATCGAGATCTTCCTGCTGCTGATGGAGGAGCTCGTCGACAGCCTCGCCGACGCCCTCGAGGAGATGGCCGCCGACCTCGACGCCCTCTCCACGCGGGTGTTCGACTTCGACACGAGCGCGCGGCCGGGTGCCCGCCCGGACGACCGCAAGGCCCCGCGGCGGCGGGACATCGCGTTGCGGCGGATCCTGCGCAGCGTCGGGCGGCGCGGCAAGGCGCTCGGCAAGCTGCGCGCGAGCCTGCTCGGGCTTCAGCGGATCGTCCCCTTCGTGGCGGCCGAGTGCGGCAGCCTCATCGAGGGCGATGCGGATGCGCGCTTCGAGACGATCCAGCGCGACATCGCCTCGCTCGACGAGTTCGAGACGCGGCTCACCGGCAACGTTCAGTTCCTGCTCGACGCGACCCTCGGGCTCATCAACATGGAGCAGAACAACACCTTCCGGATCCTGACGGTGGTCTCGGTGGTGGGCGTGCCGCCGACCCTGATCGCGTCGATGTACGGCATGAACTTCAAGCACATGCCGGAGCTCGACTGGATCTACGGCTACCCCTACGGCCTCGCCCTCATCGCGACGAGCGCGCTCGTCCCGATGGTCTATTTCAAGGTGAAGGGCTGGTTCTGAGCGGCGGACGCGCCGCCTGATCGCACTGCTCGATCGAACCGAAACGCAGCCGACCGGTGGGAACCTGCAGCCGGACAATCATCCCAGCGGTCTTGCAAACCGTATCGAGGGATTGCCTGATTGCCGCATGCAGCGCATCGCCCGCGTGGATGGCCGCGATGCGCGACAACCTTCCGAGCCCAGCGAAAGCCGAGTTGCTCGCCGTCGGCAGCGAGGCGCTACGTCGACGCGGTTTGATGCAGGGGAGCGATCACATCGCTGATCTGCTTGGCTGGCAGGCGCAAGCAAGCTCCGGTTTGCACGTGATTTACCGAACGTCCTAAAGGCTGCCCCTGCTCAACGCCTCCATGACGCCGTAATACATCGAAGAGGCCGCCGATTGTGCTGCCGAGTCGATCTTCGATTTAACGGTTTTCGATATTCCGCAGCTTTCGTCCATCTGGTAGACGGCATACATCAATTCGCCGACTTCCGCGATGAGCGCTCCTCCCGTTGCTCCTCCACTCGCTTCGGTCGCCACCAAGAGGCCGACTGTTTTCGACGCGCTGATGCCAACGTATCCTGCGGATATTCCGCACTTCATAATGTTGTTCTTATCCGCGATCTTTGCGATTCCGAGCCCTTTCATAGCCAGTATTTCGGCCAGCTTCCCTGGGCTGATCTTGCCTTTACCCTTCTTCGCTGCGAGGACGAGCTCATAGGCGACGGTGTATTGATCGGCGATGCCCTCGCTCGTGTTCGCTGAAAGGCCTGCGTTGACCAATCCGGCTTTGACAGCTTCGGATGTGCCCTTTTTGACCATAGCCTGCCAGAAATCCCTCTTGTCAGATCCTTTGATGATCTCCTTGACGGGAGTTTTTACCAATTTTGCTAAACTCTCAACGTTTGATTGACCGCCTTTTTGAGATTGCTTTTCGGTTGCGCTCGCCATTTTACTGACATCCGGTGAGTATGAATAGTTATGAATTGCATTCGCGCGTGAATTCGTCAAGATCTGCGTCAGCACGATCCATGCCGTTGAGGCAGTCGCGTCCCAGCACTAAGCAGACGAGCGCTTCGGGGTCTGTCGAGCCGGCGCGAGCCGGTGGTCCGGGCGGTTCGCCCGGGAGGGTCGCATCGCGGTGCCATCCCGGCCGAGGCCGCCGTCTCGTCGATGAACATCAGAGGGTCGGGATCGAGGTCGCGTTGACCCTCGAACCGCGCCTGACGGGCCTCTGCGACATCCGGCCGGTCCTGCTCCGCTGCGTGGAGAGCCGCTTTTTGCGGATGATGCGATGACGGGCCGGGACGCGCGACAGGCTGCCGGTGCTGGTGGTGACGCCTCGCTCCGCCAGCACGATGTTGCCGCGCTCCTGACACAGCCTCAGGATCTGCGGGGCATGGGCCTCGATGACGTGCAAGCGCTAGTCGGCGCCCATCCGCTTGGGCCGGGCATTCCCATCTTGAAGATGGCGGACGTACCAGAGGCTGACGCTGTGTGCGCTCACCCCGAACCGCTCGCCAACGTGCCGGCAGGTCGCGCCCGCCAGGACGGCGGACACAGCACGCTCGCGCAGATCAACAGAGAGGGGTGAGGACGGCATCGGATTCTTCACCCGACCAACGCACTATCCGACTCGGCCGTTGGCCGGCGATCGCAGGACGCTCTAGCCTTCGATCTTCGAGAAGTCGGCGACCTCGCGCGTCGCGGCGCGCAGGGCGTTGAGGAGGGCGAGGCGGTTCGCCCGCAGAGCCGGATCCTCGGCATTCACCGTGACCTTGTCGAAGAAGGCGTCGACCGGCGCGCGCAGCGTCGAGAGCGCCCGCATCGCGCCCTCGAAATCCTCCGCCGAAACGGCGGCGGAGGCCGCCGCCCGCGCCTCGGCGAGAGCGTCGGCCAGCGCCCGCTCCTCCGGCTCGCCCTTCGCGATGAGGGCGGCATCGGGCGCCGCGTCGTAGGCGCGCCCATCCTTCTTCTCCTCGATGCGCAGGATGTTGGCCGCGCGCTTCGCCCCTGCGAGGAGGTTGCGGCCGTCGTCGCTGTCGAGGAACGTGCCCAGCGCCTCGACCCGCCGGACGATCATCAGGAGGTCGTCCTGGCCGGGCAGGGCGAAGACGGCGTCGATCAGGTCGTGCCGGGCACCCTGGTCGCGGAGATAGACCTTCAGGCGATCGGCGAAGAAGGCAAGGAGATCCGCGCCGGCCTCCTCGCTCAGTCCCCCAGCCCCGGCATGGCCGGAGCCCGCCTGCCGGAAGGCGTCGGCGAGGCGCAGGCGGAAGGCGCCGGTGACGACGAGCCGGATGATGCCGAGCGCCGCGCGGCGCAGCGCGTACGGGTCCTTGCTCCCCGTCGGCTTCTCGTCGATCGCCCAGAAGCCGACCAGGGTGTCGAGCTTGTCGGCGAGCGCCACCGCCACGGAGACCGGATCGGACGGGACGCGGTCGGTGGGCCCGAGCGGCTTGTAATGCTCCTCGATCGCGGCGCAGACAGCGTCCGGCTCGCCCTGGAGGTGGGCGTAGGTGCGCCCCATCAGGCCCTGGAGCTCGGGGAACTCGCCGACCATCTCGGTCACGAGGTCGGCCTTGGCGAGGCGCGCCGCGCGCTCGGCCGGATCCGGGTCGGCCCCGACGCGGGGCGCGATCGCGCGCGCCAGAGCCGCGATCCGCGCGACCCGCTCGCCCTGCGTGCCGAGCTTCTCGTGAAACACGATCGTGTCGAGCTTCGGCAGGCGGTCCTCGAGCCGTACCGCCTTGTCGGTCTCCCAGAAGAACTTCGCGTCCGAGAGCCGCGCCCGCACCACGCGCTCGTTGCCGGCGGTGATGGCCGCGCCGCCGTCGCTCGCCACGAGGTTCGAGACCAGGATGAAGGCCGGCGCCAGCTGGTCGGAGCCGCCCTTGCGCAGCACGAAGCACTTCTGGTTGGCGCGGATCGTGGCGCGGATCGCCTCAGGCGGGATGTCGAGGAAGCTCTCGTCGAACGAGCCCATCAGCACGACGGGCCATTCCACGAGGCCCGCGACCTCCTCCAGCAGGCCCTCGTCCTCGACGAGGTCGAGCCCGCGGGCGAAGGCGAGGTCGCGGGCATCGTGCAGGATGATGTCCTTCCGCCGGTCGGCGTCGAGCACGACCTTGGCGCGCTCCAGGCTCGGCGCGTAATCGTCGAAGCGGCGCACCTCGAAGGCGTCGGGCGCGAGGAAGCGGTGCCCGTAGGTGAGCGTCCCGGCCGCGATCCCGTCGACCGAGAAGGGCACGATGTCCGGCGTCTCGGTCTCCGGCCCGAAGGTGGCGACGATGGATTGCAGCGGGCGCACCCAGCGCAGGGCGCCGGCCTGGGCCGACGCGCGTCCCCAGCGCATCGATTTCGGCCAGGGGAAGGCGCGGATGATCTGGGGCAGGATCTCGGCCAGCACGTCGAGCGTCTCGCGGCCCGGCCGCTCGATCACCGCGAGGTAGAATTCGCCCTTCTTCGGGTCGGTGACGGTGGTGGCCTCGTCGAGGCTCGCGAGCCCCGCGCTCTTGAGGAAGCCCTGGACCGCGGCGTCCGGCGCGCCGACGCGCGGCCCGCGGCGCTCCTCGCGCACGGCCTCGCCGCGGGGCGGCAGGCCGGCGACGTGCAGGGCGAGGCGGCGGGGCGTCGCGAAGGCCTTGGCCCCCTCGTAGAGGAAGCCGCGCTCGACGAGGGCGTCGGTGACGAGCTTGCGCAGGTCCTCGGCCGCGCGCCGCTGCATGCGGGCGGGGATCTCTTCGGAGCGGAGTTCGAGGAGCAGGTCGGGCATGGATCCACCGGCGGCAGCGGCCGCGCGTCGTGAGGGCGGCGGGGCCGGTGCTCGTTTAGAGAGCCGGCCCGGGGGTGTCGAGGCGCGGAGCGCTCAGGCCGCGGCGGGTGCGCCGCCCCCTTCTGTCCGGAGCCAGGCCGCGCCGCAGGCTTTCGCCAGTTCGCGCACGCGCAGGATGTAGCTCTGCCGCTCGGTGACCGAGATGACGCCGCGCGCGTCGAGCAGGTTGAAGACGTGGCTCGCCTTGATGCACTGGTCGTAGGCCGGCTGCACCATGCGGTGGCGGCCGGCCTCGCTCTCGGGGGCGCCGGCATCGAGGTAGAGGCGGCAGGCCTTCTCGGCGTCGGCGAAGTGGCGGAACAGCATCGCCGTGTCGGCGGCCTCGAAATTGTGACGGGAATATTCCTGCTCGGCCTGCAGGAACACCTCGCCGTAGGTGACCTTGTCGTCGCCCGCGCCGCCGTTGAAGTTGAGGTCGTAGACGTTCTCCACGCCCTGCACGTACATGGCGAGGCGCTCGAGGCCGTAGGTCAGTTCGCCCGCCACCGGCGCGCACTCGAAGCCCGCGACCTGCTGGAAGTAGGTGAACTGGCTCACCTCCATCCCGTCGCACCAGCATTCCCAGCCGAGGCCCCAGGCGCCGAGCGTCGGGCTCTCCCAATCGTCCTCCACGAAGCGGATGTCGTGGAGCGCGAGATCGACGCCGATCGCCCGCAGCGAGGCGAGGTAGAGGTCCTGCAGGTTGTCGGGGTTCGGCTTCAGGATCACCTGGAACTGGTAGTAATGCTGCAGGCGGTTCGGGTTCTCACCGTAGCGCCCGTCCTTCGGCCGGCGCGAGGGCTGGACGTAGGCCGCCTTCCAGGGCCTCGGGCCGAGCGCCCGCAGGGTCGTCGCCGGATGGAAGGTGCCGGCCCCCACCTCCATGTCGTAGGGCTGGAGGATCACGCAGCCCTGCTCCGCCCAGAATCGCTGCAGCGTGAGGATCAGCCCCTGGAACGAGGCTTTCGGCGAGAGATCGACGTCGCTCGGCATCGTGAGACGGGTCCGGAGGGCGCAAAACGGAGGGCCGGAGCGTTTAAGTGTGCGTCCCCTCGTGTCAAGCGCGGGGGGGCGTGCGCCGACGCACACAATTCCGTCGCAATTCGGTCAAGATCCGGAACTGCCAAGCCCCCGGCCAAGTTTACGCTGCAACCAGGGGATGACGCTCCGCCTCAGGGCGGACATAAGCTTCGGACGACCAGTCATGCGCAAGGGTTTCACAGTCTTCGCGGCTCTCGTGGCCGCCTCTCTCGTCGCCACGCCGATCGTCATGGGCGCCAGCGCCCTCGCGACCCCGGAGGAGACCTCCGCCGTCGAGAAGCCGGTGGCGATCATGCCCGTCGAGGTCGCGCCCGTGGCGGCTCCCGCCACCGCCGAGACCTGCACCCGCAAGGTTCGGGTGGTCTACAGCGGCTACGGCGCGCCGCAGGGCGGCTGCGCCGCGCCGGCGCGCTGATCCCGGCTCACAGCCCGAAGCGCGCCCAGGCGGCGCGCTCCTCGATGGCGGCGAGCGCTTCCTCGGCGAGGCCGATCCCGCCGGGCGTGGTCCGGCGGAGCAGGCGGGCGAGGAGCGAGCCCTTCGCCTCAGCCACCATCCTGAGGTCGACCGTCTCGCCGTAGCGCGCCCGCATCGCGGTGCGCACGTCGCCGAGCCCGTCGACGAGGCCGAGACCGAGAGCCTGGCGGCCGGTCCAGATCGCGCCGGTGAACAGGTTCTCGCCCTCTTTGGGGAGGTTCGGCCGGCGCTCGGTCACGAGCCGCGTGAACACCTCCTGCACGTCGGCCTGGATTTGCTTCAGGCGTGCCACGTCGGCCGGGTCCTCCGGCCGGAACGGGTCGAGCATCGCCTTCGCCTCGCCCTGCGTGTGGACCCGGCGCTCGACGCCGATCCGCTCGATCAGCCGGTCGAACCCGAAGCCCGCCGAGACGACGCCGATCGAGCCGACGACGGAGGTCGGGTCGGCGATGATCTCGTCGGCCGCGCAGGCGATCATGTAGCCGCCCGACGCCGCGACATCCTCGACGAAGGCGAAGACGGGGAGCGTCTTCTCCGCCGCCAGCGCCCGGATGCGGCGGTGGATCAGGTGCGACTGGGCCGGCGACCCGCCCGGCGAGTTGATGACGAGGGCCACCGCCACGGCGCCCTTCATGGCGAAGGCGCGCTCCAGGCTGCCCGCCACCGAGCCGATGGAGAGGCCCGGCCGGATCGGCGAGACCGCGCCGATCGCGCCGCTGAGACGCACCACCGCCACGCGCGGCGGGCGCTCCCGGAGGCGTCTCGGTAGGAGGGCCCGGACGGGCGCGGGAAGGGACAGCGGCATGGATCCTCGCATCGCAGGGCATCCAGCCGCCTGCGCAACCACACCCTGCGTAATCCACCTCGCCGGGCGGCGCCATCGGCACCCCGTACGCCACCGAACGATTTTCGGACTCCGCCGTTTCTGAGGGCCGCGACACCTGACGCCCGGGCCTGCGGCGGCATCGAGACGGGCGATCCGATCCGGGGAAGGGAGACACGCCATGCGTGCTTTGATGATGATGTTCCTGGCGCTCGCCGCGCTCGGCGGGGCGGCGGGCCTCAGCCTGTCGGCGAAGGCGGCGCCGCTGCCCGTCGCCGCGAGCCTCGCCGAGACGGGCGAGGGCAAGCTCCTGACCGAGGTGCGCTGGCGCCACCGGCGGCACTGGCACCGGCATCACGGCTGGCGGCGCCATCACTGGCGGCGGCACCACCATTGGCGGCGCCATCACCACTGGCGGCGGCACCATTGGCACCGCCATCACGGCTGGCGGCGGCACCATTACGGCCGGCGTCATTTCGGCGGTCTTGTGGGCTACCGCCCGGTTCAGCACCGGCAATACGGCTGGCGCCCGTTCTACTGAGCCGTCGCTTCCGCCTCCATCGCGGCACCCTCGCCGCGATGGAGCGCCTCGCTTTCCGGCGTCGCGCGCCCCTGCGGATCCTGCAGGACCAACGGGTGCAGGATCCGCAGGGGGGCGCGGCTTCCCTTCGTGCCCGCGATCAGGACACGGATCGCCGGCCGGTCGGCGCGGGCATGGACGGGACGGATCGCGAGGCCGCCGAACCTCTGCCCGATCGCCTGCAGGCAGGCGGCGAGGGCATCGGCGCGGTGGATCAGTCCGAGGCGGCCGCCGGGCCGCACGACGTCCGAGCAGGTCCGCAGCCACGCATCGAGCGAGCCCGCCTCAAAGCTGTGGGCCGAGGCCCGGCCGCAATGGGGCGAGGGCCTGTGCCGTCCGGCTTCGAGGAAGGGCGGGTTGGTCAGCGCGATGTCGACCGAATCCGCCGCGAGCCCGGCAGCCCGGCGCGGGCCGGCCGCGGCGAGGATGTCGGCCTCGCAGATGCTGACGCGCGATTCGAGCCCGTTCTCCGCGGCATTCCAGCGGGCAAGATCGGCGAGTTCCGGGTCCCGCTCGACGAGGATGACGCGGCTGCGGGGAGCGCGCAGGGCGTAGCTCAGCCCGACGAGCCCCGTGGAGGCGCCGAGATCGCACACGACCCGTCCCTCCTCGGCGGGGACCAGCATCCCGAGGAGCACGGCGTCGGTGCCGGCGCGGTGCGCGCCCCGCGGGGGCTGGCGAAGGCGCAGGCGGCCGCCGAGGAACAGGTCCGGCTCAGCCGCCGGCATCGCGCAGTTCGTGGGCGAGGCCGACCTCGGTGAGGAGGCGCCGTGCCTGCCTCGCGTGGTCGTCCGGCACGAGGAGCCTTCGGGGGAAGGCGCCGATCGTCCCTTCCATCAGGCTCATGTGCTCGTCGGCCACGAGCACGGGGATGTCCGCGCCCTCCAGGAGCGAGCGCGCGAAACCGATGAGGACGATATCGTTGGTGCGGATCAGTTCGATCATCGGAGTTCGATCATCGGGGTTCGATCATCATGGGGCTCGCGGACGGGCGGCGCTTTCGCCGCGTACAGCTTCGCGTGCGGGCGCGCCATATCCGATGCGATCCGCACCTCGTTCGGGCGCGGCGTGTTGCAGCGCCACGGGCCGCGTGCGAAGGGGTGCCCCACGTATCGTCGCAGCATGTCTGGCCGGGAGGCATCGGACCTTGGGTGTCGTGGTTTCCTTCGATGAAGGCCGCTCCGATCCGGAAGCGAGCCTGACCGAACTCGTCGCGCTCGTGGCCGCCGGCATGGAGCGCGTCAACGCGATGATCCTGTCGCGCACGGGCTCGGACGTCGCGATGATCCCCGAGGTGGCCAACCACCTGATCGCGTCCGGCGGCAAGCGCCTGCGCCCGATCCTGACGCTCGCCACCGCCGATCTCTGCGGCTATGCGGGCGGCGACGGCGCCGTGAAGCTCGCCGCCAGCGTCGAGTTCATGCACACCGCGACCCTCCTGCACGACGACGTCGTGGACGAGAGCGACATGCGGCGCGGGCGCGTCGCGGCGCGGATCAACTGGGGCAACCAGGCGAGCGTCCTCGTCGGCGACTTCCTGCTCGGCCAGGCCTTCCGGATGATGGTCGAGGTGGGCTCGCTGCGCGCCCTCGACATCCTGTCCGCTGCCGCCACCGTGATCGCCGAGGGCGAGGTGATGCAGCTCACCGCGGCCAAGAACACGGAGACGAGCGAGGACGAGTATCTCGCCGTGATCCGCTCCAAGACCGCGGAATTGTTCGCGGCGGCCTGCGAGGTCGGCCCCGTGCTCGCCGACCGGCCGCGCGCGGAGCAGGCGGCCTGCCGCTCCTACGGGATGAATCTCGGCATCGCCTTCCAGCTCATCGACGACGTGCTCGATTACGGCGGCACCAGCGCCAGCCTCGGCAAGAACGTCGGCGACGATTTCCGCGAGGGCAAGATCACGCTGCCGATCGTGCTCTCCTTCCGCCGCGGCACCGACGAGGAGCGGGCCTTCTGGCGCCGCACGCTGGAGAAGGGCGAGGTGGAGGCCGGCGATCTCGAGACCGCCCGCGCCATCCTGCGCCGCCACCGGGCGCTGGAAGACACGGTGGAGCGGGCCCGGCATTATGGCGCGATGGCGCGGGACGCGCTCGCGCTGTTCCCGAACGGCCGGATGAAGGCGGCCCTGCTCCAGGTCGTCGATTTCTGCATCGCCCGGGCGCACTGACCCGGACGGCCTAGCGCAGCAGCGTCGGCTCGACCCACCAGCCGGGCATCGCCCGCGCGATCGCGCGCGCGCCGCGCGCCGCCTGGCTGCGATGGGCGAAGATGCCGAAGACGGTCGCGCCGGAGCCCGACATCCGGGCGAGGCGGCAGCCGGCCTGCGCCCGCAGGCTCGCCAGCGCCTCGCCGATCACCGGCGCGAGCGTGAGCGCGGGAGCTTCGAGGTCGTTTCGCGCCGGGCCGATCAGGCTGAGCAGCCCGTTCGGGCCGAGCCCCTGCGCCACCGCCGGATGATCCGCGCCGGCCAGCGTGTCGCCGGGCGCGAGGCCGAGCGCCTTGAAGACGGGCGCCGTCGGCACCGGGACACCGGGATTGATGAGGATGGCCGGGAGGGGCGACAGGTCGAGCGGGGAGCCGATCGTCTCGCCCGCGCCGCGCATCATCCGGGCGCGCGGATCGAGGCAGACCGGCACGTCCGCCCCCGTCGCGCGGGCCGATTCGACGAGGGTTGGGTGGTCGAGGGCAAGCCCGTTCAGCTCCGCGAGGAGCCGGAGCGCGGCCGCGGCGTCCGAGGAGCCGCCCCCGATCCCGGCCGCCACGGGCAGGCGCTTCAGGAGGCGGAAGCGGCCGGTGCGCAAGCCCGGCACGCGCTCGGCGAGATGGCGCGCCGCCCGCAGAACGAGGTTGTCCGCGTTCGGGCCCGCCGGCCCCGCGGTCGGTCCCGCGATCGCGAGATCGAGATCCCGGCCGGGCTCCAGGGTCAGGTGGTCGCCCACCCCCGCGAAGGCGACGAGGCTTTCGAGGGCGTGATAGCCGTCCGCCTCCCGTCGCCCGAGCACGTGCAGGGTGAGGTTGATCTTCGCCGGAGCGCGGGTGGCGAGGCTCTGCATGGATGTCGAGGGTTCGTGAGGAGGGCCGCTCTGCGAGGGAGCGGAGAGCGTTCGCGGCGCGGTGGCCGCGACGCGGGGCTCGGACAGGGCTGACGAGACACCGCTCTCATCCTGCGGTGCCGCGGGGCGGCCTCGGAGACAGGCTCCGGGTTTCGGGGGGCGCCTGCGGGACCCGCCGCGCCCGCGCCGGGGTGGCCGAGAGGGAAGGGGGCTTCGCCCGCGCTCAGCTGCCGCCCTTCTTCTTCGCCTTGTCGGCGGCGCCCGGAGGCTCGCTCGGGGCGGGCGCGCCCTTCGGCAATTCCGGGTTCTCGGCATTGTGGGGGGCCGCGACCGGGGCGGGCGGGTTCTCGGCCGTCGCCGTCGGCTTCTCGACGTCGGGCAGGCCGTTCTTCAGCTTCTCGTTGATCTTCTCGAGCTCTTCGGCCTCGGGGTTCAGGTCCTTGGCGTGCTGCCACTGGAACTTGCCCTCGAGGCGGCGGCCGGAGCGCCAGTAGGCGTCGCCGAGATGGTCGTTGATGGTCGGGTCGCCGGGCTTGAGCTCGACGGCCTTCTCCAGCTCGCGCACCGCGTCGTCCCAGCGACCGAGGCGGTAATATGCCCAGCCCAGGCTGTCGATGATCATGCCGTCGCGCGGGCTCGCATCGACGGCCTGCTTCAGCATCTTGAAGGCGTCGTCGATGTTCATGTTCTGGTCGACCCAGGAATAGGCGAGGTAGTTCAGCACCTGCGCCTTGGCGCTGAGCTGGCTCGGCGGCACGAGCTCCAGCGCCTTCTTGAGGTCGGCCTCCGCCCTCGGCCATTGCTTGGCCCGCTCGTAGGCGGTGCCGCGGAAGTAGAAGGTCGTCCAGTAGTTCTGGATGGGCCGGTCGCCGATCAGCTCGATGGCGCGGCTGTAGGTCACCGCGGCGTCCTCGTACTTCTTGCGCGAGCGCTGCACGTTGCCGAGGGCGGTGATCACGTCGATGTCGTCGGGATGCGCCTTCATCGCCGCGTCGAGATGTGCGAGCGCCTCCTCGCCCTTGCCCATCTGCTCGAGGTTCAGGCCGATCTGGATGTCGGCATTGAGCTTGAGGGGCGAGCTGGCCGGGATCTGCGCGTAGGCGTCGTTCGCCCGCTCGGGCTGCTTCATCCGGTCGAGCGTGTCGGCGAGCGTGAGCCGGGCGAGCGCGTGCTCGGGGGCGAGGTAGAGGGCGAGCCGCAGGTAGACCACGGCCGGCAATTCGTCGCCCTGCGTCGAGCCCGCCGAGCCGAGCCCGTAGAGCACCTCGGCCGCACCCTCCTGGGCCGATCCGATCAGCCGCGGCAGCGGCTTGCCCGACTTCAGCTTGTCGAGGGCGTCGCGGATGATGGGGTGGCGCGGCAGGAGGTTGTCGAACTCGGTATAGGCCTGGATCGCGAGGTCGGTGCGCCCGGCCTGGGCCTCGAAGCGCGCGTAGGCATCGACGATGCGCAGGGTGTTGCGGTCCGCGTCGTAGGCGGCTGTGAGGCGGCGCTCGGCCTCGGCCTGATCGCCGACGAGGCTCGCGATGAGCCCGGCATGGTAATCCCGGAAGGTGTTGTAGTAGCGCTCGCCCTTGAGCTTCGAGACGGTCTCCAGCGCCCGCTTGCCGTCTCCGGCGCCCGCATAGGCCCAGGCGGTCACGAGCGTGGCGGTGAGGTCGGCGGCCGCGCCCCGGCCGCTCCGGGAGAGGTTCTGGCGCGCGCCGGCCCACTGGCCGGCCTTGATCTGGCGGACGCCGAGGGCGAGCTGGGCGAGGCCGTTGGCGCCGTCGCGGGTCGTCAGCCGCTCGGCGGCGCGGAAGGCGTCGGGCAGGGCGCCGTCGGCGAGCATCGAGACGAAGGCGCGTTCCAAAAGCTCGGCGTTGCGCGGGTCGGCCTTCACGGCCTCGCGGTAGAAGCTCGCGGCGGCGGCCGTGTCGCGCGAGGCGCCGGCGATGTAGGCCGAGAGGAAGTTGCCCTCGAGCGATTCCGCCGGCTCGTACTCGGAGAGCGGCGTGGATTCGCGCGGCTGCGCGGCGAGCGCCGTCACCGCGAGGGGCAGGCTTCCGGTCAGCGTGAGGGCGAGCACCGACGCGGTGCGGAGGGCGGCTTTTCCGAGTGTGGGCACCAGTCACGGCTCCTGCGCGCGCCGGCCGGTTTCCGGGCCGGCGCCGATGTGGCGGGGACAGTGGACTCTTCCCGCCACGGCCGCAAGGCGAAAGGATGACGCCCCCGCGGCACGTCCGGAGCCGCGCGGGCGGGGCGGGCGAAGTCCTTGGAACGGCTCACAGGTTGGGGTAGTTCGGGCCGCCGGGACCCTCGGGCGTGACCCAGTTGATGTTCTGGTTCGGGTCCTTGATGTCGCACGTCTTGCAGTGCACGCAGTTCTGCGCGTTGATCTGGTAGCGCACCCCGTCGCTCGCGGAGGCGTCCGCCACCCACTCGTAGACGCCGGCCGGGCAGTAGCGGGCCGAGGGGCCGCCGAACACGTCGTGCTCGGAGCTCTTCTGCAGGCCCATGTCCCGAACCTGGAGGTGGGGCGGCTGGTCCTCCTCGTGGTTCGTGTTCGAGAGGTAGACGGAGGAGAGCCGGTCGAAGGTCAGCTTGCCGTCGGGCTTCGGATAGACGATCGGCGTCACCTCCGAGAGCGGCTTCAGGCAGGCATGGTCCGGCTTGCCGTGCTTGAGCGTGCCGAAGGGCGAGGCGTTGAAGATCGAGGTCGCCCACATGTCGACCCCGCCCAGGCCCACGCCGACGAGCGTTCCGTAGCGCGACCAGAGCGGCTTGACGTTGCGCACGGCCTTGAGGTCGCGCCCGATCGGGCTGGCGCGCCAGCCGGCCTCGTACTCGGCCAGCTCGTCGCCCTGGCGCCCGGCCGCGAGCGCGGCGGCGATGGCGTCGGCGGCCTGGATGCCGGAGAGCACCGCGTTGTGCGAGCCCTTGATGCGCGGCACGTTCACGAAGCCCGCGGAATCGCCGACGAGGCAGCCGCCGGGGAAGACGAGCTTCGGCACCGATTGCCAGCCGCCCTCCATGATGGCCCGCGCCCCGTAGCCGATGCGCTTGGCGCCCTCGAACACGTCCCGGATCATCGGGTGCGTCTTGAAGCGCTGGAACTCCTCGAAGGGCGAGAGGGTGGGGTTCTCGTAGTTCAGGTGCGTGACGAAGCCGACCGAGAGCAGGTGGTCGTCGAAATGGTAGAGCCAGGAGCCGCCGCCGGCCTTGTTCGGCAGGGGCCAGCCCATCGTGTGCTGGACGAGGCCGGGCTGGAACTTCTCCGGCGCGAGCTGCCACAGCTCCTTCACGCCGATCCCGTATTTCTGGTGGTCGCGGCCCTTGTTGAGCCCGAACCTCTCGACGAGCCCCTTGGTCAGCGAGCCGCGCGCGCCCTCGCCGAAGACCGTGTACTTCGCGCGCAGCTCCATGCCGCGGGTGAAGTCCTCGCGCGGCTCGCCCGAGCGGCCGATGCCGAGATCGCCGGTCGCGATGCCGACGACGGCGCCGCGCTCATCGTAGAGCACCTCGGAGGCGGGGAAGCCGGGATAGATCTCGACGCCGAGCTCCTCCGCCTTGCGGCCGAGATACTTCGCGACGTTCGAGAGCGAGCCGACGAAGTTGCCGTGGTTCGACATCAGACGCGGGAAGAACACGTTCGGCAGGCCGATGCCGCTGTTGCGCGTGAGGAACATGAACTCGTCGCGCTCGACAGCCGTCTTGAGGGGGCGGTCGGGGTCGCTGCGCCACTCGGGCAGGAGCGCATCAAGGCCGAGCGGGTCGACGACCGCGCCGGACAGGATGTGGGCGCCGACCTCGGAGCCCTTCTCGACGACGACGACGCTGATCTCCTCGCCGCGCTCGGCGGCGATCTGGCGCAGGCGGATCGCGGCGGCGAGGCCCGCGGGCCCGGCGCCCACGATCACCACGTCGAAATCCATACCCTCGCGTTCGGGAAGCGCCATTCCGTGTCCTCCTGCCGCCGTGCCCGCGGCGTCATCCGCGCAGAGCCGGCCTGTCTCGTTGATCGCTCTCTCTCAACCCGTTCCAAGGTAGGAAGGCAAGCGCGAATGGACAGGCTTGCAAAACCGTCGCGGGGATTGCTCAGATCTTCGCGCGCACGTTGTCCACAGGCTTTGGCGACACCACATCTCCCCTCATGACTTCACCAGCCGACTTCGACCGGGACCTGATCTCGCTGCTCGATTTCCACGTGGAGGCCGGCGCCGACGCGGCCCTCGACGAGCGCCCGCACGACCGCTTCGACGAGGCCGACGAGCCGCGCGCCGAGCGACGCCCGGCCGCCGCGCCGCGCAGGGAGCTCGCGCCCGCGCGCGCGG
>NZ_SMNT01000007.1 GCF_004348265.1 Methylobacterium segetis
CGCGCGCGCTGCATGCCACCGTGGACATCGATGACGAGATCCCGGCCGAGCACTACAAGGCCGTGGCCGAGGTGATCGGCTTCGTTCTGAGGTTGCGCCGCCGCGCCGCCTGACCGCGATGGATGCCGATCCGCTATGGACGTGATTCGTGCCGGCCGATCCCGAAAAGCCACTGTTTGTCCACCTTTATTCGGGAAAGTCCGCCGCAGCTTCCGGAGACAAATCCCTTGCTGCCCGGGGAGGCTCGGGCGTAACCGGTTCGCGTACGGGTGGATTGAGGCCTGATGGCTGAGCTGATGGGATCACCGGCGCCCGTGTCGGGCTCGATCGACCGGTCCGAGCGTCCGGGCCGCGTCGGGCTCCTCCTCGTCCTGGCGGGCCTGCTCGTCGGCGCCGCGATCGGCCTCTCGTTCGTCGCCAACGAGCAGGCGCAGTCCCTGATCGTGTGGCTGCTGGCGCTGCTGGCCATGGCCGGCGTGTTCTTCCTGTTCGCGCTCGCCATCGGCGCGATCCAGCTGAGCGGGCAGGGCGCGCGCGACGACATCACCAAGGCGATCGTGGACGCGGCACCGGAGGCGGCCGTGGTGGTCGAGGAGGGCGGACGCCTGATCTACGCCAACGAGGCGTATCTGCGGATCGCCGGCGGCGACAATTTCTCGAACCTGCGCTCGGTGGAGCGGATCTTCGTGGGTTCGCCGGAGGTCTCGGAGGCCGTCTATCGCCTCGCGCAAGCGGCGCGCGAGGGCCGCAGCCACACGGAGGAGATCCGGATGGCGCCGCCGCCGAGCGGCACGGCGGAGCGGGAATTCGCGTGGTTCCGCATCTCGGTCCGGGCGTTGAGCCGTCCGCGCCGGCAATCCTCCCTGTGGACCGTCGGCGACATCACGCATGAGCGCGAGCGGCAGGAGAACGTCTTCCAGGAACTTCAGCACGCGATCGACTATCTCGACCACGCGCCGGCGGGCTTCCTCTCGATCGATCCGGCCGGCTCGATCGTCTACATGAACGCGACGCTTGCCTCCTGGCTCGGCTACGACCTCGCCACCGTCGGTCCCGGCGGTCCCCACCTGTCGGAGATCGCGCCCGGCGCCGACGTCCTGACGAGTGCCGCGGGCATGCCCGGCGAGGTTCGTACCGACCGGTTCGATCTCGACCTGCGTCGGCGCAACGGTCACTCGCTCCCCGCGCGCCTCTATCACCGGGTCGCCTTCGGCAAGGACGGCAAGCCCGGTTCCTCGCGCACCTTCGTCATCAACCGCTCGGCCGGCGCCGAGTTCGACGAGCCGCAGCGGGCGGCCGAGGTGCGGCTCGCCCGCTTCCTCAACAATTCGCCGATCGCCATCGCGACCCTCGACCGGACGGGCAGGATCGCACGGGCGAACGCCTCCTTCGCCAGGCTCTTCGGGGCCATGCCCCGGCAGGCGATCGAGGTCGGGGCGGCCGAGGCGGGTCCCGAGCCGAGCATGGGCGAGACCGTGACGGAGCGCGACCGCGCGGCGCTCGAGGCCGCTCTGGCCAAGGCGGCGAGCGGCCTCAGCGACGTGCAGCCGATCGAGGTCGCGCTGCAGGGTGCGGGCAATCGGTCGGCGCGCGTCTGGCTCAGCCCGGCGGGCGGCGAGGGCGCCGCCGCCGACCAGAGCCTCGACGAAGCCGATCGCGAGCGTGTGATCCTCTACGCCCTCGACACCACCGCTCAGCGTCAGCTCGAACAGCAGGTCGCGCAGACCCAGAAGATGGACACGGTCGGCCAGCTCGCCGGCGGCATCGCGCACGACTTCAACAACGTCCTCCAGGCGATCATCGGCTACTCGGACCTGCTTCTGGCGAGTCACAAGCCGACCGATCCCGCCTTCCAGGACATCATGCAGATCAAGCAGAACGCGAACCGGGCGGCCGGCCTCGTGCGCCAGCTCCTCGCGTTCTCCCGCCGCCAGACCCTGCGGCCCGAGGTAATGAATGTCGGCGAATCCCTCTCCGAGCTGACGCTCCTGCTCAAGCGCCTCCTGGGCGAGCGCGTCGACCTCGAATTGAAGCACGGCCGCGACATCTGGCCGGTCAAGGCCGACGTAAACCAGTTCGAGCAAGTGATCGTGAACCTCGCGGTCAACGCCCGCGATGCCATGCCCAATGGCGGCCGCCTGCTCGTGCGAACGGCGAACGTGCCGGGTCAGGCCGAAGCGGATGCGCGCGGCGGCGCGCCGGCCGGAGACCACGTTCTGATCGAGGTGCTCGATACGGGCGAAGGCATTCCGCCCGAGCTGATGGAGAAGATCTTCGAGCCGTTCTTCACGACGAAGGACATCGGCAAGGGCACGGGCCTCGGTCTCTCGACGGTGTTCGGCATCGTCAAACAGAGCGGTGGCACGATCGACGTCCAGTCGACCGTGGGGGAGGGCACCGCCTTCCGGATCTACCTGCCGCGCCACGAGCCCGCCGAGGAGGCGGCCCCGGAGCCGATCGCCATCGCGAGCCCCTCCGCCAAGCTCGTTCCGCCGGGTCAGGCAGCCACGTCCGACGCGGTCGGAACGGCACCGGCCGAGCCGGCCGAGGCCGCGCCGGCGGTGCCGAAGGAGGTGCGCAAGCCGTCCGCCGACCACACCGGTCAGGGAACCATCCTCCTCGTCGAGGACGAGGACCCCGTCCGGGCCGTCAACAGCCGGGCGCTATCGGCCCGCGGCTACACGGTGCTGGAGGCCGCCTCGGGTGCCGAGGCGATGCGGATCGTGGAGGAGGGCGCGAGTGAGATCGATCTCGTCGTGTCCGACGTCGTCATGCCGGAGATGGACGGGCCGACCCTGCTGCGAGAGATCCGGAAGCACAAGCCCGGCCTGAAGGTCATCTTCGTCTCCGGCTACGCCGAGGACGCCTTCCGCAAGAATCTGCCGGAGGGCGAGGCCTTCAACTTCCTGGCCAAGCCTTTCAGCCTGAAGCAACTCGTCGAGACCGTGAAGAAGACGATGTCGGCGTGAAGGCCGGCACGGGTCTCAGCTCGGGAGGCCGACCTCCCGCAACACCGTGAGAAATGCGGGTGAACGGAAGTGCTCTCCCTTGCGAGATGAGAACAAAACAGGTACATAAATCGGCAACCGGGCGCATTGAGAACCGCGCCCTTTCCACGCATAAGGATGCCGACGCATGGCCCAGGCCGCACTGAAAGTGGTGGACACTCCGAGCATGGATAAGGACAAGGCCAAGGCGATCGACGCCGCGCTGTCCCAGATCGAGCGCGCCTTCGGCAAGGGCTCGATCATGCGCCTCGGCAAGACCGACAAGGTGCAGGAGGTCGAGACCATCTCGACCGGCTCGCTCGGCCTCGACATCGCGCTCGGCGTCGGCGGCCTGCCGCGCGGGCGCGTGATCGAGATCTACGGCCCTGAATCGTCGGGCAAGACCACGCTCGCGCTCCACACCATCGCCGAGGCCCAGAAGAAGGGCGGTGTCTGCGCCTTCGTCGACGCGGAGCACGCCCTCGATCCCGTCTACGCACGCAAGCTCGGCGTGAACCTCGACGACCTCCTGATCTCGCAGCCCGATACCGGCGAGCAGGCGCTCGAGATCACCGACACCCTCGTCCGCTCGGGCGCCATCGACGTGCTCGTCGTCGATTCCGTGGCCGCGCTGACGCCTCGGGCCGAGATCGAGGGTGAGATGGGCGAGTCGCAGCCCGGCCTGCAGGCCCGCCTGATGAGCCAGGCCCTGCGCAAGCTGACGGGCTCGATCTCGCGCTCGAACTGCATGGTCATCTTCATCAACCAGATCCGGATGAAGATCGGCGTGATGTACGGAAGCCCCGAGACCACCACGGGCGGCAACGCGCTGAAGTTCTACGCCTCGGTGCGGCTCGACATCCGACGCATCTCGACGCTGAAGGACCGCGACGAGGCGATCGGCAACCAAGTCCGCGTGAAGGTCGTGAAGAACAAGGTCGCGCCGCCCTTCAAGCAGGTCGAGTTCGACATCATGTTCGGCGAGGGCGTTTCGAAGGTCGGCGAACTCATCGACCTCGGCGTGAAGGCCGGCATCGTCGAGAAGTCGGGCGCGTGGTTCTCTCACGCGAGCCAGCGGCTCGGCCAGGGCCGCGAGAACGCCAAGGGCTTCCTGCGCGACAATCCGGATATCGCGGCCAAGATCGAGACGTCGATCCGCCAGAATTCCGGCCTGGTCGCGGAGCGGATCCTCGAGAACGCGACACCCACCGCCGACGATCTCGACGAGGGCGAGGCCTGATCTCAGCAGGCTACGCCGGACGGATCCCGAGGCCCGCCGCGAGAGATCGCGGCGGGCCTCATCACGTTCGCGTCAACCGCCGAAGGGCAGGATCTTGAGAAACAGGCCCCAGAGCACCAGCAGGATGCCGAGCATCGACACGCCCCAGGCGAGCGTGCGCATGACGGGAATGCCGAACGCGAAGATGGGCAGGTAGGCGGCCCGGCCGATCACGTAGAGGTAGGCCCCGGCGATTACGGCCGTGTTGTGCCGCCCGATGACGGCGCAGGCGAGGACGAGGGCGGCGAAGATCGGGAAGGTCTCGAAGAAGTTCTTGGACGCTTTCTCGAGACGCGCGGCCGCGCCGGTCACTTCCGGCGCCTTGCCTTCCCGGTTGCTCGCCGCCCAGGCGAGGCCGCCGCGCTGCCTCAGCCCGCTCGCGGAGGCCGCCACGATGTGGACGAGGCCGAGCAGGCAGGCGACGGCGAGAAGGCGGACTTCGATCGGCATGGGCGGGACCCTCGGCGGGAAATGTGTGGAACCTCGGCCGTTCCTAGCCCGAGGCAGCCCCGGCACGAAACCGCTCGCGAGAAACCACCCGTGACTTGCGCCGCGCCTCTCCTTATGAGGACGAAGAACGATAGCCAGGCTTCGCCGTGAGGCGCGTGGCGCAGGATCCGATCAGGACAGAGTCTATTTCGATGAGCGGCGTCAACGAGATCCGGTCGACCTTCCTCGACACCTTCGCGAAGGCGGGCCACGCCGTGCTGCCCTCCTCCTCGCTCGTGCCGAAGAACGACCCGACGCTGATGTTCACGAACGCCGGCATGGTGCAGTTCAAGAACGTCTTCACGGGCGTCGAGAAGCGGCCCTACACCAAGGCGACCACGGCGCAGAAATGTGTCCGCGCGGGTGGCAAGCACAACGACCTCGACAATGTCGGCTACACGGCGCGGCACCTGACCTTCTTCGAGATGCTGGGGAATTTCTCCTTCGGAGACTACTTCAAAGCCGAGGCGATCGAACTCGCCTGGACTCTGATCACCAAGGAGTTCGGTCTCTCGCCCGAGACTCTGCTCGTCACCGTCTACGCGGACGACGACGAGGCGGCCGGTCTGTGGCGGAAGATCGCCGGCTTCTCGGACGACAAGATCATCCGCATCGGCACCTCCGACAATTTCTGGCAGATGGGCGATACCGGCCCCTGCGGTCCCTGCTCGGAGATCTTCATCGACCGCGGGCCGGGCTTCGCGGGCGGCCCGCCCGGCTCCCCCGACGAGGACGGCGACCGGTTCCTGGAATTCTGGAACCTCGTCTTCATGCAGTACGATCAGGTGACGCCGGGCGAGCGCCAGCCGCTGCCGCGGCCCTCGATCGACACCGGCATGGGCCTGGAGCGCATGGCGTCGATCCTCCAAGGCGTTCCGACGATCTACGAGACCGACCTGTTCCGCGCCCTGATCGATGCAGTGGCCCATGCCGTCAGCCGCGCGCCGACGCCTGAGACCGCGGCCTCCTACAAGGTCGTGTCGGACCACCTGCGCTCGACCTCCTTCCTGATCGCGGACGGGGTGCTGCCCTCGAACGAGGGCCGCGGCTACGTGCTGCGGCGGATCATGCGCCGGGCGATGCGCCATCTCGAGCTCCTCGGCGCCCGCGAGCCGGTCATGTATCGCCTCGTGCCGACGCTGGTGCGCGAGATGGGCCCGACCTACACCGAGCTGATGCGGGCCGAGAGCCTGATCTCCGAGACGCTGCGGCTTGAGGAGACGCGGTTCCGGCGCACGCTGGAGCGGGGCCTCGCCATCCTCGACGCGGAGAGCCGCGATCTGACGGAAGGCCAGAACCTCTCGGGCGAGACGGCCTTCACCCTCTACGACACCTACGGCTTCCCCCTCGACCTGACGCAGGACGCCCTCAAGAACCGCGGCATCGGCGTCGACACCGCAGCCTTCAACGCGGCGATGGAGCGTCAGCGGCAGGCGGCGCGCGCCGCCTGGTCGGGCTCGGGTGAGGCCGCGACCGAAACGGTCTGGTTCGCGATCCGGGAGCGGGTCGGCGCGACTGAGTTCCTCGGCTACGAGACCGAGACCGCCGAGGGCATCGTGACCGCCCTTCTGCGCGAGGGCGCCGAGATCGAGACGCTGAAGGCCGGCGAGAGCGGTCTCGTCCTCCTGAACCAGACGCCGTTCTACGCGGAATCGGGCGGCCAAGTCGGCGATACCGGCCTCATCGTCGCGGCCGGCCTGAAGGCGCGCGTCACCGGCACCGAGAAGAAGCTCGGCGACCTCTTCGTCCACCACGTAACCGTCGAGGAGGGCAGCCTCGCTCTAGGTCAGGCCGTCGAGTTGCAGGTGGAGCACGCCCGGCGCAGCGCGATCCGTGCCAACCACTCGGCGACCCATCTGCTGCACGAGGCGCTGCGCCAAGTGCTCGGCGACCACGTCGCCCAGAAGGGGTCGCTCGTCTCGCCAGAGCGTCTGCGCTTCGACTTCAGCCATCCGAAGCCGATGGAGGAGGCCGAGCTCCGCGCCGTCGAGGATATCGCGAACGCCGTTCTCCTGCAGAACGCGCCCGTCGTCACCAAGCTGATGGCGGTCGACGAGGCGATCGAGTCGGGGGCCCGCGCCCTGTTCGGCGAGAAGTACGGCGACGAGGTGCGGGTGGTCTCGATGGGCCGGCCCGTGGACGATGCCGGCATCGAGACCGAGGGCGGACGCCTGCCGAACTTCTCGATCGAGCTCTGCGGCGGCACGCACGCCGCCCGCACCGGCGACATCGGCCAGATCACGGTGGTGGGCGAGAGCGCGGTCGGCGCCGGCGTCCGTCGCATCGAGGCGATGACGGGCAATGCCGCGCGCCGTCACCGCGCCGAGGAGAGCCGCGCCTTGGGTGCGCTGGCCGGCCTCCTGAAGGCGCCGGTCGCTGACGCGGCCGAGCGGCTCTCCGCACTGATGGAGGACCGCCGCCGCCTGGAGCGGGAGCTCTCCGAGACCCGCAAGAAGCTCGCCATGGGCGGCAGCAATCAGGGCGATGATGCGGCCCGCGAGGTCAACGGCGTCAAGCTGATGGCCCGCGTGGTCGAGGGCGTCGAGATGCGCGATCTCAAGAGCCTCGCCGACGAGGGCAAGAGCCGCCTCGGCTCCGGCATCGTCGCGATCGTCGGCGTCGCCGCGGACGGCAAGGCCGGCCTCGTCGTCGGCATCACCGAGGATCTGACGGAACGCTACGACGCGGTCGGGTTGGTGCGGGCCGGCGCCGGTCACCTCGGCGGAAAGGGCGGCGGCGGACGCCGGGACATGGCCCAGGCTGGCGGCCCCAACGGGGCGGGCGCGGAGGCGGCGCTCGCCGCCATCGCGGACGCTCTCGCCGCGGCGGCCTGACGGTTCCCGGCCCCGGCTTCCGCAGCCGGGGCCGACGATTGCTTGTGTGGGTGATGGCGCCTCAGTTCACCCGCTTCCAGGTCTGGCGCTTGCAGAACACGCTCATCACGCAGCCTGCGACCTCGAGGGTGCTCGGGCCGGTCACCTTCAGGCTCCCGGAATAGGTCTTCCCGTCCTTCGGATTGTAGAGCGTGCCTTCGTAGCCGTCCGCGGTCGGCGTCGTCGCGTTGACGATCTGAACGCCCACGACGCTGCGGCTGCGCAGCGCGGGGTTCGGGTTGTTCTCGTCGATGCCCTTGCCCGACGTGCTGACGATCGTGCCGCACATGCCGCCGCCGCAGCGGCTGAGCCGCACCTTCGAATCCCCCGTCTCCGTCAGCCAGACGCCGGTGGCATCGGGGGCGGCCTGAGCGGCCGGTGCGAGAGCAAGGAAACCGAGCAGGAGGGTGGGGATGAGGCGCGGCGCGCGAGGCATCGTCATGGTGGTTCCTCCCGTTGGTATCCTTATGGACCTTCGTCGAGCTTTAGCGTTCCCGGTCTGGCTTCGGCAAGAGTGCCCCGGCAAGATCGGCGCCCGGTGGCGCAATCGCGTTGCGGAGGGCTCGGCGACGGTTTTCGGACTTCCGGTATGCACGTGCAGGTGAGGCCGATGCCTCAGCGGCGTCCGAGGACGGCACCCCGGTAGGTCTCGGCGACCTCGCAGAACGGGACGCCGTCGCCGGTCGAGAGCACGGCCTCCACGGCGAAGAGCGCCTCGTCCGGCCCGGGCACCCGCCCGAAGGCAGCCTGCCAGATCACGCGGACCCCCAGATTACGCCGACTCGGGCTCAGCGGCCGCACCACGCGTCCGAACGGCGTGTCGCTGTCGGCGAGCCGGGCGTTCATCGCGGCCGTGAGGCGGCCTGGTACGTACCAATTGTCGGCCTCGGAGAGCACGTGCTCGCCGCAGGTGAGCCTGACGCGGCGGTAGCGCACGGGCTCGCCGGGCGCGAGGTCGAGGCGCCGGGCCTGCGCCGCGCTCAACGGCTTCTCCGGCCCGCTTTCCCGGCGCGCGACGAGCCGCGGCTCCGCCGCGAGTCCGCGCTCCGCGCACCAAGCCTCCAGGACGGAGGTGGCGCTCGGACCGGTGAGCAGCCGGGCTTTCAGCGTCTCGATCAGGATCGCCGCCTCAGCCGCGTCGGGAGTGGGTCGGACCACCTCGTCCGACGACGCACCGGGCGCCTCGGCATGGACGGGAACGGCCGGAACAAGCATCGCCATCGCAGCTCGGATATAGGCAGCCCGTCTCACGCGCGTACCTTCGCAGGTGATGATGCACCGCGATAGAAGCTGTCGGCGAAAAGATCCAGGTTCAGGAATTCGTCGAGAAGGAGGGGATGGTGGAGCCTAACGGGATCGAACCGATGACCTCTTCCATGCCATGGAAGCGCTCTCCCAGCTGAGCTAAGGCCCCACTCTATCCACCGCGGCGGCTGGAAACGCCCGCGGAGTTCGTCTCGCCGCCGGGTCCGTAGAGCCCGCCGGCGAGGCCGGTTCTATAGGCGGCTCCCGGCCCGGACTCAACCCCTTTTTTCACCGAGCGGAGCCGTTTTTCGCCGGCCGCCTCAGGGTGCGGGGAGAGGGGCGCGGGGCCGGCCCGCCTCAGCTCTCCTCGTCGTTCTCGATGTCGCCGTCGATCAGGTCGGAGACGTCGTCATCGCCCGTATCCTCCTCCTCGAGGAACGTATCGTCGTCGCTGTCCCCCGCATCCGCGTCGTCGCTGGAATCGTCGTCCGTCGTGGTGTCGGCTTCGTCCTCGGCCGCTTCGACCTCGTCGAGGGAGACCATCTCCGGGCCGCTCTTCTCTTCCGCGTCGTCATCCTCGTCGGTCGAGCGGGCGGCGAGCGCCGGGGCGGCGACGCGGCTCGTGGCGACGGCCTGATAGACAGTGCCGCATTTCGGGCAGATCGCGGGATCGCGGTCGAGATCGTAGAATTTCGCGCCGCAGCTCATGCATTGGCGCTTGATGCCGAGTTCCGGTCTGGCCACGGGCGAAAACCTCTGACGGTGGGGTCTGGAAGAGGGGCCCCGTTAGTCGCGCGGCGCGCCCGTGTCAAATGGGGCCGTTTCCCGAGGCGCCCGCGGGGCTTCGCTGGATTTTCGCGAGCGACCCGGCGTTGTTCGGAGCCGCGCGCAGAACCTGCCGGATGACGCCGGGCGGCGCGCATGATAACGGCCCGCCACCGCCCTCCAGCGAGGCCGATACCCGTGTCCCACGATTCCGAGCCACAGCCCCTCACCGCCGCTCCGGGCAAGCCCCTGACGGGCTCGCTCCGGCCGCCGGGCGACAAGTCGATCTCGCATCGGGCGATGATCCTCGGCCTTCTCTCGATCGGCGAGACACGCGTCGAGGGCCTGCTCGAGGGCGACGACGTGCTCCGAACCGCCGCTGCCGCACGCGCGCTCGGCGCCGGCATGGAGCGCCTCGGCGAGGGACGCTGGCTCGTGCGCGGCGTCGGCATCGGCGGCATGAGTGACCCGGCCGAGACGCTCGATTTCGGCAATGCCGGCACAGGCTCGCGACTGATCATGGGCGTCGTCGGCGGGCAGCCCGTGACCGCCACCTTCGACGGCGACGCTTCGCTGCGGAAGCGGCCGATGCGGCGGATCCTCGACCCGCTGGTGCGCATGGGCACCGAGGTGCTGGGCGAGGCGGAGGGCGGCCGCGTGCCACTGACCCTGCGCGGCCCGCGCGAGGCGATCCCGATCACGTACGAGACGCCCGCAGCCTCGGCGCAGATCAAGTCGGCCGTGCTGCTCGCCGCCCTCAACGCGCCGGGCGTCACCACGGTGATCGAGCGCGAGGCCACGCGCGATCACACGGAGCGGATGCTGCGCCTGTTCGGGGCCGAGGTCGCGGTGACCCCACACGGGCCGGGCGGGCATGGGCGCGCCGTGGCGTTGACCGGCCAGCCGACACTCCGCGGCACCGACGTCGTGGTGCCGGCCGACCCGTCGTCTGCGGCCTTCCCGCTCGTCGCGGCCCTGATCGTGCCGGGCTCGGACGTGACCATCCGCGGCGTCATGATGAACCCGCTGCGGACCGGCCTCATCACTACCCTCCTCGAGATGGGCGCGGAGATCGAGCGGCTCGACGAGCGCGAGGAGGGCGGCGAGACGGTCGCCGATCTGCGCGTGCGCGCGAGCCGCCTGAAGGGCGTCGATGTGCCGGCCGAGCGCGCGCCCGCGATGATCGACGAATATCCCATTCTGGCCGTGGCGGCGGCCTTTGCCGATGGCCCGACCCGGATGAACGGGCTCCACGAGCTGAGGGTGAAGGAATCCGACCGCCTCGCCGCGGTGGCCGACGGGCTTGCGCAGAACGGCATTGCCTACGCGATCGAGGGCGACGACCTCATCGTCACCGGCGACGGCCTCCCCCCGAAGGGCGGCGGCAAGGTGGCGACGCATCTCGACCACCGCATCGCCATGGCCTTCCTGGTTCTCGGCCTCGCCACCCGCGAAGCCGTAACGGTCGATGACGGTGCCATGATTGCCACGAGCTTCCCGAGCTTCCTGCCGACGATGAGGGGGCTCGGGGCCGAGGTCCGCGGAGAGGTCGTGGCGTGAGCGGACCGATGGTGATCGCGATCGACGGGCCGGCCGCGTCGGGCAAGGGTACGCTCGCCAAGCGCCTCGCCGCTCATTACGGGCTGCCCCACCTCGATACCGGCCTTCTTTACCGCGCCGTCGCGCTGGCGATGCTCGATGCAGGGCGCGCCCTCGACGACGAGGCTGCGGCCGCCCACGCCGCCGCCTCGCTGATCGCGGACAGGCTCGCAGATCCGCGACTTCGCGAGCGCGCCATGGGCGAGGCCGCCTCGCGCATCTCGGCGGTGCCGGCCGTGCGCGCGGCGCTCCTCGCTTGGCAGCAGCGCTTCGCCGGGAACGCGGTCGGGGCCGTACTAGACGGACGCGACATCGGCACGGTGGTCTGTCCCGACGCGCAGGTGAAGCTCTTCATCACGGCCTCGGCCCTTGAGCGCGCCCGCCGCCGCCACCGCGAGCTGATTCTGCGCGGCGAAGAGACGACGCTTGCCGTGATCCTCGCCGATATCGAGGCGCGCGACGCCCGCGACGCCTCGCGCGCGACGGCGCCCCTGAAGGCCGCCGCCGACGCCGTGGTGCTCGACACGACGGAGCTCGACGCGGACGAGGCATTCGAGGCCGCCAAGCAGGTGATCGATCGGCGCCGGCCGCACTGAGACCGATACGGGCCCGGCCGGCGCCGGCCGCGATCTCCGGGCGGGCGAGCGGCGTTCAGGTCCCCCGCGGCTTCGCGCGACGCGTCGGGGCCTCGCTCAAGGGGTCCTCCGGCCAGGGGTGACGCGGGTATCGCCCGCGCATCTCGGCGCGGACCGCCGCCCAGGAGCCGCGCCAGAACCCCGGCAGGTCACGGGTAATCTGAATGGGGCGGGAGGCCGGGGAGAGCAGGTGCAGGACGAGGGGAACGCGTCCGCCTCCGATCACCGGATGCCGGTCGAGACCGAACAATTCCTGGACACGCACGGCGAGGACCGGCTCGGCCTCCGCTTCGTAGGTGATCGGGACGCGTGAACCCGTGGGCACGGTGACGTGGGTCGGCGCTTCCGCGTCGAGGCGGGCGCGCAGGGTCCAGGGCAGGAGCGCGTCGAGGGCGCGCCCGAGATCGTCGGCCGTCACCGCGTCGAGGCTCGTCCGCCCGAGGATCGCGGGCGCCAGCCAGTCGGCAGCACTCTGCGCGAGGTGCCGGTCCGAGAGGTCCGGCCAGTCTTCGCCCTCGGCACCGCGCAGAAAGCGGATGCGCGCGACGAGTTGCCGGAGTGCCGGCGTCCAAGGCAAGGCGTCGAGTGCGGTCTCGCCGAGGCCGCGGGCGAGGATGGCCGCGCTCGTCTCGTCGGCCGGCACCGGCAGGGTGCGCTCGCCGAGCGTGACCGCACCGAGACGCCGGGCTGCGCGCGCACGCAGGGCACGCGAGGCGGGATCGAACACCACGTTCGTTGAGGCCTCGATCCGATCGGCGAACAGCGTCTCGATCGTATCGGCGTCGATCGCGGCCGCGGACAGGATGCGCGCATTGGCTGCCGCACCCGCGAGATCCGCCACAACGATGAAGGGCTCGCGGGCGAGGGAGGCGGCGGGATCGAGGCGCCCAGCCCGGCCGTTCACCATCACGAACTCGCCGTCCCGGCCGCGGGCGCGGGCGATCCGGTCGGGATAGGCCAGCGCCAGGAGCGCTCCCGTCCCCGGCGCCGCTCCGTCCCGGGATCCGGCGCCCGCCTGCCGGGCCCAACCCTCGGCGAGGCGCCGCATGTCGGCGGCGCGTCCGCCCCGCTCTCGGTGGAATCGGTCGACCCGCTCCGCGAGGTCGGTGCCATCTCCGCCGAGGCCGCGCTCGACGAGAACCGCGGCGAGATCGGCCGCGGCCTGCGCAGGATTGGCCTCGGCCGCGCTCACCACCATTCGAGCGAGGCGTGGCGGCAGGGGCAGGGCGCGAAGCCGCGCGCCAACCGGCGTCAGGCGCCCGTCGTCGTCGATTGCGGCGAGGGCGCGCAGCATGTCCCGCGCTTCCTTGAGGGCAGGCGCCGGAGGCGGGTCGAGGAAGGCGAGGGTCGCGGGATCCGCGACGCCCCAGGCGGCGCAGTCGAGGAGGAGGCCGGCAAGGTCCGCCGCCAGGATCTCGGGGCGCCCGAACGGGTCGAGGGCGTTCGTCGCCGCCTCCGACCAGAGGCGCCAGCAGATGCCGGGCTCGGTCCGGCCGGCGCGGCCGCGGCGCTGGTCGACGGAAGCGCGCGACGCCCGGGCCGTGACGAGACGGGTGAGGCCGATGCCGGGCTCGTAGACGGGAACCCGCGACAGGCCGGAATCGACCACGATCCTCACGCCCTCGATGGTCAGCGAGGTTTCGGCGATGCTGGTGGCCAGCACGACCTTGCGGCGGCCGGGCGGCGCGGGCGCCACCGCCCGGTCCTGCTCGGCCTGGGTGAGGGCGCCGTAGAGGGGCGCGATCTCGGTCTCGGCCCCGACGCGGCCGGCGAGCGCCTCGGCAACCCGACGGATCTCCCCCTGGCCGGGCAGGAAGGCGAGGATGGAGCCGGGATCGGCGCGAAGCGCCCGCAGGATGGCGTCCGTCATGGCGTCCTCGATCCGGCGGTTCGGATCGCGATCGGCGTAACGGGTCTCGACGGGATACGCGCGGCCCTCCGATTCGAGGATCGGCGCCTCGCCGATGAGGCGGGACACGCGCGCGCCGTCGAGGGTCGCCGACATCACGAGGAGACGGAGATCCTCACGGAGCCCCCCCTGCGCGTCGATGGCGAGGGCAAGCCCGAGATCGGCGTCGAGCGATCGCTCGTGGAACTCGTCGAACAGTACCGCGCCGACACCGGACAATTCCGGATCGTCGAGGATCATGCGCGTGAAAACACCTTCCGTGACGACCTCGATGCGGGTGCGGGCCGAGATCTTCGAGCCGAGCCGCACCCGCAAGCCCACCGTGTCCCCGACGCGCTCGCCGAGCGTCGACGCCATCCGCTCCGCCGCCCCGCGGGCCGCGAGGCGACGCGGCTCCAAGAGCACGATCTTCCGCCCTGCGAGCCACGGCTCGTCGAGGAGGGCGAGAGGCACCCGCGTGGTCTTGCCGGCTCCGGGCGGAGCGACGAGCACGGCCGCGTTCCGGCCGCGCAGCGCCCCCGTCAGGGCGGGCAGCACGGCGTCGATCGGCAAGGGCGCGGCGGCGAAGGTTGCAGAGACGGGCATCACGCCAGCGCATGCGGCCGCAGGGCACGTTTTGCAACCAGAAATAGAGGGGCTTTATGACTATGCACGTTTGTACTTGTAGATCCACGCCACGTCCGAGAGGAATTTATATTCCTCTGTCATGAAAAGCGTATATTCCCCCTAAAACTCAGTTCTATCCGGAACCTAAATAGTCGAGACAGCTTGTCGGGTCGATGCGCCGCGGGCGTGCGCTAACGGATAGGACTTGATGACGAAGCTTGCTCTCACCCTCGCGGCCGGCGTGATGCTCGGCGGCCTCGGCCTCACCGCCGCCTCCGCGGCGCCCGGCATGCCCGCCTCCGGGCTCGTCGCCGGCGAACCGGCGACGGAGACGGTCGCCCACAGCCGGTATCATCATTGGAAGAAGCATCACCGGATGTACCGCCGGCAGGTCAACCGGCACCGCATGCGCTACGGCGATCCGAACGCCCGCAACCCCGAGCGGCCCGGCTACATGCAGCAGCGCGGCACCACCTCGGGCGGCCCGCGCTACTGAGCGGTCGACAAAGCCCGTCGGTTCGAAGGGCCGGCGTCCCGCGCCGGCCCTGTCTCGGCTGATCAGACCCCGATGTCGAAGGCGGCAAGGGCGGCCATGTTGACGAGGTCGGCATCGGTCGCGCCGAGGGGCACGATCTGCACCGCCTTGTCGAGGCCGACGAGAAGGGGGCCGAGCACCATGGCGCCACCGAGTTCCTGGAGCATCTTGGTCGAGATCGCGGCGGAATGGAACGCGGGCATCACCAGCACGTTCGCCGGCTCCCTGAGGCGGCTGAACGGGTACTGGGCCATCAGTTCCTTATCGAGCGCCACATCCGCCGCCATCTCGCCCTCGTAGACGAAATCGACGCCGCGCCGGTCGAGGATGCGCACGGCCTCCCGCACCTTCTCCATGCGCTCCCCGCGCGGATGACCGAAGGTCGAGAAGGAGAGCAGCGCCACCCGCGGTTCGGTGCCGAGCCGACGCGCAGCGCCGGCCGCCTCGATGGCGATCTCGGCGAGTTCCTCGGCCGAGGGCATCTCGGTGATCGCCGTGTCGGCGACCATCACGGTGCGGCCGCGGGCGAGGCAGACCGAGAGGCCGATCAGCCGGTGGCCCGGCTTCTCGTCGATGACGCGGCGCACGTCCTCCAGCGCGATCGAGTAGTTGCGGGTCACGCCCGTCACCATCGCATCGGCGTCGCCGAGGGCCACCATCGTCGCCGCGAAGTGGTTGCGGTCCTGATTGATCAGGCGCTGGCAGTCGCGGAACAGGTAGCCGTGGCGCTGCATCCGTCCGTAGAGGGCCTGCGCGTACTCGGCGTTGCGGTGGGAGAGCGCCGCGTTGTGGATCTCGATGGTGTCGCGCCGCGACAGATCGATCCCCATCGCGGCCGCGTTGGCCGTGACACGATCCTCGCGCCCGACCAGGATCGCGGTCCCGAGGCCCTGGTCGGCGAAGGTCAGCGCCGCTCGGATCACGAGCCCTTCCTCCCCCTCCGCGAAGACGACGCGCTTCGGAGCCTTGCGCACTTCCTCGAAGACCCGGTTGAGGATGCCCGCGACGGGATCCCGGCGCGCCGAGAGGCGGTCGCGGTATGCGGCCATGTTCTCGATGGGCTTGCGGGCGACCCCGGTCGCCATCGCGGCCTTCGCCACGGCGGGGGGAACGGTGTGGATGAGGCGCGGGTCGAACGGGACCGGGATGATGTAATCCCGCCCGAAGCGCGGGCGCTCGCCCTGATAGGCGGCCGCGACCTCGTCCGGCACGTCCTCACGGGCGAGATGCGCGAGAGCCTCGGCCGCAGCGATCTTCATTTCCATGTTGATCGAGCTGGCATGGACGTCGAGCGCGCCCCTGAAGATGTAGGGGAAGCCCAGAACGTTGTTGACCTGGTTCGGGTAGTCCGAGCGGCCGGTTGCCACGATCGCGTCGGTGCGGATCTGGCCGACCTCCTCGACGGTGATCTCGGGGTCCGGGTTCGCCATGGCGAAGATGATCGGGTTCGGCGCCATCGAGCGGATCATGTCCGCCGAGAAGGCCCCCTTGACCGAAAGCCCGTAGACGATGTCGGCGCCCTCCATCGCCTGTGCGAGCGTCCGCTTGTCGGTGCGGACCGCATGGGCCGACTTCCACTGGTTCATTCCCTCGGTGCGGCCCTCGTAGACGACCCCCTTGGTATCGCAGAGGATGACGTTGTCGTGCCCGAAGCCCATCGCCTTGAGGAGCTCGATGCAGGCGATGCCGGCAGCCCCCGCGCCGTTGACCACGAGCTTCGCGCTGGCGATATCGCGGCCCGTGAGGTGGAGCGCATTGATGAGCCCCGCCGTGGCGATGATCGCCGTGCCGTGCTGATCGTCGTGGAAGACCGGGATGTCCATCACTTCCCGCAGCCGGTCCTCGATGATGAAACATTCCGGAGCCTTAATGTCCTCCAGGTTGATGCCGCCGAAGGTCGGCCCGAGGTAGCGCACGCAGTTGATGAAGGCCTCCGGATCCTCGGTGCCGACTTCGAGGTCGAACGAATCGATGTCGGCGAAGCGCTTGAAGAGCACTGCCTTGCCTTCCATCACCGGCTTCGAGGCGAGGGCGCCGCGGTTGCCGAGGCCGAGGATCGCGGTGCCGTTCGAGATCACCGCGACGAGGTTGCCCTTGGCCGTGTAGTCGTAGGCCCGCGAGGGGTCCTCGGCGATGGCGAGCACCGGGACGGCGACGCCCGGCGAATAGGCGAGCGACAGGTCGCGCTGCGTCGCCATCGGCTTCGTGGCGACGACCTCCAGCTTGCCCGGCCGCCCCTGTGCGTGGAAATGCAGGGCCTCGTCGTCGGTGAAGGTTGGGCGCTTGGCGCGCTTCTGCGGGTTCGTCGGCTCGGTCATGGGCTCCTCCTCGGGAGGCCGCCTATCGATCGTGCACAAATCGTTCAAGATCGCGCTCGCGGCCAGGCCGACGGCCCGGTTACAGGAGAGGCGCATCGTCGGCTCCCTTCTCCCCAGCCGAAACCATCCGCCGCCCTGATTCGGCCGGCCCGCTCTGCTATGAAGCGGACATGGCCCAAGCTGCAGTCCGAACGATCGCGAGAGCCCACCCCGCGGACGAGGCCGTGAGCGCGTCCGCCACGTCTGCGGCTGCGGCCGGCGCGACGCCGATGATGGCCCAGTACATCGAGATCAAGGCCGCCAATCCGGACTGCCTGCTGTTCTACCGGATGGGCGATTTCTACGAACTGTTCTTCGAGGACGCCGAGATCGCATCCCGGGCGCTGGGCATCGTGCTCACGAAGCGCGGCAAGCATGCAGGCGCCGACATCCCGATGTGCGGCGTGCCGATCGACCGGGCCGACGATTACCTGAGCCGGCTGATCGCGCTCGGCCACCGGGTCGCGGTCTGCGAGCAGACCGAGGATCCGGCGGAGGCGAAGAAGCGCGGACCGAAATCCGTGGTGCGCCGTGAGGTCGTGCGCCTCGTCACCCCCGGCACCATCACGGAGGACCGGCTCCTCGACCCGGGCCGTGCGAACCTCCTTCTCGCCGTCGGCCGCCGCAAGCTCTCGGAGAATTCCTTCGCCTACGGGCTCGCGGCGCTCGACATCTCGACGGGGCGCTTCTCCCTGAGCGAGGTGGCTGGCGCGGAGCTTGCCGGCGCCATCGCCCGCCACGACCCGCGCGAGATCGTCCTGTCGGAGACGATCCACGCCGATCCCGGCCTCGCGCGGCTCTGGCAGGACGTGACGGCGCCGGTAACGCCGCTGGCGCAGGCCGAGCTCGAGCCGGCCTCCGCCGAGCGGCGCATCAAGGAGCAGTTCGGCGTCTCGACGCTCGAGGGTTTCGGCAGCTTCTCCCGGGCCGAGATCGCGGCCGCGGGCGCTGCCCTTCTCTACATCGAGCGCACCCAGATCGGGGCGCGCCCGCCCCTGAGCCCTCCCGCCCGCGAGGCGAGCGGCGCCACCCTCTCGATCGACGCGGCGACGCGGGCCAACCTCGAACTCACCCGGACACTCTCGGGCGAGCGGACAGGCAGCCTTCTCGACGCGATCGACCGCACCGTCTCGGCGAGTGGGGCGCGGCTCCTTTCAGAGCATCTCGCCGGGCCGCTGATGAACCTGAAGGCGATCGTGCGGCGCCAGGAGGCGGTCGCCTTCCTCGCCGAGGATCACGTGCTGCGCCGAGCCCTGCGCGACGCGCTCGCCCGCGCGCCCGACCTCGCCCGCGCCCTCTCGCGCCTCGGCCTCGGGCGCGGCGGCCCTCGCGACCTCGCCGCGATCCGCGACGGGCTCGACGCGGCCGGCATCATCGCCGGGCGGCTCGACGAGGTCGAGGCGCTGCCGGACGGCCTCGGGCGCCTCGCCAGGCACTTGGCGGAAGCCAATGCCGATCTCGTCGGGACTCTGAGGGCCGCGCTCGCCGACGAGCTTCCGCTCAACCGGCGCGACGGCAATTTCGTGCGCGCGGGCTATCACCCGGAGATCGACGAGGCCCGCCTCCTCGGCCACGATTCGCGAAAGGTGATCGCCGCGCTCCAGGCCCGCTACGCCGAGGAGACCGGCTGCCGCACGCTGCGGATCAAGCACAACAACGTTCTCGGCTACTACATCGAGGTGCCGCAGGCCGTGGGCGAGTCCTGCCTGAAGGGGCTGATGCGCGAGACCTTCGTGCATCGCCAGACCATGGTCGACGCGATGCGCTTCACGAGCGTCGAGTTGGGCGAGCTGGAAACGAAGATCTCGGGCGCCTCCGACCGCACCCTCGCGCTCGAAGGCGCGGTGTTCGAGGATCTCGCGGCCCGGGTGCTCGCCCAGACGGAGACCGTGGCACAGGTCGCGGAGGCGCTCGCCGGGCTCGACGTGGCGGGAAGCCACGCGGAACTCGCGGTCGAGCAGAGCTGGGCGCGGCCGCACGTGGACGACAGCCTCGCCTTCGCCGTCGACGGCGGTCGCCATCCCGTGGTCGAGGCGGCGTTGCGGCGCACGGGTGAGCCGTTCATCGCGAACGATTGCGACCTGTCGGGCGAGGGGCGGGGCCGCATCCGGCTGATCACCGGGCCGAATATGGGCGGCAAATCGACCTTCCTGCGCCAGAACGCCCTCATCGCCGTGCTGGCGCAGATGGGCGCCTTCGTGCCGGCCGCGCGCGCCCATATCGGACTCGTCGACCGTCTGTTCTCGCGCGTCGGCGCCGCCGACGACCTCGCCCGCGGCCAATCGACCTTCATGGTCGAGATGGTGGAGACGGCGGCGATCCTGAACCAGGCGAGCCGCCGCTCCCTCGTGATCCTCGACGAGATCGGGCGCGGCACCGCGACCTTCGATGGACTCTCGATCGCTTGGGCCTGCCTGGAACACCTGCACGAGGCGAATGCCTGCCGGTCCCTCTTCGCCACCCATTTCCACGAGCTGACCGCCCTGAGCCAACGCCTCGCGCGGCTCGACAACGCGACCTTGAGGGTGACCGAGCACCGGGGCGAGGTCGTCTTCCTCCACGAGGTGGTGCCGGGCGTGGCTGAACGCTCCTATGGGTTGCAGGTCGCCCGCCTCGCCGGTCTGCCGCCGGGGGTGATCGCCCGTGCCGGTGCCATCCTCAAGGGCTTGGAGAAGGCTGAGCGCGACCGGCCGGGCCGCCCCCGCATCGACGATCTGCCGCTGTTCGCGAGCCTCAGCCCGCCTCCGCCGCCGGAGCCTCCGGCACCGGTCGCGGACGACGCTCTCGGCGAGATGCTCGACGCGATCGATCCCGACGCGATGACACCGCGCGAGGCGCTTGAAGCGCTCTACGGCCTGAAGCGGGAGCGTGCAGCGCGGCGCTGAGCCGACTCAGGCATTCGGGGCGAGGCTCAAACCGTCCGGGGCTGCGCCGGGCCCGGCCCCGGCCCTGCGCTCGGCGACGTAGGTGAGGGCACTGGCCACGACGCGCTCGGAATAGGGCTTGGCGATCACCCCGAAGGCGCCCGCGAAATCCTCAGGGATGCGCTTGCTGTTGGCCGTCATGAACACGACCGTCGTGCGCGGGTCGGCGCTGAGCGCCCGGGCGACGTCGACGCCGGTCGGCCCGTCGACCAGATGGATGTCCACGAGCGCGACGTCCGGGCTCGTCGAGCGTCCGAGCGCGATGGCCTCAGCCGAACTTCCGGCGACGCCGACCGTCTCGTAACCGAGATCCTGCAGCAGGTATTCGAGTTCGAGCGCAATGAGCACCTCGTCCTCGACGACGAGGATGCGCATCGCCGGCGCCACGGTCATGCCGTCTCCCGATCGTGTTGCGCCGGACCGAACGTCTCGGGGGATCGTCCCGGCGGCCTGCAAACCAAAAACGCACGTCGTCCCGAGAGCATGTTTCATGTTCCCTGGACCACGCTCCAACCTTTCGATGCAGCGCATGATTTTCGAGCGAACGGGAGGCCGCCCCGCTCGGAAACCCGCTAGATCCCGCTCTCCAGCGGAACGCTGATGTCGACGCGGGTCCCGGGCGACGCGTCGTCCCAGCGGATCGTGCCCCGAAGCTGGCGCACCACCATCTCGGCGAGGCTGCGGCCGAATCCCGCCGGGTTCGTCCCGGTCGCGCTCATGCCGACGCCGTCGTCCTCGATGACGAGATGAAGGGCCTCCCCGTCCCTGCGCGCCGTCACGGAAATCCGGCCGGCCCGGCCGCCCGGGAACGCGTGGCGAACCGCATTGGTGGCGAGTTCGTGAATCATCAGGGCCAGAGGCGCCGCCATCGCGGCGGAGACCGCGATCGGATCGACCTCCGATTCGAGCCTCGTCCGATCCTCCTCGAGGCCCACGCTCAGATCGGCCAGGAGATCGGCGGCGAAGTCCTGCAGGTTGAAGCGCGAGACGTCGCCGGCCGAGTACAGCATGCGGTGGGCCGTCGAGAGGGCGCCGACACGTTCGGCCATGCTCTGCAGCGCGTCCCTGGCCTCGCCTTCCGGCGTGCGCCGGGCCTTGAGCAGCATGAGCGAGGATATCACCTGGAGGTTGTTCTTCACCCGGTGGTCGACTTCGTGGAGGAGGGCGGTCTTCTGCTCCAGGGCCGATTGCAGGTCGGCGGTTCGGGCGTCGACCTGTCGCTCGAGCTCGTCGTTCGTGCCGCGCATCGCCATCTCGAAACGGCGCTTGTCGGTCATGTCGGCCTGGGCGGCGAAGAAATACGCGAGTTCGCCGGAGGCGTCGCGAACCGGCGCGATGGTCATCGCGTTCCAGAACGGCGTCCCGTCCTTGCGATAGTTGAACAGCTCGCACTCGATTGTCCGCGCGGCGGCGATCGCCCCGCCGATGCGACGGATCTCGGCGGGATCGGAATCGGGTCCCTGCAGCATCCGGCAATTATGCCCGCGCAGTTCATCGAGGCCGTAGCCGGTCAAAGCGACGAAGGCGGTGTTCGCCCAGACGATCGGGTTGTCGGGCTGGCGCGCGTCGGTGACCACCATCGGCGTCGGGCTGGCGCTGAAGGCGGCCGCGAAGATGCCGTCCGCGAGACTGAATGCGTCGAGGGCCGATCTGTCGTCGTCCGTCATGCCATCGCCGACCGCCGATCCTCGTCGCGGCCCAGGAACGCGGGCCGGACCGAGCGTGCACACGGGGTGCCCGAAGCACCCTGGGTTCCGAACAGGAAGCTGGGGCCGCGGTTCCCGCCTGCGCCGCCTTGTCCACCGCCAAGTTGGGGCGAGCACGTTAAGAAATCGTCGACCATCTTCCCCCCACGCCTGAGATCTCGCGATTCGGCGTCCGCGCCTCGCGGGTGAGCGCAAGGCTGCCACGATTTTTGCTGAACAAGAGGCCGCGAGCCCGAGGAGTTCCACCGCCATGCCCGCCAAGCTCGAGCGCCCGTCCGCCTCTGCGAAAGCGGCCCGCCCGCGGCTCCGGATGCGCGACATCCTGGAGGATTCGCGGATCGCCCTGATGCTGGCCCTCGGCTTCGCCTGCGGCCTGCCGATCCTGCTCGTCTTCTCCACGCTCTCGGCGTGGCTCGCCACCGCCGGAATCCAGCGCACCAGCATCGGGCTCCTGTCCTACGTCTCGTTCGCCTACTCGCTGAAGTTCATCTGGGCGCCGGTGATCGACCGGCTCGACCTCCCGGTGCTGGCGCGCCTCCTGGGGCGGCGCCGGGCCTGGATGCTGCTCTCCCAGGTCGCGGTAGCGGCGGGTCTCGTCGGCATGAGCCAGGGCGACCCGTCGGCCTCCCTCAGCTTCATGGTGATCTGCGCGCTCATCACCGCCTTCGCCTCGGCGACGCAGGACATCGTCGTCGATTCCTGGCGCATCGACGCCGCCCCGACCGAGCGGCAGGGCATGATGCTCGCCGCCTACCAGCTCGGCTACGCGGTGGCGCGGGCCTTCGCGGGGGCGGGCGCCCTCTACATCGCCCAAGGGGCGGGCTGGTCGCTGGCCTACGGGGCGATGGCGCTGCTGATGCTCGTCGGCATCGTCGCCGCGCTGCTCGCGCCGCGCCAGGATCCGGTCCCGGTGCCGGACGAGCACCGTTCCGTGGGCCGCACCCTCCAGATCGCCGTCGTCGAGCCCTTCGGCGACCTGATCCGCCGCAAGGGGGCGCGGCTGATCCTGATCCTGTCCCTGATCATGCTCTACCGCTTGCCCGACATCATCTCCGGCGTGATGGCCCAGCCCTTCTACATCGAGCAGGGGTTCTCGCTCACCGAGATCGCCAACGTCACCAAGGTCTACGGCGTGATTGTCGGGATCGTGGGGGCCTTGGCAGGCGGCTTCGCGGTGATCCGCTTCGGGCTGCAGGCCTCGCTCCTGTTCGGCGGCATCGTCGCGGCCGCCTCGAACCTGATGTTCTCGTGGCTCGCGGTCTCGGGGCACGACACCTGGCTCTTCGTCGCGAGCATCTCGATCGACAATTTCGCGGGCAATTTCGCCGGCACGGCGCTCATCGCCTACATGTCGAGCCTCACCTCCCCGGCCTTCGTGGCGACGCAGTACGCGCTGCTCTCCTCGCTCTACGCGCTGCCCGGCAAGTTCGTCGGCGGGTTCTCCGGCTTCATGGTCGACGCGATGGGTTACCCGACCTTCTTCGCGGCCTCGGCGGCGATCGGCATCCCGGTCGCTCTTCTCTGCCTCGCCCTGATCGCCCTACGGGAGGGCGCCGACGACGAGGCGGAGCCCGCCCCGCTGCCCGAAGAGGAGGTCATCGCCGCGAAGGCGTGAGCGGCGGGTCCCGGTCCCGGAACCAAGGGAAGGGCCCGGCGCTTGCCTTGACCGGACTTTCCGCGAGACCCACCTCCCCGACACCAGACAAGGGACCTCAGACGTGAGCGACATCACCCTCGCCGGCGAGACCCTGCCCACCCCGGTCGATGCCCAGCCGCGCGCGCTCAGCGACGAGGATCTCGCCGCGCTGCGCCGGGCGGTGCGTGCCCTGGAGCGGCCCGGCCTCGCCGCCCGCCTCTCGGCGGCGGCCGGCGCCCCCCTCGACATCATCGGGCGCTCCCTCCCGGCTCCGGTGACGGATGCCGTCGCGCGCTCGACCGAGACGGCGATGCGCGGCGCGTTGCGCGTGGCGCTCGCCACGCTGCCCAAGAAGGCCGTCGTCGCGGAGGGCCGGGAGGTCGCGCCCGTCGCGCTCCCGCGCGAGGGGCTGATGGGGCGGCTCCTCGGCTCCAGCGAGGCCACCCACAAGGCGCTCGCCGCCGTCTCGGGCGCGATCGGCGGCGCCTTCGGCCTCGCGACGCTCGCGGTCGAGCTGCCGCTCTCGACCACGCTGATGCTGCGCTCGATCGCCGAGATCGCCCGCGAGGAGGGGGAGGACATCGCGACCCCGGAAGGGGCGCTCGCCTGCGTCCAGGTCTTCGCCCTCGGCGGCCGTGGCGGCGAGACGGGCTTGGCCGAGAGCGGCTACTTCGCCGTGCGGGCGGCGCTCGCCAAGACGCTCAGCGAGGCGGCCCGCTACGCCGGAAGCCGCGCCCTCGTCGACGAGACGGCGCCGGCTCTGATCCGCTTCTCCGCGCAGATCGCCGCGCGCTTCGGCGTCATCGTCTCGCAGAAGGTGGCGGCGCAGGCCGTGCCGATCCTCGGGGCCGTCGGCGGCGCCGCCGTCAACACGGCCTTCATGAATCATTTCCAGTCGACGGCGCGGGGGCATTTCACCGTGCGGCGCCTGGAGCGCACCTACGGCATCGCCACTGTGCGCGCGGCCTACGAGGTCGAGAAGGCCGCGCTCGGGCCGGCCTGACCCGGATTCCACCGGCCGCCGGGGCGCCCGATGTGGCGCGGCGGCCCGGTCCCGCCTCCGGGCCGTCTTCCTGTAATCGCTAGGCTGCGGCCTTCCCGCCATTGTCGAGGAAGAGCCGGTAGGCCGGGTTGTCGGTCTCGTCGGTGCAGGGGAAGCCGAGCTCGTCCACCGCCTTCTGGAAGCGTTCGCGCTCGGAGGGAGGCACCGCGATGCCCGCGAGCACGCGACCGTAATCGGCACCGTGGTTGCGGTAGTGGAACAGCGTGATGTTGAAGCCCTCGCCGAGCCCGTCGAGGAAGCGCAGCAGCGCGCCCGGGCGCTCCGGGAACTGGAAGCGGTAGAGGCGCTCGTCCGCGAGCCCCGTGGCGCGGCCGCCCACCATGTAGCGGATATGGACCTTGGCCATCTCGTTGTCGCTCATGTCGAGCACGGCGTAGCCGGCCTCGCGCAGCGACGTGATGAGGGCCCGCTTCTCGGGCAGGCCCCCGGCGAGGTTCACGCCGACGAAGATCTGCGCGTCCGCGTCCTTTGCGTAGCGGTAGTTGAACTCGGTGATGGCGCGGGGACCGAGCGTGCCGATGAAGGCGCGGTAGGCGCCCGGCCTCTCCGGGATCGTGACGCCGAGGAGGACCTCCCGCTGCTCGCCGATCTCGGCCCGCTCGGCGATGTGGCGCAGACGATCGAAATTGAGGTTGGCGCCGCTGGAGACGGCCACCAGCGTGCCGGCCCCGCCCTCGCGCTCGGCGTAGAGCTTGGCGCCGGCCAGCGCCAGCGCGCCCGAGGGCTCGGAGATGGCGCGGGTGTCGTCGAACACGTCCTTCACCGCGGCGCACATGGCGTCGGTGTCCACCGTGATGACCTCGTCGAGGCTCTCCCGGCAGAGGCGGAAGGTCTCCTCGCCGGCGCGCCGCACCGCGACGCCGTCGGCGAAGAGGCCGACGCTGTTGAGCGTGGTCGGCTCGCCGGTGGCGAGCGCCGCCGCCATGCAGGCGGCATCGTCCGGCTCGACGCCGATGACCTTCGTCTCGGGGCGCAGGTACTTCACGAAGGTCGCGACGCCCGCCGCGAGGCCGCCGCCGCCGATGGGAACGAAGATCGCCTCGATCGGCCCGCTGTGCTGGTGCAGGATCTCCATGCCGATCGTGCCCTGGCCGGCGATGACGTCGGGGTCGTCGAACGGGTGCAGGAAGGTCAGGCCCTCTTCCGCTTCGCGGCGCCGGGCCTCGGTGAGGGCCTCGTCGAAGGTGTCGCCGTGCAGCACGACCTCGGCGCCGCGGGCCCGGCAGGCATCGACCTTGATGGCCGGCGTGGTGCGGGGCATCACGATGACGGCCCGGACGTTCAGCTTCGCAGCCGAGAGGGCGACCCCCTGGGCGTGGTTGCCGGCCGAGGCGCAGATGACGCCGCGGGCGAGCTGGTCCGCGTCGAGGCCCGACATCTTGTTGTAGGCGCCGCGCAACTTGAACGAGAAGACCGGCTGCAGGTCCTCGCGCTTCAGGAGAATCGGCCGCGCGTAGCGGGCCGAGAGGCGCGGCATCGGATCAAGCGGCGACTCGATCGCGACGTCGTAGACGCGGGCGGTGAGGATCTTGCGGATGTAATCTGTCACGGGCCGGAGCGATCATGAATCGGGACGTCGGGACGTTGATCGCGACATAGTCCTTCGCGGCGCAAGAAGCGAGCGCCTGCCGCATCTTAGCCCGCGCGATCGATCAGCGCGGCGATCCACACGAGGATCGCGATCACCTGCGCCAGGAAGGTGCCCGCCGACGCGAGATCCTTCACGGCGCCGATCCGCGGATGCCGGTCGGGGTGGAGGTGGTCGCAGAGCTTCTCGATCGCGGTGTTCAGGAACTCGGCGGCGAGCATCAGGAGGAGGCTCGCCACCAGCGCCACCCGCACCCAGAGGCTCGGGCCGAGGACCAGCGCGACGGGGATGCCGAGGCCGAGGAGCAGGAGTTCCTGGCGCACCGCCCGCTCGGTGAGGGCGCCGTGCAGGAGGCCGCGCCAGGAATTCAGGAAGGCGAGGAGGAGCGCGCGCACCGCCTCACCCCCGCGGAGCCGGATCGGGGGGCGCGGCCCGCGCGATCCACTTGGCCAGAATCGGCCCGGTCACCAGCACCACGAACAGCCGCAGGGTCTGCACGGCGAGGACGAAGGAGACGTCGGCCTTGGACCCCACCGCGATGATGGCGACGGAATCGAGCCCGCCCGGGCTCGTCGCCAGGAAGGCGGTGAGGAAGTCGATCGGCAGGATGCGGGTCAGGCCGAAGGCCCAGGCGGCGCAGAGGGCGATGACGGCGAGCGTCGCCACCGCGATGCCGGGGAAGGCGTGCAGGGTCTCCGCCAGGGTCTCGCGGGTGAAGCGCAGGCCGACATACCAGCCGATCACGGCGTAGGCCCCGTCGAGGAGCCAGGGCGGCAGGCTGATGCTGGCGAGCCCCGTCGCGTGCAGCGCCGAGCCGAGCAGCATCGGGCCGACGAGGGCGCCCGCCGGCAGGCGCAGAGCCAGCGCGACGCCCGCGCCGACGGCGGCGACGGCGAGCGTCGCCAGGACGGCGCCCAGGGGCGCGGCCGGGGATGCGGCCTGGGCCGCTCCGGCCGGCAACTCGGCATCGGTGAGGAGGCGCGCCACGAGCGAGGCGGAGAGGACGACGGCCGCGACCCGCACGTATTGCATGAAGGCGACGAGGCGCGGGTCGGAGCCGTATTCCTCGGCCATGGCCACCATGGCGGCGGCGCCTCCGGGCGAGGAGCCCCAGGCGGCGGTGGTGCCGGGCAGGACCCGCATCCGGGTCAGGACGATTCCGACCACCGCGCCCGCCGCCACGGTCACGAGCACCACGAGGAGGATGAGGAACCCGTCATCCAGCAGGGTGCCGGTGATCTCGGCATTGACGGCGTGGGCGACGAGGCAGCCGATCAGGGCCTGGGCGGCCTGGAAGGGGGCTTTGGGCAGGGTGATTCCGGCACCGCGCACGCCGAAGGCGATGGCGGCGAGCATCGGCCCGAGCAAGAGGGCTGCGGGGAAGCGGGCGAGGGCGAGGCCGTAGGCGAGGATGCCGGACGCGGCGATCAGCAGCGCCCAGAGACCGAGGCTGCGGCCGAGGGAACGGGGTGCGGGCAAGGCGGGGCTATGATTCCTGGGGGCCCGCGCGCCGTGCGAACCGAGGCGCGGCGCTACACCGGAATGGCCGGCCTGTCACGGTGTGAGGCCGCCGGGCGACCGCGCGTCGGCGCCCGCCGAGCCCTGTCCGGCGTCGCTACCGCGCTCCCAAAACCGAGCCCGCATCACCTCTCCCGGCCGGGAGAGGTCGAGTCGGCGCAGCCGACCGGGTGAGGGGCGCGACGTCTCCGGATAGGGCGCACCCCTCACCCTGTCCCTCTCGGAACGAGAGGGGACCCGTGCTCGACAGGCCGGCGTCGCCGTCTCCCCGACCAATGGACCGGCGAGAAGGCTCCGCGGTTAGGAGAGGCCCTCGTCGTCCCGGCAGGCTGCCGTGCTCGGCGGCGCGTGCGCCCTGAAGAACGCGGCCAGGTGCGAGAGGCCGGCGGCGCGGGGGTCGCTGGAGCGCCAGGCCAGCGCGATGGTGCGGCCGGGTCCGTCCGCGTCGAAGCCCCGCGTCACCACGAGGCCGCTCGGATCCGGGCCGGCGGGCACGGCGAGCGCCGGCAGGAGGGTGTAGCCGGAGCCCGCCGCCACCATCGAGCGCAGGGTCTCGAGGCTCGTCGCGTGGCGGCCGACGCCGCTGCCCGCGCCGCAGGCGGCCACCGTCTGGTCGCGCAGGCAATTGCCCTCGTCGAGGAGCAGCAGGCCCGGCCCCGCGATGTCCGTGGCCCGCAGAGCGCCCCCCTGGGCAAGCGCGTGGTCGGCCGGGCAGGCGAGCCAGAACGGCTCCACGAAGAGCGGCGAGACGGTGAGCCCGGCCGAGGCCAGCGGCAGGGAGACGAGGGCGGCGTCGATGCGCCCGTCCCGCAGGCCCTCGAGGATCTCGGCGGTGCGCGCCTCGCTGAGTGCCAGCGAGAGGAGGGGGAATTCCTGGCGCAGCAGGCGCAGCACCAGGGGGAAGAAATAGGGGCCGAGCGTCTGGATCGCGGCCAGGACGAGGCGGCCGGTGAGCGGGGCGCCGCGGCCCTCGCTCGCCAGGGTCAGCAGGCGCTGCGCCTCCGCCAGCACCGCCCGGGCCTGCCGCACGATGACCTGACCGGCGGGCGTCTGCAGGACCCGCCGGTTCGAGCGCTCGAACAGGGCGAGGCCCAGGGCCTCCTCCAGCTTGCGGACCTGAACGCTCAAGGTCGGCTGGCTCACATTGCAGCGATCGGCCGCCCGGCCGAAATGACCCTCGTCGGCGATCGCCACCACGTATTCGAGATCGCGAAGGGACAGGCCGGCGACATTCATAGACGCCGTCTATCACGATCTTTGCGACGATGCATTTGCCAATGGGTCAAGCCGCGGTCATAACGGCAGCCCAGAACAGTTCCAGCTTGCCGGGCGTTGCCCTGGCATCCTGCACATCTCACCCGAATTCCCAGAGAGGCGCGACGCATGAGCGACCAACGTCCCATTCTGACGACCCGCCAGGGCCATCCGGTCCGCGACAACCAGAGCACGCGGACGGTCGGCGAGCGGGGCCCGGCGACCCTCGAGAACTACCAGTTCATCGAGAAGATCACCCATTTCGACCGCGAGCGGATCCCCGAGCGCGTGGTCCACGCCCGCGGCGCCGGCGCCCATGGCTACTTCGAGGCCTATGGCAAGATCGGCGACGAGCCGGCCTCCAAGTACACCCGCGCCCGCGTGCTCACCGAGACCGGCGTGAAGACGCCGATGTTCGTGCGCTTCTCCACCGTCGCCGGCGCCAAGGAGAGCCCCGAGACCGAGCGCGACCCGCGCGGCTTCGCGGTCAAGTTCAAGACCGTCGACGGCAACTGGGACCTCGTCGGCAACAACCTGAAGGTCTTCTTCATCCGCGACGCGATCAAGTTCCCGGACATGATCCACGCGTTCAAGCCGGACCCGGTGACGAACCGCCAGGAGGCGTGGCGCTTCTTCGACTTCGTGGCCCAGCACCCCGAATCGATCCACATGGTGACGCACCTGAAGTCGCCCTGGGGCATCCCCGCGAATTACCGCGAGATGGAGGGCTCGGGCGTCAACACCTACAAGCTCGTCAACGATCAGGGCGAGGCGGTGCTCTGCAAGTTCCACTGGGAGCCGAAGCAGGGCGTGCGCAACCTGACCTCGGCCCAGGCGTCCGAGATCCAGGCCAAGGATGTCGGCCACGCGACGCGGGACCTCTACGACAACATCAAGGCCGGCAATTTTCCCGAGTGGGAATTCTGCGTGCAGATCATGCCGGACGGCCCGAACGACCACCTGTCGTTCGACCCGCTCGACGACACCAAGCTGTGGCCCGTCGACCAGTTCCCGCTGCTGCCGGTGGGCCGCATGGTGCTCGACCGCGTGCCGGACAACTTCTTCGCCGAGGTCGAGCAGTCGGCCTTCGGTACGGGCGTGCTCGTCGACGGCATCGACTTCTCGGACGACAAGATGCTGCAGGGCCGGACGCTGTCCTACTCGGACACGCAGCGCTACCGCGTCGGCGCGAACTACCTGCAGCTGCCGATCAACGCGCCGCAGCCCGGCGTGAAGGTCTACTCGAACCAGCGCGACGGCCAGATGACCTACGGCGTCGACGGTACGGGGCCGAACCGGCACATCAACTACGAGCCCTCGACGCTGGCCGAGGGCCTGCGCGAGGCGCCCAAGCCCGCGAAGGACTACCACCAGCCCGTGAGCGGTAATCTCGGCCGCTACCAGACCTCGCGGACCGAGGACGACTACACCCAGGCCGGAATCCGCTACCGCTCCTTCGAGGATTGGGAGCGCGAGGACCTGATCGCCAACCTCGTGGCCGACATGAAGCAGTGCCCCGAGCCCATCCAGCTCCGGATGGTCTGGCACTTCTGGCACGCGGACGAGGATTACGGCCGCCGCGTCGCGGAAGGCGCCGGGATCGACCTCGAGAAGGCCAAGGCCCTGCCGCCGCTGCCGGGCCGCGCGGCCCCGGGCAAGCGCCTGACGGCCGAGACCTACACGGACGGCTCGCAGGCCCACAAGGTCGCCGCCGAGTAAGGCGGACTCCGGATCCGAGACGATTCACGCCCCGCCCGGTCCCCGACCGGGCGGGGTTTTCGTTTGGCAGGCCGATGCGCACATGGGGCGGGAGGGCCCCGCCGGGGCCGGCCATCGATCCGGGAGAGATGCCATGGGCCAGATCCTCAGGGCCGGGGAGGGCGCGCATGTCTGCATCAACGGGATGGAGATCACCTATCTCGCCCGCAGCGGCTCGACCCACGACGCGATGGGGATCTACGGCGTCACGCTCGCGGCGCAGTCCCCGGGCGCGGGCCTGCACCGGCATGCCCGGCTCACCGAGACCTTCGAGGTGCATGCGGGCACGCTCGCCATGCGCATCGACGGCCGGGACGTCGATCTCGGGCCCGGCGACTTCGTGCTGATCCCGCCCGGGCAGCCCCACGCCTTCGCCAACCGCTCGGAGGCGGCCGTGCGCTTCACCCTGAGCTTCACGCCCGCCCTGGAGCGGGAGGGCTTCTTCGAGGGGCTCGCCAAGCTCGCGGCCGAGAACAGGCTCGCGGACGAGGCGGCGATGGAGCGGCTGATGCGCCGCTACGACCAGGAGCCGCTGGAAGGGTTCGGGGGCTGGAGCGAGGTCGATTGAGGGCCGCGAGCGGGCCTCAGCCCGCGGCGATCGTCCGGGCCTTGCCCGCGTGCAGGCCGAACAGCAGGGCGCCGAGGGCGAAGGTGGCGAAGACGCACGCCGACAGGTTCCAGCCGCCCGCCTCGTGGGCGAGGCCGAAGCCGAAGGGGCCGAGCGCCGCGATGGCGTAGCCGACGCCCTGCGCCAGCGCCGAGAGCGCGGCGGCGCTGCCGGGATCGCGGGCGCGCAGCACGATGAGGGTGAGCCCCAGGCCGAACGTGCCGCCGAGGCCGAAGCCGAGGGCGACGGCGAGGGGCGCGACGAGCGCGACCGGGGCGAGCAGGATGCCGAGGAAGGCGCCGAGCGTCAGGCTCACGAGGGCGGCGACGAAGGCGCGCTGCTCCCGAGCCCGCGCGGCGAGTGTCGGCACGAGGAGGGCGCTCGGCGCCTGCCCCAGGCTCATCAGCGAGGCGACGAAGCCTGCCTCGGCCGGCCCGAGCCCGCGGTCCAGCAGCACGCTCGGCAGCCACGCGAAGGCGATGTAGGCGAGCGAGGATTGCAGGCCCATGAAGCCCGTCACCTGCCAGGCGAGGCGGTGCCGGGCGATTCCCTGGATCATCGCGCCGCCGGCTGCGGAGGCGGCGCCGTGCGTGCGGGCCAGCGCCAGCGGCGCCCAGGCGAGGCTCGCGAGGAGCGCCGGGACCGCCCAGGCCGCGAGCGCCATCGCCCAGCCGCCGGGCAGGATGTCGAGGAGCGGCACGGTGAGCCCCGAGCCCGCCGCGGCGCCGAGGCAGAGCGTCATGGTGTAGAGGCCCGTCACCAGCCCGACATGGCCGGGGAAGTCGCGCTTGACGAGGCCCGGCAGCAGGCCGCCCGCGAGGCCGATCCCGGCGGCCGAGACGCAGGCGCCGAGGAACAGGGGGAGGAGGCCGCCGAGCGCCCGCAGGGCCAGGCCCGCCGCCACGACGAGGATCGCCAGCAGCACGCCGCGGTCGGGGCCGAGGCGGCGGCTGATCGCCGGCCCGAGCGCGCTGGCGAGCCCCAGGAACAGGACCGGCAGGGTGGTGAGGAACGCGGCACCCGCCGCGCCGAGCCCCGTCTCGGCGCGGATGCCGGCGAGCAGCGGCCCGACCGTGGTCAGGGCCGGGCGCAGGTTGAACGCGACGAGGAGGAGGCCGGCCCCGAGGAGGAGGGTGGGCGGCCGGCTCTCGCCCGGGCTCACGCCCGGCGCCAGGCCGCCAGCGCGCAGAGGAGCGCGCCCGCGAGCATCAGGGCGAAGGGGATGTCGCCGAGCCGGGCATAGAGGGTGCGGCCGGGCACGGGGGCGGGGAGGTCCGCGTCGAGGATGTCCTCGCGGCCGAGGGGAAGGCTCGCGGTGACGCGCCCATAGGCGTCGACCACCGCCGAGATGCCGGTATTGGCGTCGCGCACCAGGGGCAGGCCCTCCTCGACGGCGCGCAGCCGCGCCTGCGCGAAGTGCTGGCGGGGGCCGGGCGTGTCGCCGAACCACGCGTCGTTCGTGACGTTCAGGATCAGGCCCGGCACCGGCTCCGCGGCGCCCGGATGGGCGGCGGGCACGATGCCTCCGGGGAAGATCGCCTCGTAGCAGATCGTGGCGGCGGCGGGGGGCAGGCCGGGCACGGTGAGGATGCGCTGCCCCTCCCGGCTCCCGGCCGAGAAGCCGCCCGGCACCGACACGAACTGGCGCAGGCCCACGGCCCGCAGCGCCGCGTCGAGGGGCCCGGGCAGGTACTCGCCGAAGGGCACGAGGTGGACCTTGTCGTAGGTGTCGCTGATGCGGGCGGGCGCCTCGATCGTCATGATCGCGTTGAAGAAGCGCAGGCGCTCGCCGGGCAGGGGCTCCTCGGCCCGCGCCGCGCCCGTGACGAGGCGGGCGCCCGGCGGCAGGCCGGAGCCGACCTTGGCGAGCGAGGCGGGATCGCGCTGGATCAGGAAGGGGAAGGCGGATTCGGGCCAGATCACGTGGGTCGGCGCCGGCGCGCCGGACTCGGGCGGGCGCTGGCTCAGCTCGACGTAGCGGTCGACGATGTCCTCCCGGTTCTCGGGGCGGAACTTGGCGTCCTGGGGCAGGTTCGGCTGGACGAGGCGCAGCCGCACGCCCGCGACCGGCGCCGAGGGGGCGGGGGGCACGCGCTCGGCGCCCCACAGGGCAAGCGCCGCGAGCCCAATCGCGGCCGCGGCGGTGGGGCCGTAGCGGGCGCGCGGATGCGTGCCGGTGGCGAGCGTCGCGGGGGCGGCGCAGATCAGGACCGCGAGGAGCGTCAGCCCGTAGAGGCCGATATAGGCCGCCGCCTGCATCAGCCAGAGATCCTGGCCGAGCGCCATGCCGAGCGTGTTCCAGGGAAAGCCCGTGAACAGGTGGCCCCGAAGCCATTCGGCCCCGGCGAGGCCGACGCCGAGCGCGGCGATGCGGCCGGCCTTGCGCGACCAGAGCAGGCGCGCGGCCGCAAAGCCCGCGCCGTAGAAGATGGCGAGCACGGCGGGCAGGCCGACGACGCCCAGCGGCAGCGCCCAGGCGAACTCGTCGGCCTCGACGAGGAAGGCGGCGCCCAGCCACCACAGCCCGGCCGTGAGGTAGCCGAAGCCCCAGGCCCAGCCGACGAGGAAGCAGGGCCCGAGCGTGCGCGCGAGGCCCGCCCGGCTCGCGGCCGCCCCGTCCATCAGCCAGACCGCGGCGGTGAGCGAGACGACGAGCGCCGGCACCAGCCCGAAGGGCGGCATGGCGAGCGCGCCCAGCGCGCCGGCCAGCATCGCGACGCAGACCCGGCGCCAGCCGCGGGCGAGCGCCAGCCAGCGAACCGGGGCGGCGAGGGGGCCGCCCGCATGGTCGCGCGCGGGCAGGTCCGCCCGGAGATACGCCTCGCCCGCGGTCACGAGCCGTGGGTCTCGACGCTCGGGGCGGGCTTCGGCGGCGGCAGGGCGAGGGGGACGACCGCCTCGATCTTGGCCGGCCCGCGCTGGAAGCGCAGGCGCTTGAGGCGGCGCGGGTCGGCGTCGAGCACCTCGAATTCGAGGTCGCCCGGCCCGGCGATCAATTCGCCGCGCGAGGGCACGCGACCCGCGAGCGTCACGATCATGCCGCCGATCGTGTCGATCTCCTCGGCCATCTCGCCGACGGCGGCGACGAGATCGACGCCGGTCGCCTCCGAGACCTCGGCGAGGCCGGCGCGGGCATCGGCGACGAAGACCTCCCCCTCGCCGTCGAGCCGCTGCACGAGCCGGCCCTCGGCCACGTCGTGCTCGTCCTCGATGTCGCCGACGACCATCTCGATCAGGTCCTCGATCGAGATCAGGCCGTCGGTGCCGCCGTACTCGTCGATGACGAGGGCCATGTGGGTGCGCGTCGCCTGCATCCGCACGAGCAGGTCGATCGCCGGCATCGAGGGCGGCACGAACAGGACCGGCCGCTGGATGCGCGTCGCCGCGAGCGTCGCGGAGAGGTCGACATGGGCGAGGTTGAGGGAGCGCAGCGTCCGCGCGCCGCCGTTGCGCCGGCCGCGGGGGGCGGGCTTCTCCTCGGCGACGACGGGCTCGGGAATCGCGGCACTCGCCGCCGCGCGGCGAGTCCCGGCCTCGGCGCGGGCGGCGATATGGTCGACGAAGTCGCGGATGTGGACCATGCCGCGGGGATCGTCGAGGGTCTCGCCGTAGACGGGCAGGCGCGAATGGCCGGCCGTGCGGAACAGCTTGAGCAGGTCGCCGAGGCTCGTCTCGATCGAGACCGCGACGATGTCCGCCCGCGGGATCATCACGTCGTCGACGCGCACCTTGTGCAGGCCGAGCACGTTCTTGAGCATGGCCCGTTCCAGGGGCGAGAAGGCGTTCTCGCCGTTGTCGGGCTCGGACAGGGCGCCCTCGATGTCGTCGCGCAGGGAATCGCGCGGCTTCAAGTGCAGGGCCTGGAGCAGGCGGTCGTACCAGGGCTCGCGGGAGCCGGCCTCACCGTCCGCGGAGGGGAGCGCGGCCTGGGCCGCGCCGCGACTTCGATCGTTCGTCATGTCTCTCGGGTCTGGGATAGGCGCCGGGCGTCCGCCTCAATCGGCGTAGGGGTCGGGCACGCCGAGGGTGCGCAGGGCCGCCACTTCGAGGGCTTCCATCGCATCGGCCTCGGCCTCGCCGGTCTCATGGTCCTGGCCGAGAAGGTGCAGCGTGCCATGAACGAGCAGGTGCGCGAGATGATCGGCGAGCGGCTTCGACTGCTCGGCACTCTCGCGCAGCATCGTGTCATACGCAAGGACGACGTCGCCGAGCGGCGCCGCCATCCCGGCGACGACGGGCTGCGGCGGGGCCGGGAAGGACAGGACGTTGGTCGGCTTGTCCTTGCCCCGCCACGTCCGGTTGAGCGCCTGCACGGAGGCGTCGTCGGTCAGCAGCACGCTGATCTCGGCCGGCCCCGCGGGCGCCTCGGGTGCGGCGGCGTACCCCGCCTCGACCGCGCGGATCACCAGCGCCTCGAGGTCGGGCGAGACCCCTTCCCAGCGCGGATCCTCCACGGCGACGTCGATGTCGAGGGGCATGGTCAGGCAAGCGGCCGGCGGCGCGGGTTCGGGTTGCGGTCGGCCTCCGCATCGCCGTGGGAGGCCCGCTCGTAGGCCGTGACGATGCGGCGGACGAGGTCGTGGCGGACCACGTCCACGTCCTTGAAGGTGACGCGGCCGATCCCCTCGACGCCGTCGAGGATCGAGACCGCCTCGACGAGGCCGGAGCGCTGGCCGGGCGGCAGGTCGATCTGGCTCGGATCGCCGGTGATGATCATGCGCGAATTCTCGCCGAGCCGCGTCAGGAACATCTTCATCTGCATCGAGGTCGTGTTCTGCGCCTCGTCGAGCAACACCACGGCATTCGTCAGCGTGCGCCCGCGCATGAAGGCAAGCGGCGCGATCTCGATCTGCCCGGTCTGCAGGCCGCGATCGACGTGGCGCGCCTCCATGAAGTCGTAGAGGGCGTCGTAGATCGGGCGCAGGTACGGGTCGACCTTCTCGCGCATGTCGCCGGGCAGGAAGCCGAGCCGCTCTCCGGCCTCGACCGCCGGGCGCGACAGGATCAGGCGCTCGACATGCCCCTGCTCCAGGAGCGAGACCGCGTGGCCGACGGCGAGCCAGGTCTTGCCGGTGCCGGCGGGCCCCTCCGCGAAGACGAGCTCGTTCGTGCGCAGGGCCTTGATGTAGGCGTCCTGCGCGGCGTTGCGGGCGCGCACGGCGCCCCGGCGGCGAGTGGCGATCTGCTCGAATTGCGGCCGGTCCGATTCGGCGGCGATCTCGGCCGTGGGGAAGAGGCTGCCCTGGACCGTCGCCTCCTGGATGGCGCCGTCGACGTCGCCGAGCGTCAGCGCGGTGCCGCCGCCCTGCACGCGGGCGTAGAGCCGCTCGAAGACGCGGCGCGCCCGCTCGGCCGCATCCGGCGCGCCCTTGACGACGAGGTGGTTGCCGAGCGCCGTCGCCGTCACGCCGAGGCGGCGCTCGATATGGGCGACGTTCTGGTCGTACTGGCCGAAGACGAGGCTCGCGAGGCGGTTGTCGTCGAAGGTCAGCGACACCTCGACCGTCTCCATGATCTCGCCGGGCCGGGAGGCGGGTCCGCGCCCGCGCAGGGCACCCCCACGGCCGGAGGCTCCGTCACTCGGGCTCACGCGGATGTCCTTCTGATCGCGGGTCTCACGCGGCGGCCGCTTCGGCCAGGATCTCGCCGAACAGGCTGTTGGCGCCGGCCTCGACGATGCGCACGGGCAGGATCGTGCCGATGCTGGCGGCGGGCGCATCGACCTGCACGGCAAGCATGTGCGGCGTCTTGCCGGCGACCTGACCCGGATGGCGGCCGGGCTTCTCGACGAGGATCTCGGTCGTCCGGCCCACCGCCGCGTTCTGGTAGGCGTGGCGCTGCCGGTCGAGGAGCGCCTGCAGCGCGGCGAGGCGCTCGCTCTTCACGGATTCCGGCACGGCGTCGGCACGCTCGGCCGCGGGTGTGCCGGGGCGCGGGCTGTACTTGAAGGAGAAGGCGCTCTCGAAGCCGATATCGGCCACGAGCCGCATCGTGTCCGCGAAATCCGCGTCGGTCTCGCCGGGGAACCCGACGATGAAATCGGAGGAGAGGGCGATGTCGGGCCGGCTCGCCCGGATCCGGTCGATCAGGCGGCGATACGCGTCGCCGGTGTGGCGCCGGTTCATCGCATCGAGCACCCGGTCCGAGCCCGATTGCACGGGCAGGTGCAGGTAGGGCATCAGGGCCGGGATCTCGGCATGCGCCCGGATCAGGTCCTCGCCCATGTCGTTCGGGTGGCTCGTCGTGTAGCGGATGCGCGCGATGCCGGGGATCCCGGCCACCGCCCGCATCAGGTCGGCGAGGGTGGCGGGCTCACCGTCCGCACCGGCGCCGTGATAGGCGTTCACGTTCTGCCCGATCAGCGTGATCTCGCGCACGCCCCCCTCGGCGAGCGCCCGCGCCTCCGCGAGCACGGCCGGGACCGAGCGCGAGACCTCGGCGCCCCGGGTATAGGGCACGACGCAGAAGGCGCAGAACTTGTCGCAGCCCTCCTGCACGGTGAGGAAGGCGGAGACGCCCTTGTTCCGGCGGACGGGGAGGCGGTCGAACTTGTCCTCGACCGGAAACTCGGTGTCGACGACGCGCTTGCCCCGCGACTGCTCCAGAAGCTCCGGCAGGCGGTGGTAGCTCTGGGGGCCCACCACCACGTCGACGGCAGGCGCACGCGCGAGGATCTCGGCGCCCTCGGCCTGGGCGACGCAGCCCGCTACGACGATCCGGGTGTCGCGCCCCTCGGCCCGGCGCTCGCCCTTCAGCACGCGCAGGCGCCCGAGCTCCGAGTAGACCTTCTCGGCGGCCTTCTCGCGGATGTGGCAGGTGTTGAGGATGACGACGTCCGCGTCCTCCACGGAATCCGTCGCCGCGTAGCCCTGCTGCCCGAGCACGTCCGCCATGCGGGCCGCGTCGTAGGCGTTCATCTGGCATCCGTAGGATCGGACGAAGGCTTTCTTCAACGATTCGGGTCCCGGACGGCGTGGTCTGCGGCCCCGTTCGCGCGTCGCGGGGGCCGGAATGGATCTTCGAGGGCGCGCGTCTACCACAGTTTTCGCCGATCGTCGCGCGGCCTGATGACCTCGGCGCTGGCGCCGGGCTTGCTTGCCGGCGAGGCCGCAACGACGAGGATGCCCGTGACCGAGCTTGAGCGTGCCGTGCAGGAGATCTCCGAGGAGATGCGGCAACGGCCGGACAGGGGCGAGGTGGCCACCTACATCCCGGAGCTGGCGCGGGTCGATCCGCAGGCCTTCGGCCTCGTCGTCATCGACGCGGACGGGAACGTGGCGGCGGGCGGCGACAGCGACGTCGCCTTCTCGATCCAGAGCATCTCGAAGGTGTTCACCCTCACCCTCGCCCTCGGCACGGTCGGCGACCGACTGTGGCGGCGGGTCGGGCGCGAGCCCTCGGGCAGCCCCTTCAACTCGATCGTGCAGCTCGAGCGCGAGCGCGGCATCCCGCGCAATCCCTTCATCAACGCGGGCGCGATCGCGGTGACCGACGTGATCCTGTCCGGCCACCGGCCGCGGGAGGCGCTCGGCGAGATCCTGCGCTTCATGCAGTTCGTGGCCGACGACCCGTCGATCGCGATCGACGAGGCGGTGGCGGCCTCCGAGCAGCGCACGGGCTTCCGCAACAGCGCGCTGGCCAACTACATGAAGTCCTTCGGCGTGATCGAGAACCCGGTCGACTACACGCTCGGCGTCTACTTCCACCATTGCGCCATCGCGATGACCTGCCGCCAGCTCGCCAGAGCCGGGCGCTTCCTCGCCCATTCCGGACGCAACCCCGCGACCGGCCTCTCCGTGGTGCAGCCGGAGCGGGCGCGCCGCATCAACGCGATCATGCTGACCTGCGGCCATTACGACGGCTCGGGCGAATTCGCCTACCGCGTCGGCCTTCCCGGCAAGAGCGGGGTCGGCGGCGGCATCCTCGCGGTCGCGCCCGGCAAGGCGTCGATCGCGGTGTGGTCGCCGGGCCTCGACGCGGCCGGCAACTCGCATCTCGGCCGGATCGCGCTCGAGGCGCTGACCCGGCGGATGGGCTGGTCGATCTTCGGGGTCTAGGCGGCTCAGGGCTTGCGGGAGCGCTCGGCTTCCTGGATGGCCGCCTCGTGGTACCACGCGCCCGCGCCGGTCTCCACGACGGGGTAGGACGCCGCGCCGCCCTTCGGGCTGCCGGGCTGCCAGCCGGCCGCGACCCGGGGCCGGACGGGGAAGGGGTAGATCTTGGCCGTCTCGCGACGGGGGCTCGCTGTCATCGGACCGTATCTCCCTGTGACGCGACAACCTCGAACCGAGGCTCCGGTTCAAGATATCGGCGCTGCACAGTGTTTGCACGGCCTGCTTCCAGAAAAATCACGTTTTGCCAGTAATTTGCGCAGCCAAGCTATTGCCAATTCGCTCGGCATAGGCTCATGGCGCATTTTTGACCTGCATCCGATTCGTGCAGGAAGCCTGCCGACGAACGAGGCGTTCCGTCCGGCAGCCTGTTCGGTGGGCGCCACAGCCTTCGTTAACGGGCCTGCGGGCAGAAGCGCGGGCACGGGCGGACGCCGCTGGAGGAGATGGCCGCGGGACGGGGCTGGCATAATTCATGCTAACGAGGGCTCGGCCGGAGGCTGCGACAGATCGTCAAAATCAACGCAATAATCGCATGAGCAAGTGACGAGAGATCCCCAATGACGAAATTTAAACTCGAATATATCTGGCTCGACGGCTACACGCCGACCCCGAATCTGCGCGGCAAGACCCAGATCAAGGACTTCGACAGCTTCCCGGCGCTCGATCAGCTGCCGCTCTGGGGCTTCGACGGCAGCTCGACCAAGCAGGCCGAGGGCAGCTCGTCCGACTGCGTGCTCAAGCCCGTGCGCCACTTCCCCGACCCGGCCCGCAGCAACGGCGTGCTGGTGCTCTGCGAGGTCATGATGCCGGACGGCACGACCCCGCACCCGTCGAACAAGCGCGCCACCATCCTCGACGACGAGGGCGCGTGGTTCGGCTTCGAGCAGGAATACTTCTTCTACAAGAACGGCCGCCCGCTCGGCTTCCCCGAGACCGGCTTCCCGGCCCCGCAGGGTCCCTACTACACGGGCGTCGGCTACTCGAACGTCGGCTCGATCGCGCGCCAGATCGTCGAGGAGCATCTCGACCTCTGCCTCGCCGCTGGCATCAACCACGAGGGCATCAACGCCGAGGTGGCGAAGGGCCAGTGGGAGTTCCAGATCTTCGGCAAGGGCTCCAAGAAGGCCGCCGACGAGATGTGGATGGCGCGCTACCTGATGCAGCGCCTCTGCGAGAAGTACGAGATCGACATCGAGTACCATTGCAAGCCGCTCGGCGACACCGACTGGAACGGCTCGGGCATGCACTGCAACTTCTCAACCACGTTCATGCGCGAGGTCGGCGGCAAGGCGTATTTCGAGGCGCTGATGGCCGCCTTCGACAAGAACATCGAGGAGCACATCGCGGTCTACGGACCGGACAACCACCTGCGCCTGACCGGCAAGCACGAGACCGCGCCCTGGAACAAGTTCAGCTACGGCGTGGCCGATCGCGGCGCCTCGATCCGCGTGCCGCACAGCTTCGTCAAGAACGACTACAAGGGCTACCTTGAGGATCGCCGCCCGAACTCCATGGGCGACCCCTACCAGATCGCCTCGCAGGTCCTGAAGACGATCGCGTCGGTGCCGACCGACACCGCCTCGAAGGCGGCGGCCTGATCGAAAAGACGGGGCGCGAAGGCCGCGAAGGCCGCGCCCTCACGTCCGGAACGGGCCGTCGCCGCGAGGTGGCGGCCCGTTCCCGTTCAGGCGGCGGGCAGGTCCGCCGCCTCGAAATCCGGCGGGGCCGCCGCTCGCGAGCCCGATGGCGCGCGCTCCCCGCGCGGCGGCGCCGCCTCCGGCCGCCCGGTCACGGCCCGACGCAGGGCGGCGCGGACCTCGGCCTCCGCGAGCGCCGTCGCGACCTTGCGGTCGGTGCCGGCCTCGAAGGCGATCGGTGCGCCCCAGACCACGTGCACGTCGATCGGGCCGCGGCGCACGAACCGGGCGAGGTGGGGCGCGAGGTCCATGTCGCCGTACCACGCCACCTCCGGCCGCTCCTTCCGGTCGAGCGGCAGGCCGTTCCGGCGCGGGTACGTGATGGCTAGCGGCTGCAGGCGGATCCGGTCGAGCCGCGCGCCCTCGGCCTGGATCGCGGCGCGGGCGGCGCCGACGAGGGAGGAGCGAAAGGGCAGGATGCGGTTGCCGTCCCCCGTCGTGCCCTCGGCAAACAGCACGATCAGGTCGCCCGCGGCGAGCCGCGTGCCCACCGTCGCGTTGACGCTCGCGGTGGCCGCGCGCCGAGCCCGGTCGATGAAGACGGTGCGCTGCAGGCGCGCGAAGGTGCCGATCAGGGGCCAGCCCGCGATCTCGGATTTCGCCACGAAGGAGAGCGGCCGGAGCGAGCCGAGGGCCACGATGTCGAGCCACGAGATGTGGTTCGACAGGACGAGGGCGGGCTCTCCGGCGGCCGGCGGCGTGCCGCTCTGCGTCACGCGGACGCCGAACATGCGCAGGGCGACCCGGTGGAACAGGGCCGGCGCATGGGCCGCGACGCGCCCGCGCCCGAAGCGCAGGCTCAGCCAGTGCGGGCCGATCAGCATCAGGAAGGCGAGGGCGCAGACGGCGAGCCGCAGGGCCGTGAGGAGGCCGGTCATCGCCCGGCGCGCGCGGGCCCGCTCACGCCAGCGTCGCGCGCATGGTGAGCGCGGTCGTCCGGCTGCCATCGGCGCGGGTGTAGTAGCCGGTGCGCTCGCCGACCTGCGTGAAGCCCTGGCGCGCGTAGAGGCGCAAAGCCGGGCCGTTGCCCTCGTCCACCTCGAGATGCACGTGGCGCACGCCCGCATGGGCGAGATGCGTCAGGTGCTCGCGCAGGAGCCGGCGGCTCAGCCCGCCGCCGCGGGCGGAGGGGGCGAGCACCAGGGTCAGGATCTCGGCCTCGTCCGCGACCCGGCGGGAGAGGATGAAGCCCTGCACCGCGCCCGCCCGCCAGAGGGCATGCGCCTCGGTCGAGCGCTCGCACAGCATCCGCTCGAATTCGTGCGCGTCCCAGGGACGGGCGAAGGCGGTGGCGTGGATGCGGGCGAGCGTCCGGGCCTGCCCGGAATCGCGCAAGGGGGCGACGTAGGGCTCGGGGCCCCAGGCATCCCACCAGGCGAGCCACCATTCGAGGGGCCAGAACGGGGAGACCGGGCGCGTCATCGGCGGGCGAGCCTCGCATGATCCTGCGGCTGGGCGTCGGCGCCGCGCAGGTAGAGGGGCCGGGCGAGCGCCTGGGCCGGATCGGCGAGCAGGCCGAGGGAGGCGACCCAGGCGATTTCGGGCGGGTGGGTGCCGGCGATCTCCGCCGCGACGCCGCGGGCCTTCGCGGCGGCGGCGAGGGCGGGCGCGCCGGAGCCGACGAGGGTGAGGGGACCATCGCCGAGAAGGTCCAGCGCCGCCTCGACGGCGAGGTGGCTCGGCGGCACGACGATGCCCTCGCCGACGCTCATCGCCTGGAGGTAGACGGCGCCGTGGCGGGCATCGATCGCGGCCGCGATCAGCCCGTCGCCGTTGAGCGCCAGGAGCGGCGCGAGCAGGGCCGAGAGGGTGGTGACGCCGACGACCGGGATGCCCGCGGCGAGGCCCACGGCCCGGGCCGCCGAGAGCCCGACGCGCAGGCCCGTGTAGCTGCCCGGCCCGACCGTGACCGCCACCCGGTCGAGGCTCTCGAAGCCGCCCTCGACCCGCGACATCACCCGCTCGACGAGGGGCAGCAGCGCCTCAGCGTGCCCGCGGGACAGCACCATGCTCTCCTCGGCCAGAAGATCGTCCGACGCGTCCGTCGCGACGCAGGCAGAGCAGGCGTCGAGCGCCGTGTCGATGGCCAGGATACGCACGCTCACTCCAGCTGCCGCCGGCGACGGGCCGGGCGGTCGTTCCCTCGATGGCGCACGCGCTGCGGGCGCGCAGGGAATGGTATGGCAAAAGGGCCGCCCCGTCAGCGCGGCGCGGCCCCCGAGGCGTCAGGCGGGCGGCGAGTGTTGCCGACTTGCGTCGCCCCGGGCTCGCGGCGGCCCAGGGCGGTCAGACCGCCTGGACCTCGCGGACGTCCGGCAGGAAGTGGCGGAACAGGTTCTGCACGCCGTGCCGGAGCGTCGCGGTGGAGGAGGGGCAGCCCGAGCAGGCGCCCTTCATCTCCAGGTAGACGACACCTTCCTTGTAGCCGCGGAAGGTGATGTCGCCGCCATCGCCCGCCACGGCAGGCCGGACGCGGGTCTCGAGCAGGTCCTTGATCGTCGCGACCGTATCGGCATCGGCCTCGTCGAAGAACTCCTCCGTGTCCGCCTCGGCGGCGGAGGCACCCTCGGCGAGGACCGGAGCGCCCGACTGGAAATGCTCCATGATCGCGCCGAGCACGGCGGGCTTCACCTGGGGCCAGCCGTCGCCGCCCTCGGCCTTGGTGACCGAGATGAAATCGTGGCCGAAATAGACGCCGGTCACGCCCGGCACGTCGAACAGGCGCTGGGCCAGCGGAGAGCGGGCGGCGGCCTCGGCATCGCGCGCCTCGAAGGTCGATTCCGGCAGCACGACGCGGCCGGGCAGGAATTTCAGGGTGGCCGGGTTCGGGGTGGCTTCGGTCTGGATGAACATGGCTTGGCTGGATCCTCGTCCTCTGCGCCGGTTCAAGGCCGGCCGGGAACGGCGCGCGGGGGCGCCCCGTCCCATGTGGACCGCCGGGCGGATTTTCTCAACGGGTCCGCCTAGCGGCGGCGGGCCGAAAACTGCGCAGGGGCAATCGACAAGCGGGCCGGGTTCGTGTAGGGGCAGCGCCAACTCACAACAGGATGCCGAAATCCTGACGCTCGATTCCCGTCTCGGGGCGCGGGCGCAACGGCCGGAGCTTTGCCATGAACATCATCCAGCAGCTTGAGCAGGAAGAGGTCGCTCGTCTTGCCAAGACGATCCCCGATTTCGAGCCGGGCGACACCGTCATCGTCAACGTCCGCGTGAAGGAAGGCGACCGCACCCGCGTGCAGGCCTACGAGGGCGTCTGCATCGCGCGCTCCGGCGGCGGCCTCAACGAGAGCTTCACCGTCCGCAAGATCTCCTACGGCGAGGGCGTCGAGCGCGTCTTCCCCGTGCATTCCCCGATGATCGACTCGATCAAGGTGGCCCGCCGCGGCAAGGTCCGCCGCGCCAAGCTCTACTACCTGCGCGACCGCCGCGGTAAGTCGGCCCGCATCGTCGAGCGGAACGATCGCCCCGCCAAGGCCGAGAAGCCCCCCGCCGCCGCGGAGTGACCCTTTTTGCGAAGCCGGAGTCCGATGGGGCACCGTCTTCGCCCGCTCGTGAGAACCCGCCCCGACAGCGTCGCGGCGGGTTTTTTCTTTGCCCGATCCGGCGGCGCAATCCTGAAGGCCCGATGCGGCCGGTTCGGGACCGGGATACCGCACTCGCGCGCCGTCATGCATCAATCGGCAGCGTGCAGCATCGGCCACCCGGCCGGCGTCGATCGCGCTTCAGAGAACCTATTGTTCGTAGTGCCGCCGACACTGCGCAATTTCGAGTGCCTGCTCGGCTCCCTTTCCGCTGACCCGGTACACGAGCCGGTGCTCGCCGTTGATCCGGCGTGACCAGAAGCCCTTAAGATTGCCGCGTAGAGGCTCGGGCTTGCCCATCCCGGCAAAGGGCGTGCGCATCGTCTCCTTGATGAGATCGTTGATCCGGCGCAGCACCACCGCGTCACTCGTTTGCCAGGACAGGTAGTCCTCCCAGGCGTGATCCGACCAGATCAGCCTCACTCCTCGATCAAGCCGCGTTCGTGTCCCTCGGAGCCATCGAGTTGCGCGATCGATTCCTGCAAGCGGCGCGCATTCGCGGGCGTCCCGAGAAGATGCAGCGTCTCGTGCAGGCTTTCCCACTCGGCGAGCGGGAGGATCACCATGTCGGCATGATTCTGGCGGGTCACCACCAGTTCGGAGCGGTCGTGCTCGACCCTGTCGAGGTGGCTGGCGAGGTTACGGCGCAACTCGGTGAAGCTGACATGCGACATAACCAACATCCGATCTGTACAGGATAATGTACATAATTCGAATCGAACCAGTCCGCAACGGCCTCACCCCCGCCGCAACGCCTCCAGCACCTTCGCGCCCGGCCGGCCCGTGCGCGGCATGCCGAGCTGAGCCTCGATCTCCTTGATCGCCTCGCGGGTCTTGGCGCCGACCTTGCCGTCCGGCTCGCCAACGTCGTATCCGCGGCGGGCGAGGCGGGCCTGGAGATCGCGGCGCTCGGCGCGCGACAGCGGCGGGTCGTCGGTCGGCCATTCGGCCTGGATGCCGGGACGGCCGCGCAGGCGGTCCGACAGGACGGCGATGGCGAGCCCGTAGGATTCGGCGGCGTTGTAGGAGTAGATCGCGTCGAAGTTCCTCGTCACGAGGAAGGCCGGGCCGTCCGCGCCGGCCGGCGCCAGGATGCCCACCGGCCCCTCCGCCGCCAGCGGGCGCCCGTCGATGCGGGTGACGCCGAGGCTTGCCCAATGTGCCACCGGCTTCTTGTTCTTGCGGCCGGCGGCGGCCGTGTTGAAGCCGCGCGGCAGGCGGACCTCATAGCCCCAGCCATGCCCGTTCGACCACTTGGCCACGCGCAGGAAGTTCGCGGTGGAGCCCACCGCGTCGGCGGCCGAATCGACCACATCGCGGCGGCCGTCTCCGTCGAGGTCGACCGCGAGGCGCTGGTAAGTCGAGGGCATGAACTGGGTCTGGCCGAAGGCGCCGGCCCAGGATCCGTAGAGGCGCGAGGCGTCGATGTCGCCCCGCTCGATGATCTTCAGGGTGGCGATCAGCTCGCCCCGGAAGAAGTCGCGGCGGCGATTGCTCGAGCAGGCCAGCGTCGCCAGCGACTGCACGAGCGGCATCTTGCCGAGGTTCTTGCCGAAATTCGATTCGACGCCCCAGACCGCCGCGATCGTGTAGCGGTCGACGCCGTACTTGGCCTCCGCGGCGGCGAGCGCCTGCGCGTGCTGGCGCATCGCGGCCTTGCCGTCGTCGACCCGCTCGTCGTCGACGAGGGCCGCCATGTAGTCCCAGATCGGCGTCTTGAACTCGGGCTGCGCCTGCGAGAGCTCGATCACCTTGTCGTCGTAGCTGATGCCGCTCGTCGCCGCCCGGAAGGTCTGGGCCGAGACACCCGCGCCGGCCGCCTGCGCCTGGATGCCGGCGAGGCACGACTGGAAGTCGGCGCGGGCGCTCCCCGTCGCCGCGAGGCTCGCGAGGCAGAGGAGGGCGGTGGTCTTCGCGCGCGACGTCATGGGGCGTCTCCTGGGGAATCCGAGCGATTCCCCATCTTTAAGGCGCCCTGATGGTAAACGAACCGTGACGACGGTCCGGCAATCAGGCCCAGCCGCGCTCCGCGAGCCGCGCCTCGAAGGCGTCGATCTTCGGCGCGCGCTCCAGCGTCAGGCCGATCTCGTCGAGCCCGTTCAGCAGGTTGTGCTTGCGGCCCTCGTCGATGTCGAAATGCAGCGTGCCGCCGTCCGGCCCCTTGATGGTCTGCGCGGCGAGATCGACGGTCAGCGTCGCGTTGGCGCCCCGCTCGGCATCCTCGAACAGCTTCTCCAGATCCTCCGGCGAGACCACGATCGCCAGGATGCCGTTCTTGGCGCAGTTGTTGAAGAAGATGTCGGCGAAGCTCGTGGAGATCACGCAGCGGATGCCGAAATCGGCGAGCGCCCAGGGCGCGTGCTCGCGCGACGAGCCGCAGCCGAAATTGTCGCCGACGACGAGGATCCTGGCGTTGCGATAGGCCGGCTGGTTGAGCACGAAATCCGGGTTCTCGGAGCCGTCGTCGTGGTAGCGCATCTCCGAGAACAGGCCCTTGCCGAGTCCCGTGCGCTTGATGGTCTTCAGGTACTGCTTCGGAATGATGCGGTCGGTGTCGACGTTGATGATCCGCATGGGCGCCGCGACGCCCTCCAGGGTGGTGAACTTGTCCATGGTCGGTGCCGTGAGGATGGGGCCGGGTTCCCGCGAACCGGCGCGATGCCGGGGTTCTAGCAGCCGCCGGAAAGGTCTCAAAGCCTCGCCAGCGCGTCTCGCCGATGTCGTGCGCGCAGCCTATGGTGCCACCGGTACGGTCGGACGAGGCGAGGCGGGATGAGTGAGCCGAGCAATACCTTCAAGAAGGCGCCTAAGCGCAAGCCGATGCGCGGCAAGAGCGTGGCCGTCTCGCCCGAGATGCGGGAGGCCTACGCGAAGATGATTCAGGAGCGGGAGCAGAAGGAGGAGACCTACGGCCGGCACCTGCCGCAGGATCCGCCGAAGGGCCGTTAGCCCGCCACGTTAGCCCGTGATGGGCGAGCCCCTCCCCGATGCGGGGGAGGGGCGACCGTGTCAGCGCTTCAGAGGCCCGGCCTCGATCACGTCCTCGACCGTGCGCAGGCCTGCGCGCGGCGAGTTGACGAGGCAGGCCATGTTGCCCGGCGGGTGCTGGTTCTTCCACATCTTGGTGTGGGCCGCCGGGATCTTGTCCCAGGGGAAGACCTCGCTCATGCAGGGGTCGATGCGCTGGTCGAGCACGAACTGGTTGGCGGCCGAGGCCTGCTTCAGGTGGGCGAAGTGCGAGCCCTGGATGCGCTTCTGGCGCATCCACACGTAGCGGGCGTCGAAGGTGATGTTGAAGCCGGTCGTGCCGGCGCAGAACACCACCATGCCGCCGCGCTTCACGACCAGCGCCGAGACCGGGAAGGTCGCCTCGCCCGGATGCTCGAACACGATGTCGACGTCGTTGCCCTTGCCCGTAATGTCCCAGATCGCCTTGCCGAACTTGCGCGCCTCCTTGGTCCAGGCGTGGAATTCCGGCGAGTTCACCTTCGGGAGCTGGCCCCAGCAGTTGAAATCCTTGCGGTTGATGACGCCCTTGGCGCCGAGGCTCATCACGTAGTCGCGCTTCGACTCGTCCGAGATCACCGCGATGGCGTTGGCGCCGGATGCCGCGCAGAGCTGCACGCCGAACACGCCGAGGCCGCCGGACGCGCCCCAGATCAGCACGTTCTGGCCCGGGCGCACGGTGTGCGGCGCGTGGCCGAACAGCATGCGGTAGGCGGTGGCGAGCGTCAGCGTGTAGCAGGCCGCCTCCTCCCAGGTGAGGTGCTTCGGGCGCACCATCAGCTGGCGGGACTGCACCCGGCAGAACTGCGCGAAGGAGCCGTCCCCGGTCTCGTAGCCCCAGATGCGCTGGGTCGGCGAGAACATCGGGTCGCCGCCGTTGCACTCCTCGTCGTCGCCGTCGTCCTGGTTGCAGTGGACGATGACCTCGTCGCCGACCTTCCAGCGCTTCACCTTGGCGCCGACCTTCCAGACGATGCCGGACGCGTCCGAGCCCGCGATATGGTACTCGCCCTTGTGCACGTCGAAGGGCGAGATCGGCTCTCCGAGGCCGGCCCAGACCCCGTTGTAGTTGACGCCGGCGGCCATGACGTAGACCAGTACCTCGTCGTCGCCGATCTCCCAGACCGGCAGCACTTCGAGCTGGTGCGACTGCTCCGGCGGCCCGTGGCGCTCGCGACGGATCGCCCAGGCATACATCTTGGCCGGCACGTGACCGAGGGGCGGGATCTCGCCCATCTCGTAGAGGTCCTTGACCTCGGTCCCCGCCTGCACCGCCGCACTCGCAGCCATCTGAGCTCTCCCTGACACTGTCGTTCGGCCCCTATAGCGACGATGTTTCTGCGCTCCAAGTGGCACCAAAGGCTAGTGTCGCGGCTCTTTCCACGAAAAAAGGACGCCGGCTCATCACGACGGTTCTTGTATACAATATTCCGATCTTGGCCCGCCTTCCGCCGACCTGCGAGCGGGGCCTCGAGACCTGCCGGGTGCACCGCATCGGCGCCCCATGAATCGGGCGCAACCCACCCCTCCCGTGCGGGAGCGGGGGCTCGCTCTCGCCGCCGTTCGCGAGGCCGAGGCCAGGCAGGCCGCGAGCGCGGCGCCATCGTGGGCGACGGCAGCCAGGAGAATGCGCAGGGTCGGGGACGTGGCCGGGCTCCCTTCAAGAAGGACCACGCCGCGCGGCCCCCGGAGCGTCCGTCGCGGCGGAGGCAAATCCGGTTCAGACCCCGCGTGAATTTTTCTCCGAATCCCCCGGCGCCTTCGCGCCCCTCTCGGACCTTCGGGGCGGATGACGGGGGCGGCGCCCTCGGCTACGGTGCGCGCAAAGGCGCGTCACGCGTATGCCGCGCCACGGTCTCAGGGAATCGGAGTTGGAGCGGATGAGCGGGCAGGCAGCGATCGCCGAGGTGAAGCGCGACAAGCCGTGGATCATCCGGACCTATGCCGGGCACTCGACGGCCGCGGATTCGAACAAGCTCTACCGCGGCAACCTCGCCAAGGGGCAGACCGGCCTCTCGGTGGCCTTCGACCTGCCGACCCAGACCGGCTACGACCCGGACCACGAGCTCGCCCGCGGCGAGGTCGGCAAGGTCGGCGTCTCGATCGCGCATCTCGGCGACATGCGGACCCTGTTCGACCAGATCCCGCTCGCGCAGATGAACACCTCGATGACCATCAACGCGACGGCGCCCTGGCTGCTGTCGCTCTACCTCGCGGTGGCCGAGGAGCAGGGCGCGCCGATCTCGGCCCTGCAGGGCACGACGCAGAACGACATCATCAAGGAGTACCTGTCGCGCGGGACCTACGTGTTCCCGCCGGCTCCCAGCCTGCGGCTGACCAAGGACGTGATCCTGTTCACGACCAAGGAAGTGCCGAAGTGGAACCCGATGAACGTCTGCTCCTACCATCTGCAGGAGGCGGGGGCGACGCCGGTCCAGGAACTCTCCTACGCGCTGGCCATCGCCATCGCCGTGCTCGACACGGTGCGCGACGACCCCGAATTCGACGAGGCGAGCTTCGCCGACGTGTTCGGCCGGATCTCGTTCTTCGTGAATGCGGGCCTGCGCTTCGTCACCGAGATCTGCAAGATGCGGGCGTTCTCCGAGCTCTGGGACGAGATCGCGCAGGAGCGCTACGGCATCACCGACCCGAAGAAGCGCATCTTCCGCTACGGCGTGCAGGTGAATTCCCTCGGGCTCACCGAGCAGCAGCCGGAGAACAACGTCCACCGCATCCTGATCGAGATGCTGGCGGTGACGCTCTCGAAGCGCGCGCGGGCGCGCGCCGTGCAGCTCCCCGCCTGGAACGAGGCACTCGGCCTGCCGCGCCCCTGGGACCAGCAATGGTCGATGCGGATGCAGCAGATCCTCGCCTTCGAGACCGATCTCCTCGAATACGACGACATCTTCGACGGCTCGCGCGTGATCGACGCGAAGGTCGAGGCGCTGAAGGCCGAGACCCGGGCGGAGCTGGAGCGGATCGGCGGTATCGGCGGCGCGGTCGCGGCCGTGGAGACGGGGGCGCTCAAGCGCGCGCTCGTCGAATCGAACGCCAAGCGCATCTCGGCGATCGAGGCGGGCGAGCAGATCGTCGTCGGCGTCAACAAGTGGCAGAGCGGCGAGCCCTCGCCGCTGACGGCGGGCGAGGGCGCGATCTTCACCGTCTCCGAGACGGTCGAGATGGAGGCCGAGCAGCGCATCCGCGCCTGGCGCGCCGAGCGCGACCAGGGAGCCGTCGACACGGCGCTGGCGGATCTGGAGCAGGCCGCGCGCTCGGGCGCCAACATCATGCCGGTCTCGATCGCCGCGGCGAAGGCCGGCGTCACCACGGGCGAGTGGGGCGAGCGGCTGCGGCAGGTCTTCGGCGAGTACCGGGCGCCGACCGGCGTGACCCTGGAGACGGTCTCGGCCGGCGCGGCCGAGGAGGCGCGCCTGCTCATCGCCGATCTCGGCGAGCGCCTCGGCGAGACCCCGAAGCTCGTCGTCGGCAAGCCCGGCCTCGACGGCCACTCGAACGGCGCCGAGCAGATCGCGCTGCGCGCCCGCGACGTCGGCTTCGACGTGACCTACGACGGCATCCGCCAGACGCCGACCGAGATCGTCGCCAAGGCGAAGGAGACGGGTGCCCACGTCGTCGGCCTCTCGATCCTGTCCGGAAGCCACGTGCCGCTGGTGCGCGACGTGAAGGCGAAGCTCCGCGAGGCCGGGCTCGACCACGTTCCGGTGGTCGTCGGCGGCATCATCTCGCCGGAGGACGAACTGGTCCTCAAGAACATGGGCGTGCAGGCGGTCTACACGCCGAAGGACTACGCCATCGACCGGATCATGGTCGGCCTCGCCAAGGTCGTGGAGAAGTCCCTCGACACCGCCAAGTCCCGCCGCCAGGACGGCCAAGCCCGCACCGGCGAGGGCGCGGCCCAGGTCTACTGACGGCGCGCCGCGGTCGGCGATGAAAGCGGAGAGGGTGAGGTCCGGGCCTTGAGCGCACCGCTCGTCGCACTGACCGGGGCAACCGGGTTCATCGGCCGTCACCTGCTGCGCTCGCTCTCGGCCCGGGGCTTCCGGGTGCGGGTGCTCCTGCGGCGGCCGGTCGAGGTGCCGGACGGCGCGGCGAGCGCCGTCGTCGGCGACCTCACCCGGCCGATGAACATGGCGGCGGCGCTCTCGGACGTCGACGCGGTGGTGCATTCGGCCGGCATCGCCCACCCGATGTCGGGGGCGCCCGAGGACGATTACCGCACCCTCAACACGGAGGCGACGCGCCGCCTCGCCGAGGCCGCCGCCCGCGCGAAGGTGCGCCGCTTCGTCTTCCTCTCCTCGATCCGGGCGCAGTGCGGGGCCGGCGCGAGCGGCATCGTCACCGAGGCCGACGAGGCCGCGCCGACCGAGGCCTACGGGCGCTCGAAGCTCGATGCGGAGCGGGCGCTCGCGGAGGCCGACCTCGACTGGGTGGCGCTGCGCCCGGTCCTCGTCTACGGCGCCGGCGTGAAGGGCAACATGGCCGAGCTCCTGCGGCTCGCCAGGCTGCCCTATCCGCTCCCGCTAGGCGGCTTGCGCGAGCGGCGCTCGCTCGTCTCGGTAGAGAGCCTCGCCGGGGCGGTCGAGACCGTGCTGCGGACGGGCGCGCCGCTGCGGCGGCCGATGATCGTCGCCGATCCCGACGCCCTCTCGCTCCCTGAGATGATCGCGGCGCTCCGCCACGGGCTCGGGCGCGGCCCCGGCCTGCTGCCGATGCCGGCGCCGCTCCTGGGCCTCGCCTGCCGGATGGCGGGGCGCCCCGACGCCTATGCCAGCCTCTCCACGAGCCTCGTCGCCCGGTCGGACGGGCTCACGGCACTCGGCTGGACACCGGCGGCGACCTCCCGAGAGGGGCTCGCGGCGCTGGCGCGCGCGACGGCCTGAAACGGGCTAATCCGCCGCGCGGGCGGCCTTGCCGGCGAGCGACACGTAGAAGCCGAGCCCGTCCTGCGCGGGAAGCGTCTGGAGCCGCTCGATCAGGCCGCGCTTCTTCGCGTCGAGGAGGAGGCGGCCTGCCGGCTGGAACAGGGTTTCGCCGCCGCCCTCCGGCGGCGGGTCGAGACGGATCGCCACCGTCTTTCCCTTCGCGAAGCGGCTTCGCTCCAGCATGTCCTTGAGCGACGCTTCCGCGGTCGGGCGATTGGTGCCCCGCAGGTCGAGCACCGATTCCGCGTCGGTGAGGCCGAGGGAGCCGCGCAGCTTGTCGGCGTAGAAATCTTCGAAGTGGGGCAAGGGCAGGGACCTGGGTTTGCGCAGCGGTCAGGGATCAAGGCCCGCGTCGATCGCGGAAACCGGGAGGCTCGCGGCCGGTTCGGGCAGATCGATCGTGCCATCGAGGCCGGCCGAGACGAAGGCCCATGTCGCGCCGGAGCGGCGGATCAGATCCGCCGTGATCTGCCGATGCCGCTCGGAAGGGGGCGACATCAGGAGGGCCTCGCCGTCGATCAGCTCCCAGCGATCACCCTCGGGCGCCGCTTCGAGCATCGCCAGGAAACCGTCGATCCGCAGACGCGCATCGCGTCGGACGGCCAGTACCATCGCACTCTCCCGATCCTCGGCGGGAGCTTATCACTCGCTGCGAATGCGCGACAGGCATTCGCGGCTGGCGGGGTGCGCGTCGCGCCCCGCCAGTCCGTTCGGCCTCAGCCGTGCACCAGCACGTTGCGGAACTGCCAGGGGTCGCTCGCGTCGATGTCCTCGGGGAAGAGGCCCGGCCGGTCGGTGAGCGGCGTCCAGTCCGTGTAGACGCCGACGACGGGGCCGAGATACGGCGTCTGCACCTCGAGGCAGCGGCGGAAGTCGATCTCGTCGGCCTCGACGATGCCGGCCTCCGGGTTCTCCAGCGCCCAGACCATGCCGGCGAGCACGGCGCTCGTCACCTGAAGGCCGGTGGCGTTCTGATAGGGGGCGACCCGGCGCGTCTCCTCGATCGAGAGCTGCGAGCCGTACCAGTAGGCGTTCCTGGCATGGCCGTAGACGAGCACGCCGAGCTCGTCGATCCCGTCCACGATCTCGTTCTCGTCGAGGATGTGGTGCTCCTCCTGCACCTTGCCGGCATTGCCGAACATCTCGTGCAGGGACAGCACCGCCTCGTTGCAGGGGTGATAGGCGTAGTGGCAGGTCGGCCGGTAGACGACGGTCGCGCCCTCCCTCACCGAGTAATAGTCGGCGATCGAGATCGCCTCGTTGTGGGTCACGAGGAAGCCGAACTGCGACTGGGCGGTCGGGGTCCAGGAGCGCACGCGGGTATCGGCGCCCGGCTGGAGCAGGTAGATCGCGCAGCGCGTGCCCTTCTCCTGCTCGCGCGCGTTGTCGGGCTTCCAGGTCTCGTGGGTGCCCCAGCCGAGCTCGGCCGGCTGGTTGCCCTCGGAGACGAAGCCCTCGACCGACCACGTGTTGACGAAGACCCCCATCGGCTTCTCGGACTTGGCGCGCTGGGTGTCGCGCTCGGCGATGTGGATGCCCTTGACGCCGAGGTCCCTCATCAGAGCCGCCCATTCCTCGCGGCTCGTCGGCTCCGGCCGGGACAGGCCGGTATCGGCCGCGATGTTGAGGAGCGCCTGCTTGACGAACCACGACACCATGCCGGGATTGGCGCCGCAGCAGGACACGGCCGTCGGGCCGCCGGGGCTCGCGGCACGGGCGTCGAGGATCTGCTGGCGGAGGGCGTAGTTGGTGCGGTCGCCCTGGCTCTTCGTCTTGTCGAAGTAGAAGCCCGGCCAGGGCTCGGCCACCGTGTCGATGTAGAGCGCGCCGAGCTCACGGCAGAGCTCCATGATGGCGCGGGAGGAGGTGTCGACCGAGAGGTTCACGCAGAATCCCTGGCCGCCGCCCTCGGTGAGGAGGGGGGTCAGGATCGCCCGGTAATTCTCCTTGGTCAGCGCCACCTTCTCGAAGCGCAGACCATGCTTCTCGGCCAGCGCCCGGTCCTTGTCGGAGGGGTCGATCACCGTGAAACGGGCCTTGTCGTAGGCGAAATGACGCTCGATCAAGGGAAGCGTGCCGCGGCCGATCGAGCCGAACCCGATCATCACGATGGGACCGCTGATGCGGCCATGGACGGGGTGCTGGGTCGAAGGGTCGGTCATCGGGCGGGCAATCCTTCCTCTCACGTCGCTTCGTCGGGAGAAGCGGCGTCCATAAGCAGTGGACATGACGAATGAGCGACGCGCTCACTGGCGCCTCAAACCCCTGCGGTCAACCGCCGGGAAGCCTGCAGGTGTGAAGACTTCGTTGCCGACGCATGAGCCCGCTGCATGGCGGGTCTCCCTGCCGTCGCGTTGCAGGGTCGGGCAGCAGACAGCATATTGCATTGCAACATAAACCGAAAATCCGGCGGAAACGCCCGCGCGCGGCCCTCTCTCATGGAGCCTCCCATGCTCGCGGTACTCGTCTCGAACATTGCCCGTCCCGTCGAGGAGCCCCTCGACCGCGATCCCGGCTTCCTCACCCTCGCCGCCTCGATCCTCCGTGCCCTCCGCCGCGGGCACGAGGCCGCGTTCGCGCGGCGCTGCGCCCAGGCTCGGGGGCACCGCTTCGACGCGGCTTTCTGAAGCGCCGAGCCGCTGAGGGAAACCGGCGGCCCGCGATTGCGTCGCGGCGCCGGGGCGGTTAGGCGGCATTCCCGAGTGGCGACGCTCTCACGCGTCGCGCCGGGGGACCCGCCGTATGAAGCCGATCCGCGCGATCCGCACCTTCACCCTGATCGGGGCGCTCGCCCTCCTGCCCTGCGCGATGGGTGCGGGCGCTCACGCGCAGGAGGATGCTCCGGCCCCCGAGAGCCCGGCACCGGCCGCCAAGCCGAAACCCAAGCCGCAGCCGCGCAAGCCCGCGCCGAAGCCCGCCGAGGCCGCGCCGAAGCCGGTGGACACCCCGGCCGCGGCGAGCGGGGTCGCTTGGCCCGCGGGCGCCGCGGCGGTGAGCGAGACCTACGACAACTGGACCGTGAACTGCAGCCGCGAGAACGCGGCCACGCAATGCACGATGACGCAGAGCCAGGGCGACCGGACGACCGGGCGGCGGCAATTCGCCATCGAGCTGAAGGCGCCGAAGGACGGCCGCTCGGAGGGGCTGATCCTGATGCCGTTCGGCCTCTCGATCGAGCCCGGCGTCACGTTCAAGCTCGATGAGACCGTACTCGGCAAGGGCGCGCCCTACCTCGCCTGCGGGTCGGAGGGTTGCATCGTCCCGATCAGCTTCCCGACGCTCGCCACCGACGCCATGAAGACGGCGCAGAAGCTCACGATCACCGCCCCGCGGCCGGAGGGGCAGGAGCCGACCGTGGTCACGGTGCCGCTCGCGGGCTTCGCCGCCGCCTTCGCGCGGGCGATCGCCTTCACCAGCTAATGCGGGCGCGGGCCCGGCCACCGATCGACGGACGAGGGTGAAAACAGATGCGCGGATGGATCATCGTCGCCCTGCTCGGGCTGCTCGCCGGGCCTCTGGCGGCGCAGGAGGCGCCCTCCGAGCCGGGTCCGCCCTCCAAGGCCGACCGGCAGCGGAACAACGCCGCCAAGCTCGCGGGCCTCGCTGCCTTCGTCGACGCGTCTTGTCCCGGGCTCAAGGCCGATCCCGACAGGCTCGAGATGGCCGTGACCAGGCTCGGCATCGATCCGACCGAGCTGACGCAGGGTGACCTCCACCTGCGGGTGAAGGCCTACACCGAGATCTACCAGAAGGATGCGGAGGCGAGTTGCCAGCGCGCTGTCGAAACCTTCGGCGAATCCGGTCGGGCGATTCCCGGCCTGATCATCAGGAAGTGAACGTCGCGCGGCCGCCCGTCCCCGCGGCGCGTGCGCGGCGCGATTAAGCCGCCGTTATCCCTGCTCAGGCACAGTCCGAACCCGAAATGACGTTCCGGCGCAGCGCCCCAGGCCGGGGTGCCCGCCGCTCTCGGGTGTGGCGTTCGCGATGGCGGCTGGGCTCGCAACAGGCATGCGGAGGCGCGCGGCTCTGGCCGCGCTCGGCCTCGCCCTGTGCCTGCCCGGCGGCGCGGCGGAGGCGGCGCGTCTCCTCGCGGCCAAGGGCAGCCAGCCGGACCGCTACGGACGCATCGCGCTCACCTTCGACGCGCCGGTCTCGGTCCGGGCGAAGATGCTCGGCACGGTGCTGGTGCTGAGCTACGGCGAGCGCGTGCAGGGCGGGGCGGAACGCCTCGCGGCCGAATTGCCGGCCTACGTCACTACGGTGCGGCGCGACCCCGACGGCAGCGGCCTGCGGCTCGCCCTCCAGAGATCCTACCGCGTCAACGTTCAGGAGGCCGGCGAGCAGGTCTTCATCGACCTTCTGCCGGAGGGCTGGTCCGGCCTGCCGCCCCCGTTGCCACCCGAGGTCGTGGCGGAACTCGCCCGCCGGGTGCAGCGGGCGGAAGCCGCGCTCAAGGCTGCCACGCCGGCGCCGGTTCGCAAGGCGCTCGCGGTCGAGGTGGCCCATCTGCCCGCCCTGACCCGCCTCTCGCTGCGCCTGCCGCCGGGCACGGAGACCTCCTCCGAGCCCGCCGGCCCGGCGACGCGGATCCGCATCGCAGGCCCCTGGCGCATCGACGGGGCGGAGATCCGCGGGCGCACGAAACCCGCCGCGTCGAACGTCACCGTCGAGGAGGAGGAGGGCGCCGCCGCCCTCCTCGTGACGCCGGGCGAGGGCTACCTCCTGACGACCGAGCGCGACGACGACGGCCTGACGATCGACCTCGCGCCCCGCACGCCCTCGCCGCGTCAGGCCGCGGCGCTGCCTCAGCCGGTCGCGCCGGCCTCGCCCTCCGAGCCCGGCACCGCGGCCGTTCAACAGGCCGCCAAGCCGGAGGTCCGCCCGGCCCCGAGCGCCCCCCCGCCCTCGGATCCGGTGCGGGCGGCCGGGGACGGCCTCGTCTTCGCCTTTCGCAAGATCCCGCCCGCCGCCCTGTTCGAGCGGGCGGGCGTCACGACCCTCGTGTTCGAGACGGACGAGGCGGTGGCCGCCCCCGATGGTTCGCGCCTCGGCCTCACCCTCCTCGGCGAGCCGAAGCGGACGGGCGGCGTGGTGGCCCTGAGATTTGCCGCGCCGCCCGGCCGCCTCGTCGACCTGCTGCCCGTCGGGCCGGCCCAGGGTCCGGGCGGCTGGGAACTCGTCACCGGCGAGACCCTGAGCCCGAGCGAATCCCTCGTCGCCGCCCGCACCGGTGCGGGCGCCCGCTTCGGCATCGGGCTCAGGCTGCCCGAGCCCGGCAGCGCCACCTGGCTCGATCTCGACGGCGAGCGGGTGGCCGTGGTGACGAGCCGCGCCCGCAGGCCGGCCGGCGTCGCCAAGCGTCAGCGCTTCGTGGATTTCGAGCTGCTCCCGAGCCGCCTCGGCGTCGCGGTGGCGGCGCAGGCCGACGACCTCGTCGTGCGACCGGACATCGACGGCGTCGGCATCGGCCGGGAGGGCGGCCTCGCCGTCTCGACCGTCATGCGCGACCCGGAGGTCGCCGTGGGGCCGGTCGGGACGCTCGCCGTCGAGCGCAACGCCTGGGAGCTGGCGCGCCGCGGCGACGTGCGCGAGACCCTGCGCGAGCGCACCCGCGCGATCCTCGACGCCACCGTGGCGATGCGGGGCCCGCCGCGGCTCGACCTCGCACGAGCCCTCCTCGCCAACGGCCTCGACCCGGAGGCCCTGGCCGTGCTCGGCGCGGCGGCCGCCGACGATCCCGTTCTCGCCGGACAGCGCGAGGTCGCGATCCTGAGCGGCCTCGCCTCCGCCCGGATCGGCCGCGCCGCCGAGGCCAAGCGCATCCTCGGCTCGGACAGCCTCGCCCAGGACCCCGAGGCCGCGCTCTGGCGCGGCTTCGCGGAGGCCCAGGCGGGGCGCTGGGTCGACGCCGACAACGCCTTCCGCGCCGCCGGGACCCTCGTCGAGCGCTATCCCGAGGACCTGCAGGGCCCGCTCAGGGCGGCCATGATCGAGGCGGCGATCGAGACGGGCGACCTGGAGAGCGCGAGCCGGGCGCTCGTCGCCGTCGGGCGGCTCTCCTCGACGCCCCTGGTCCGGGACCGGCTCGCTCTCCTGCGCGGCCGGATGGAGGAGGCGACGGGCCAGACCGTCGCCGCCCTCGCCACCTACGAGCGACTGGGCGCGGAGGGCGAGCGGCCGGTCGCGGTCGCCGCGAGCCTGCGCAACACGCTCCTCGCCCAGGCGACCGGAAAGCTCCCCGCCAAGGCGGCGATCGAGCGCCTGGAGCGCGAGGCGATCACGTGGCACGGCGGCGAGACCGAAGACGCCATGACCGCGGGGCTCGCCCATCTCTACGCCGAGACCGGCCGCTACCGCGAGGCCTTCCAGGCGACGCGGCGGGCCAACGCGACGGCACCCGATTCCGCCGTCTCGCGCAGCCTCCATGCCGAGGCACAGGCCCTGTTCGACGACCTCTTCCTCGGACCGCTCGCCGACAGGATGTCGGGCGTGGAGGCGGTGGCGCTCTACTTCGACTTCAAGGACTTCGCCCCGATCGGCCGGCGCGGCGACGAGATCGTGCGACGGCTCGCCGACCGGCTCGTGGGGCTCGACCTGCTCGACTCGGCGGCCGAGCTCCTGCAGCATCAGGTCGACAACCGCCTCACCGGGGCCGCGCGGGCCGGCGTCGCCGCACGCCTCGCCGCGATCCGCCTGATGGACGGGAAGCCCCTGATGGCGCTCGAGGTCCTGGAGGCGACCCACCTGCCCGAATTGCCGGCCGGGCTCACCCGGGCGCGCGGCCTGATCCGCGCCCGCGCCCTGTCGGACCTCTCCCGCACCGATCTGGCGCTCGAGACCATCGAGGGCGACATGGCGCCGGATGCGCAGCGCCTGCGCGCCGACATCCTGTGGGGTGCCCGCCGCTGGCGGGAGGCGGGCGAGGCGCACGAGGCGCTCCTCGGCGAGGTCTGGCGCGGTCGCAAGCCCCTCGACGACGCGGCCCGGGCGGATGTGATCCGTGCAGCGATCGCCTACGATCTCTCCGCCGAGACGATCGGCCTGGAACGGCTGAAGGGGAAGTTCGCGGGCCCGATGTCGGAGAGCGCCGACGCGCGGACCTTCGCGCTGCTCACCGCCGCCAACGCCCTGCGGAACCCGGGCTTCCGGGAGATCGCGCAACGGGCCACCAGCGCCGAGACGCTCGCCGCCTTCCTCGCCGAGTACCGCCGACGCTATCCCGAGACCGGCGTGCCGGACCGCGGCAAGGCGCCGGCCAAACGGGAGAGCCGGGCCGAGACCGGCGGCGACGGCTCGCCTCCCGGTTGAGGTCGGTCAGCCGCCGTAGCTCTGGACGAGGGAACCCGCGACCAGGGTCCAGCCGTCGACGAGCACGAAGAAGATCAGCTTGAAGGGCAGGGCCACGGTCGCGGGCGGCACCATCATCATGCCGACCGCCATCAGCACCGAGGCGACGACGAGATCGATGATCAGGAAGGGGATGAACAGGAGGAAGCCGATCTCGAAGGCTCGCCGCAGCTCGGAGATCATGAAGGCGGGGGTCACCACCTCCAGCCCGACCCCCTCCGGCCCGGATGGCGTCGGGACCTTGGCCATGTCGAGGAAGAGCTTGAGGTCCTTCTCGCGGACGTTGCGGAGCATGAAGGTCTTGAACGGGGCCGAGGCGCGCTCGAAGGCGACGCCCTGCGTGATCTGGCCCGCGACCAGCGGCTCGATCCCGGCCCGGTAGGCCTCCCGCGCGGTCGGCGCCATCACGAAGGCGGTCAGGAACAGGGCGAGGCTGACGATCACGGCGGTCGGCGGGGCCGTCTGGGTCCCGAGCGCCGAGCGCAGGATCGAGAGCACCACCACGATCCGCGTGAAGGAGGTCGCCATGACGAGGACGGAGGGCGCGAGCGCCAGGACCGTGATCAGCGCGACGAGCTGCAGGGCCCGCTCGGTCACCCCGCCGGCGCCGAGATCGACGGTGACGCTCTGGGCGAGCGCCGGGCCGGCCGCGAGGGCCGGGAGCAGCGCGGCGGCGGCAAGGCCGGCCGCGCGGCGGGGGAAGCGTCGATTCGATCGGATCATGGCGGCGGGCACGGTGGTCGGGGCCGCGTTCGGACGCAAGACGCCGCTCACCCGGTGATCACCGCGGAACGACGCGCCTCCAGGCTCTGCCAGACGAGGAGCGAGGGCAGGCCGAGCACCACGTCGGGCACGCGCTTGGCGAGCGAGACGGCGAGCGCCGTCCCCGCATCGATGCCGAACAGTGCGCCGACCACGACGAAGCCGCTCTCCTGCACGCCGAGGCCGCTCGGGATCGGGAAGGCCGCCGACTTCACCGCCTGCGCCAGAGCCTCGATCACGAGCACTTCGGAGACGGTGACGCCCTCCACGCCGATGCAGGCGAGCACGATCCAGATCTCGGCCGCTCCGAGGCCCCAGGCGAGGAGATGCAGGACGATCCCCTGCGCGAGCGCCCCCCAGCGGCGGCGGCCCCAGACCGTGTCGAGGGCGTCCTGGACGCCCGATGCACCGCCGGCAGCCGACGGCGCGGCCTCCCGGGCGAAGCGGCGGGCGAGGCCGGCGATGTGCCGCTCGATGAAGCGGGCGGCCCCGCTGCGCTGGACCGCGAAGAACGCGCAGAGGGCGAGGGCGGCGACCGCCAAAGCGTGGAGCATCCAGGAGGCGAGGGCGGCCGCGGACGCGCCGTCGAGCCGCGTCAGGAGCAGGGCGCCCACGAGGGCGAACAGCGCCTGGGTGCCGGCCTGGATCAGGAGATCGGCGAGGATGGAAGCGGCGGCGAGAGCCCCCGTGACGCCCCAGAAGGTGAGGAGACGCCCGCCGACCACGTCGCCGCCGACCGAGGCCACGGGCAGCAGCACGTTGATGCCCTCGCGCACGAAGCGCAGCACGAGGAAGGCGGCGGTCTCCGCCGGGGCGAGCCCCGCCAGCAGCCGCGCCCAGGCCAAGCCGCACAGGAGGACGATGATCGCCCGCACCAGGACCACCGCCGCGAGCCCGAGGAGCCCGATGCGCCCGAAGGCGGCGGCCACCGCGCCGACATCGTTCGTCGCCACGAGCCAGATCGCGAGCACCAGCCCGAGGGCGGTCCCGACCAAGGGCAGGCGTCGGATCAGGGCGCGGCCGATGCCGCCGCCCGCCGGGTCGTGGGTTCCGGCGGTCATCGGCACGGCATCCGCCGCAGGCGCCGCGAGAGCGGGGCGATTCGGGCGGGTCTTCGATGAGCCGGCATGGCGGAGGCCTCGGGCCCGGCGCGGAGCCGGCTGGTTTCGTTCGCGTCAGGGAGCCGGATTCTCGCCTGCACCCGAGCCGGCCGCTAGCGCGGCTTTGGGGCCGAATTCGGGGAGGATCGCGGCCAGCGCCTCGTCGGGCGTGGCCGCAGGATCGAGAAGCACGACCCGCCCGCGGGCGAGGCTCGCGCCGGTGGCGACGGCGAGCGCCCGTTTCGGGCAGGGGCCGAGGCAGCCGGTCTCGACGACGCGGATCTTCCGCTTCGGGTGGCTGCGCTTCAGGCCGGCCTTCAGGAGACCGCGAACCGCGCGCTTGCCGAGGCTCTGGCGCTTGGCGCATTTCGCGCAGACGGCGACGATCTCGGTCAGCTTGGTCTTCGCCGTGCGGGGCCGCGGGGCGGAAGCCGGGAGAGGGTCGCTCATGCGACCTGCCCTAGGCCGCGATCCCCGGCCGCGCAACCGCGGCGCCGGCGGCACAGGGCCGCGCTCGGTGCGGACACGGTTGACCGGCGCGAGATGCCAGTCCCCGGCCCTGTGATCGCCGTGTCAGTGCCGGCTGCCCCCGCGCGATGCCTTAAAAAGGGCCGAAAAGAACGGGACTTGGACCGCGAGCTTCGCCGGCCCGCAGGCGCGCGAGCGCCCCCCAGGAAGCCGGCGCGCCAGCGCCCAGGAACACGATCGGATGAACGTCGACGAGGTCAAGCAAGAGGAGCGGCTCCGCGGCATCATCGACGTCGCGCCGCGCTCGGTGCCGGAACTGCGCCGCGATGCCGAGACCATCGAGCCGATCCCGGATCGACGGCTTCCCGCTCTGCTGCGGCAGGCCCGGGAGAAGCTCGACTGGACGCGTGTGCCGGGCCTGCGCCCGCGGGTGCGCAGGGAGGAGAACCTTCTCCCGCTCCTCATCCGTCGCTTCTCCCTCTTCGTCCTGCTGCCGACCGCGGTCGTGGCCGTCTATCTCTTCGTGTTCGCCTCCGACCAGTACGTTGCCGAGGCGCAATTCGCAGTGCGCGGCAACGTCGAGCCGATGGGCGACGTGAACCTCGGCGAGTTCACGAGCCTCATCCAGAAGCACAACAGCCAGGACAGCTTCATCGTCCGGGACTTCATCCACAGCCAGACGATGGTCGAGCTGGCGGAGAAGGAGATCGGCGTCTCGAAGATGTTCTCCCGCAGCGAGGCGGATTTCTGGGCGCGCTTCAACCCGCCCCAGCCGATCGAGGAGTTGTCCCGCTACTGGCGCCGGCACGTCGAGGCGCAGATCGAGGCGGTGTCGGGCGTGATCACGCTGACCGCCCGTGCCTTCACACCCGGAGATGCCCTCGCCATCGCGCGGGAGGTGGTGGCGAAGTCCGAGGGCCTCATCAACCAGATCTCGAAGCGCGCTCAGGCCGACATGGTCGCGCACGCCCAGCAGGATGCGACCGAAGCGCAGGAACGGCTGAAGCGGGCCCACCTCGCGATCCAGCAATACCGGAACCGCTGGGGCATCATCGACCCGATCAAGTCTGCGGAATCGACGCTGATCACCCTGACCGGCTTGCGCAAGGACAAGTTCAAGGCCGAGAACGACCTTCAGGTCCTGCGCGGATCGAGCCTCAACGAGAACGCCCGCGGCATTCAAGTGCTCGTCGCCCACATCGCGGCGATCGACCAGCAGATGAAGCAGCTGCAGGACCAGCTCACCAGCGAGAATTCCGGCACGGGCGGCATGCCGAACATGACGCAGGCGCTCCTCGAATACGAGGGCCTGCTGATCGAGCGCACGATCGCCGAAAAGCTCAACGAATCCGCCAACACGCTCCTCGACCGGGCCCGCGTCTCGGCCGGCAAGCAGCAGATCTACCTCGCGACCTTCGTTCCGCCGGTCCTGCCGACCTACTCGCTCTATCCCCAGCGCGGCTACGGCATCCTGATCGCGTTCTTCTGCTTCCTCGTGGTCTGGAGCTCGGTCTCTCTGGTCGCCGCCGGCGTGAAGGATCAGCGGCTCTAGGGCCATCCCTCAGGGAAGGCTGGATCGCGCGAGCGCGGATCTGCTATTCGTGCGCCGATGCGGACGGGGGCGCAGCGCGACCCCGCCGCCGCCTGGAAATCCCTGACCCGAGCATGTCCGATTTCGCCGATCTCGTCGCCCGCGCGATCACGCCTGCGATGAGCCGCGCCGAGCGCGAACAGGTTTACGCCGTGGTGCGGCAGGCCGTGCTGCGCCTGCAGGAGCGCGAGGCGCTCCCGCCGGATGATGCGCGCGTGGCGCTGCAGCGCCACCTCGTCGAGGAGACGATCCGCGACGTCGAGGGCGACATCGCGCGCTACCATTCCCTGCGCAAGTTCGACGAGGCCTCCGAGGCCCAGGCCGCCGCTCACGCCGAGGGGCGCGGCTGAGGCCGCGAAGGAACGCTCGCGGAGCGTCCCGGCTTCCTAGCCGTACGCCGCTGCGGCCCGGGCGCTGCCCGGCTCCGCCACGTCGAGGCCCGCCCCGACATACTCGTTGAGCTTGTTGCGCAGCGTACGGATCGAGATGCCGAGAATCTTGGCGGCGTGGGTCCGGTTGCCGAGGCAATGGTCGAGCGTGTCGAGGATGAGATCGCACTCGACCTGGGCCACGGTGCGCCCGACGAGGCCGCGGGTCGCGGCCTCCGCCGTCGCCGCCGCGCGGGCGGCGGGGCCGGCCGCCGCGCCTGCCGCGATCGCCTCGCCCTCCGGCGTCAGGATCGCTTCGGGACCGATCTCGGTGCCGGTCCCGAGGAGAACGGCGCGGTGGATCGTGTTCTCCAGCTCGCGCACGTTGCCGCGCCAGGGATTCTCGCGAACGAGCGCCTGGGCGGCGCGCCCGAGGGGGCGGGCGGGCAGGCCGTTCGCCTCCGCGTATTTCCGGGCGAAGTGCGCGGCGAGTTCCAGGATGTCGGCCGGTCGCTCGCGCAGGGCCGGCAGGCGCAGGTGCACGACGTTGAGGCGGTAGAACAGGTCCTCGCGGAACGTGCCCTTGCGCACCTCCTCGACGAGGTTGCGGTTCGAGGTGGCGAGCACCCGGATGTCGACCTTGACGGGCGCCGAGCCGCCGACGCGGTCGATCACCCGCTCCTGAAGCGCCCGGAGGAGCTTCGACTGGAGGCGCACGTCCATCTCGGAGATCTCGTCGAGCAGCAGGGTGCCGCCGTTGGCCTCCTCGAAGCGGCCGATCCGCCGGGCGACCGCTCCCGTGAAGGCGCCCTTCTCGTGGCCGAACAATTCGGATTCGAGGAGCGCCTCGGGGATCGCCGCGCAATTGACCGACACGAACGGCTTGGCCGCCCGGTTCGAGCGGGCGTGGACGTGGCGGGCCAGGACCTCCTTGCCGGTGCCGCTCTCGCCGGTGATGAGCACGGACGCCTCCGAGCGGGCGACCTGCTCGGCGAGCTTCACGACCCGCTCCATCGCCGGATCGCGCCAGACGAAGCTGCGCCCGTCCGCCGCCACCGCCTCCAGGACCGCCGCGATCAGCTCCGGATCCGGGGGGAGGGGGATGTACTCCTTGGCGCCCGCCTGGATCGCCGCGACGGCCGCTCGCGCGTCGGCGGAGACGCCGCAGGCCACGACCGGCGTGCGGATGCGCTCCGCCTCCAGCGCGGTGACGAGGTCGCGCACCGACAGCCCGACATCGATCATCACGAGGTCGGCGCCCTTGGCGCGCAATGCCGCGAGCCCCTGGTCGACGCCGTCGGCCTGGGTCACCGCGGCCCCCCGGCTCATGGCGATCTTCGAGGCGGTGACGAGCTCGCCGTTGAGCCGTCCGATCATCAGGAGCCGCATCGCGGGCCCTCCATTCTCTCCAGGCGGAAGCGGGGCGGCAGCGCCCCGGCAGGATCAGTGATCGCCCTTGACGATCTCGGTCATGGTGACGCCGAGGCGCTCGTCGACGAGCACCACCTCGCCGCGGGCGACGAGGCGGTTGTTCACGAAGATGTCGATCGCCTCGCCGACCTTGCGGTCGAGCTCCAGCACGGTGCCGGGGCCGAGGCGGAGCAGGTCGCCGATCGGCATCCGGGAGGAGCCGAGCACGGCCGAGACCACGACGGGCACGTCGAAGACCTGCTCGAGGTCGCCCGCGCTCTTGGCCGAGGTCGGCGCCTCGCGGATCGAGCCGCCCTCGAAGCCGTGATCGCCGTCGCTGAGCTGCGGCAGGTTGAAATCGTCGGACATCGCTCGTCTTCGGGATCAGGTGGCGGGATCGGGCGTGAGCCCGAGAGCGTCGAGACAGGCAGCCTCGATGCGGGCACGGTCGCGGACGATGCCGCCATCCGCCCATTCGAGGCGCGCGTCACCGGGCAGGAGGTCGGGCTCGCCGAGGACGACGAGGCGGCCCTCGTAGCCCCGCTCGCGGGCGAGCCCCTTCATCAGGGCCTCGGTCTCGTCGACGAGGGCGTCGTTCACGCGCACCACGAGGTGGGGCACGCCGCGCAGGTGATGGAGCGCCGCACGCACCGCCTCCCCGATCGCCGCGAGGGGCCGCGCGTCGAGGGCGTCGCCGGCGATGCGGGCGGCGAGCAGCGCCGCCACCTCGATCGCCTGCGCCTCGCGCTCGGCATCGCGGGCGTCGGCCTGCGCGAGGAGTCCGGCCGCGGCGAGGCTGAGGCGGGTCAGGGCGTCGGACAGGCGCCCCTGCACCTGCGCCTCGGCCTGGGCGCGACCCGCCTGCACGCCGCTGGCATGCGCGGCGGCCGTGGCGGCGGCGATTTCCTGCGCCGCGGCGGTCGCCGCCGGGCTCGCCTGCGGGCGCCGGAAATCCGTGTCGAACAGGAAGGGCCTAGCGTTCAATAGACCAGCTCCTCCTCGGCGCTGTTCTTGGCGATCATGATCTCGCCCTTCTCCGCGAGGTCCTTGGCGAGCTCAGTCATCTTGGCCTGAGCCTCATCGACCTCCTTCAGGCGGATCGGGCCGATCGAGCCCATCTCGTCCGTCAGGTTCTTGGCGGCGCGGGTCGACATCTGGCTCATGAAGAAGCCGCGCACGCGCTCGTCGGCCCCCTTCAGCGCCCGGCAGAGGGTGTCGTTGTCGATCTTGCGCATCAGGGTCTGGACGCTGCCCGGATCGAGCTTCAGCAGGTCCTCGAAGGTGAACATCAACTCGCGGATGCGCTTGGCCGAGCCGCGATTCGCCTGGTCGAGGGCGGCGAGGAAGCGGCCCTCCGTCTGCCGGTCGAAGGCGTTGAAGACGTCGGCCATCAATTCGTGCGCGTCGCGCCGCGTCGCCTGCGAGATCGTCGAGACGAACTCGACGCGCAGCGTCTCCTCGATGTGGCGGAGCGCCTCCTTCTGCACCGTCTCCATCCGGAGCATCCGGTTGAGCACGTCGATGGCGAATTCCTCGGGGAGGATGGTCAGCACCTTGGCGGCGTAGTCCGAGCGCACCTTCGAGAGCACGACGGCGACCGTCTGCGGATATTCGTTGCGCAGGAAGGAGGCGAGGATCTCGGGGTCGATCTGGGTAAGGCTCGCCCAGACGCGCTTGCCGGAGGCGCCCTTGATCTCGGCCATGATCGCCGAGACCTGGTCGGTCGGGAAGATCTTGAGGAGGAGCGTTTCGGTCCGCTCGAAATTCGAGGTGATGCCGCCGCCCGAGGACAGGCGCGAGACGAAGTCGACGATCAGCTTCTCGACCACCTCCGCGTCGAGGGAGCCGAGCTGGACCATGGCGTGGGAGACCTTCTTGACCTCCTCCTCTTCCAGCATCTGCCAGATCGGCGCGCCCTCGGTCTCGCCGAGGAGCAGCAGCAGGGCGGCCGCGCGCTGGGGTCCGGGCATGGCGGCGAACGCCGTCCCGCCCAGTTGCTCGATCGCCCGCGAAATGTTCGGCCCCGCCGCCATCGTCCTCTACCCCGCCTCCGCTCTCTGGTCTCTCGGTGCGCCGCGTCTCAGTTCTCTTGAATCCAGTTGCGCAGCACCTCGACGGTCTCGGTCGGGCTCGCCCGCACCATGTCGACGACGCGCTGGACCGTCTCCGCCTGCACCTGCCCGTTGATCTTCGCGAACTCGACGAGCCGCGCCGTCGGGTTGTCGCGGGACAGGACCGGCATGTCGACGGCCATCCCCTCCGCCCCCGCGAGGGCCGGCGCGGCCAGGAGGGCGGCCGGTGCCGGCTCCGCCTCGAGCACGCGGCGCAGGAGCGGGCGCACCACCGCCATCAGGACGATCAGCGTCAGGAGCGCGAGCACGCCGAGCTCCACGATCCGCAGCACGTCCTCCTTCGTCGGCGCGAGGAGCGACTGGACGAGGGACGGCTCGGCGAACTCGGCCATGGCCGGCGCTTCGGCGAAGCGCAGGTTGACCACCTCGACCTGGTCGCCACGGCCCTTGTCGAAGCCGACCGCGGTGCGGACCAGGGCCGCGATCCGCTCGATCTCGGCGGCGGGGCGTGGCTGGTAGGCGGCCTTGCCGTCGGCGCCCGGCGCGTAGATCCCGTCGAGGGCGACCGCCACCGAGAGGCGCTTGAGGCGCCCGCCCTCCACCACCTCGGTCTTGGTGACGCGGGAAATCTCGTAATTCGTGGTTTCCTCGGTCTTGTTGGTCTGGTCCTTCTGGGCGGGCGCCTTGTCCTGCTGGTTGGCTCCGGGCAATTCGTTGCCCACGGTGACCTGCCCTTCGGCGCCGCCGGTCAGCGAGGATTCGTTGCGGGTCTGGCTCGAGCGGACGACCCGGCTCTCGGGGTCGAACGTCTCGGAGCGGCTCTCGACCCGGTTCATGTCGAGTTCGGCGCTCACCTGCACGCGGGCGCGCCCCTGCCCGACGATGCCGGCGACGATCTCCTCGATCTGCTGGCGCAGGCGCCGCTCGAGGCCCGATTGCTTCTCCTCGAAATCGGCGCCGGCGCGGGCATCGGCACCGCGGGCGCCGTCGGCGAGGAGCCGCCCGCGCTCGTCGACGATCGAGACCCGCTCCGGCTTCAGCCCCTCGACCGCCGAGGCCGCGAGGTGGCGGATGGCCCGAACCTGCCCGGCGTCGAGATCGCCCATCAGCTTGAGGACGATCGCCGCGCTCGGCGCCTCGCGGTCGCGCTCGAACAGGCGGCGCTCCGGCAGGACGAGGTGGACGCGCGCCGCCTGCACGCGCCCGATCGCCCGGATCGAGCGGGCGAGCTCGCCTTCGAGCGCCCGGAGATGGTTCACGTTCTGGACGAAGTTCGTGGAGGAGAAGGCGTCGCCCTTGTCGAAGATCTCGTAGCCGACGCCGCCCTGCGTCGGCAGGCCCTTGCCGGCGAGATCCATCCGCAGCCGCGCGAGGTCGGCCCGTGGCGCCAGGATCGTCTGGCCGGCATCGCCCCGGGCCTCGTAGCGGATGCCGCGGGCGTCGAGATCACGGATCACCGCCCCCGAATCCTGCATCGAGAGATCGGAGAAGAGCACGCCCATATCGGGGCGCGAGACCCGCAGGATCACGAAGGCGAAGAAGCCGACGAGGGTGAGCGTCACCGCCGCCATCGCCGCGAGCCGCGCCGGTCCCAGCTTCGTCACGAGATCGAGAACCGGCTTCACGACGCGACGCACCCACCCCAAGCCGCGCAGCCGACGGGCCGCCTCCGCTCGGCAAAAGTTGCCCGGTTCGTGGTTAGCGCCGGGTTAACATCCCGCTTCACGGAGCCCGGAACGAGCGAAGCCGCGCCCGGGGAACGGGCGCGGCTTCGGATATCTCTCCCGTGCGCCGGCCCGGGCGGAGCCGTCCGGCGGACGAAGCCTCAGTGACGGTAATGCTGGATGCGCGTGGTGCGCAGACCGGCCAGACCGTGCTGGTCGATCGAGAACTGCCAGCTCAGGAACTCCTCGGTGGTGAGGGTGTATCGCTGGCAGGCTTCCTCCAGGCTCAGGAGGCCGCCCCTCACGGCGGCGACCACCTCGGCCTTGCGACGGATGACCCAGCGGCGGGTCGTGGTCGGCGGCAGATCGGCGATCGTCAGGGGGCTGCCATCGGGCCCGATCACGTATTTCACTCTCGGGCGGTGCGGTTCGGTCATCAGATACGCTCTACACTCGACTGACCTATCGATGACCGACGCTACTTGCGTCCGCTTAAAATATGTTGAAGCGCATCCCTCGGATATGATTCGGTTTTCCCCAGCTATGTGGACAACTCGGATGATATCGACCGTACGCTCGACACGGGAACCCGCGACGCGCCGATCGTGAGGACCGGCTCGCTGCCGCTGAGATCGACGCCATCGACCCGTCCGCTCACCGCCGTATCGACGGTCACGCTCTGACCGGTCGCGTCGAACGCGTCGATCTTCAGCGTGTACTGACCCTCGGTCGCGGACAGCCCCGCCGAATTGCGCCCGTTCCAGCTGAAGGTCTGCGAGCCGGCTGTGAGGGCCTTCGTCTGGGTTCCGACGACGTTGCCCTTCGCGTCGAGGATCGTGATCGTCGCTTTCGAGACCGCGCGGGCCGGGGTCAGGTTCCAGGTCGCCGCCCCGTCCTTGAGCTGCGCGGTCTTGCCGTCCGAGGTCACGGTCTGGCCGATGAAGCTCGTGGCCGAGGCGGCGCTCGCCGCCTTCGCATTACTCAGGATGGAGTCGAGCCGGTCGTTGCCCTTCAGCTGCTGCTCGACCTGCGCGAATTGCACGAGCTGCTGCGTGAACTGGTTCGTGTCCATCGGGTCGAGCGGGTTCTGGTTCTTGAGCTGCGTGGTGAGCAGAGTCAGGAACTGCGTGAAGTTGCCCGCGATCTGCTGCGAGTCGGTCTTCGTGCCGCTCGCGCTCGACGCGGCGGCACTGGTGGTCGCGCTGCTGATGGCGGTGGCCATGGTCGTCTCCTCAGATCCGGATATCGAGGCCGCCGAGGCCCCTCAGGCTGCGCAGGGGCGCCGCGTCCAGGGCGCGGATCTCGGGATTCTCCGCGAAGGCCTGGGCGCCGCGGCGCTGCCCCTCGCGCTGCTCAGCGCCGGAGCCCGGCTGCCCGTCTCCGCGCAGCGACAGGTTGATGCCGCCCTCGCTCGGGTCGAGGCCGGCCTGGGTCAGGGCCTGCTGCAGGCCGTTCGCGTCCCGCTGAAGCATGGCGAGCGTCTCGACGCGTTCGACGACGAGATGCGTCGTCACCGTGCCGCGCTCCTTGTCGATCTCGAGCCGCACGTCGACACGCCCGAGTTCGGCCGGGTCGAGGCGGATCTCGAACTGGCTCGATCCCCCGAGGGACCGCAGGCCGATCGTCATCGGCACCTGCCCGATCGATACGGGAGGGGAGGGAGGTTGGGCCGCGGCCTTCTCGGCGCCCTGTGCGGCGTGCGCGGGAGCGCCGGATGCCGCGGCCTCCCTTCCCAGGATCTTGGGATCGGCCGGCGGCGCCGGCGGCAGCGTTGCCGCGAGGTCCGCAGAGAAATCGAGCCGGTTCGCATTGGCCTCGGTCTCGGTCGCGGCCGGCACCACCTCGGCGGAAGCACCGGCACGGCGCGCGCCTTGAGCGGCAGCGTTCGCGGCGGCTCCGAGCTTGGCCTCGGATTCGAGGCCGGGCAGGTTCGGCCCATTCAGGCCGTCCGCGGTCGCGGGTCGAGGGGCTTCCAGGCCTTCCCCGGTCGGCTCCCTCGAGCCGGCACCGTCCTGGCCGGGCGCTAGACGCGTCGGGACCGGCGGCGCCTGGAGCGCGGAGAGGAGCGTGAGCAGGCCGCCCGCTGGCTGGCCCGTGTCCTCGTCGGCCGCTTCCTCATCGGCCGTCTCGGTCTCGTCCTGTGGAATCGCGATTTCGGCCAGAACCTGCGCCTCGACCACCGCCTCGCCCAGGCCAGCGGGTGGCGCCTGTGCGGCGGCGGACGCCTTCGCCGTCATCGGCGCGATGGGAGCATCCTGCCCTGCGCCCGCTTGCGGGGCGGCCGGGCGCGGCGCGGCCTCCGCGCCCCGGCCGGCACGCGCCGGAGTTCCAGTAGCGGCTGTCGGCGCGCGATCGGCGGAGGCCGCCTTGGGCCGCCCGGGCTCGAGGTCCCGGCGCGTCGTGGCCTTGGGATCGCCCGCACGGTCCGCGGCAGGCCCTTCGGCCCGCCGAGGCGTCTCGCGAACCGCCGGACGCTCGCGCAGGCCGAGATCGAGGCTGAAGCGCTCCCGCGCCGGCGCGCTCGTGCGCGCCTGACGCAGGTCCTGCGTCGCGCCCAGCGACGGCCGGCGCGCCGTCGCATCCATCAGATCTGCTGCCGTGAAGCCCATGCCACACTCCCTGGGCCAGGCAACAGCAAGCGGCAGGCCACTGGCCCGCCTCTACAAACCTTTAGAAAATCAGGGTATTTTCCCCGGCAACGGACATCCCGACGGTCGCACCGGGCCGAAGCTGCCGCCCGTTGGGCACAAATTGCCGGTCCCGTCGACCTCTCGCCCGCTCCCTGGAACTTGCCGGCGACAGTCACTATAGATCCCCGCAGGCAGCGCACGGGTCGTGCGCGCCGACGAAACTTGGCCCGATGAACACGCTCGACCTTCCGAAGCCCCCACACGAGACGCGCGTCGTCGTCGCCATGTCGGGCGGCGTCGATTCCTCCGTCGTCGCGGGCCTTCTCAAGCAGCAGGGCTACGACGTCGTCGGCATCACGCTGCAGCTCTACGATCACGGTGCCGCGACCCACCGCAAGGGCGCCTGCTGCGCCGGCCAGGACATCCACGACGCCCGTCGGGTGGCCGAGCGGCTCGGGATCCCGCACTACGTCCTCGATTACGAGGACCGTTTCCGCGACGCCGTCATCGATCGCTTCGCCGAGAGCTATCTCGCGGGCGAGACGCCGATCCCCTGCGTCGAGTGCAACCGCTCGATCAAGTTCCGGGACCTGCTCGCCACCGCCCGCGACCTCGATGCCGACGCGCTCGCCACCGGGCATTACGTGGCGAGCCGGCCCCTGGCGCTGGGATCGAGCCGGCGCGCCCTGTACCGCGCCCTCGATCCGGCTCGCGACCAGAGCTACTTCCTCTACGCGACGACGCCCGAGCAGCTCGACTTCCTGCGCTTTCCCCTTGGCGAGTTGCCGAAGGACGAGACGCGCCGCCTCGCGCGCGAGCTCGGGCTCGCGGTCGCCGAGAAGCCCGACAGCCAGGATATCTGCTTCGTGCCGCAGGGACGCTACGCCGACGTGATCGCGCGGCTGCGCCCGGATGCGGCGCGCCCCGGCGAGATCGTCGATGCGGGCGGACGTGTGCTCGGCCGGCACGAGGGCATCATTCACTACACGGTCGGCCAGCGCCGGGGACTGCGTCTCGCGGTCGGCGAGCCGCTCTACGTGATTCGCCTGGAGCCGGAGACCGCGCGTGTCGTGGTCGGCCCCCGCGCCGCGCTGGCGACGAGCCGCATCCGTCTCGACGCGGTGAACTGGCTGGGCGAGGGGCCGCTGGCGAACCTGGCCGACGAGCCGGTCGCCGTCCGCGTCCGCTCCACCCGCGAACCGCGGCCGGCCACGCTCCACCACGATCCCGCGTCGGGCATCACGGAGGTGATCCTCGTGACGCCGGAGGACGGGGTCTCTCCGGGGCAGGCCTGCGCGATCTACGCCGACGATGGACCGCGCGCCCGCGTCCTCGGCGGCGGCACCATCCGGCGCATCGACGCGTTGCAGGCAGGCGCCGCCCGAGCGGCCTGACGATCCGATCCCCAGAACAGGAAGCCGAGAGCACATGCTGAGCGAGCCGCAGGCGGCCGGGCCGAGCACCGCCCTGATGCGCAAGGCCTACGCCCGCTGGGCGCCGGTCTACGACGTCGTCTACGACAAGCTCACGGAGCCCGCCGCCCGCGCCGCCGTCGAGGCTGCCGTCTCCCACGGGCCGCGCATCCTGGAGGCCGGCGTCGGCACGGGCCTGTCGCTCGGCTACTACCCCGCCGGCAGCTTCGTCTGCGGCGTCGATCTCTCCGAGGACATGCTGAGGCGCGCCCGCCGCAAGGTGCAGCGCCGGGGCCTCTCCCAGGTGCGCGGCCTTCAGGTGATGGACGTCTGCCGCCTCGGCTACGCCGACGCGTCCTTCGACGCCGTGGTGGCGCAATTCCTGATCACGCTGGTGCCGGACCCGGAGGCGGCCCTTTCCGAGTTCCTGCGCGTGGTGCGGCCGGGCGGCGGCATCGTGCTCGCGAATCATTTCGGGCAGACGGAAGGGCCTGTCGCCCGCGTCGAGGAGATCGTGGCACCCCTCTGCACCAAGATCGGCTGGTCGTCGGACTTCAAGTCGACCCGGATCGAGGCCTGGGCGCGGCGCAACGGCGTCGAGTTCATCGGCGTCGCGCCGACCTTCCCGGGGGGATTCTTCAAGATCTTGCGGATGCGCAAGGCCGGCTGAGAGCGGTGGGGCCGCAGCCCTCATCGGGGCGGGCACGCCGAGGCGCGGTCCTCCGCTGGCTGCCGCTGGCGATTCTCGTGTTCGCCTCGCTCGCCGTTCTGGTCTCGGGCGCCTACCATCTCCTCAGCCTCGACCGACTGCTCGCCTCGCGCGCCTGGCTGCAGGGCTTCGTCGAGGCGGACCGGTCCCGCGCGATCGTCGTGGCCGGGCTCGTCTACGTCTGCGCGGTCGTGCTCTCGGTGCCCGCCTCGCTCGTCCTCACCATCATCTGCGGGTTCCTGTTCGGCATCGTCACCGGCGCGCTTCTCGCCGTCGCATCGGCGACGACGGGCGCGGCGATCGTGTTCTCGATCGGGCGCGGCCCGGCGGCGGACCTGCTGCGGCGGACGGCCGGGCCTCGGCTCAGCCGCCTCGCCGAGGGATTCCGGCGCGACGCCTTCGGCTACATCGCTTTTCTGCGCCTGCTGCCGATCTTCCCGTTCTGGATGACGAACCTCGCGCCGGCCGCCTGCGGCGTGCGGCTGCGGACCTTCGTCCTCGCCACGATGTTCGGCCTCCTGCCCGGCGCCTTCGTCTACGCCGCGACGGGGGCGGCAATCGAGGACGTGGTGGCCGCCCACGAGAGCGCGAAGGCCGCCTGCCGCGCCGCCGGAACCCTCGCCTGCGACGAGGCCCTGGCCATCTCGGCCCTCGTCACCCCGAAGATGGTGGCCGGGCTCGGCGGCCTTGCAGTCTTCGCCCTCATCAGCGTGGTGCTGCGCCGCCGTTTCCGGCCCGACGACGCGCCGCGGACGATGTGATACCGTCGCAGGACGGTATTGGGCTCGGATCGCCCGACTAATCACAACCCTGAGGCATGGTCTAATCGTACCATCAACCTCCGGTTATACCAGTAGAGGGCGCTCTGATCGGGTTCGGCCCTGGTCCTGCCAAGCTGGCCTCTCGACGCCGCGCTTGAGGACGCGTACGAAGGTCGGGGTTGATCTGTCATTTGTTTGCGGTCGAGCGCGACTCGATTTCGCGCGGGCCACGACGGACGGCGCGCATCTCAGGCAGTCCCGGGGCGCCTCGGCCAAGAGGCGCCGACAAGAGCAGGATCAGGATCCACAGGGATCGGGATGGGCGTGAGTACGAGTTCGGAGACCGAGACGGCGCCGATCCTCGGCTCGGGCGCCGAGGTCGCACCGGCCGCGCCGCGCGGGCTCGGGCGGCATTTCGGTCTGTCCGGCCGCCTGTTCCTGATCACCGTCGCCTTCGTCGCTGCGGCCGAGATCCTCATCTACGTGCCGGCGGTCGCGAATTACCGCCTGGGCTGGCTCTCGGACCGGATCGCGGCCGCGCAGGTGGCCGCCACGGTGCTCGATGCGTCTCCGGGACAGCCGGTCTCGGAGGATCTCGCCCGGCGCCTGCTCGGGGGGGTCGGCGCCCGCGCCATCGTGGTGAGCGGCGGTGGCACCCGGCGCCTGCTCTCCAACGCCGCGATGCCCGAGGCCGTCGTCGAGACGGTCGACCTGCGCGAGGATTCCTGGTGGGAATCGATCCACGGGTCCTGGCGCACGCTGATCGCGCCCGGCGAGGAGCCGCTGCGCGTGGTGGGCCAGGGCCGCGACGGCTTCGACGTGGTCGAGATCCTGATCGACGAGGCGCCGCTGCGCGCCGCGATCGTCGATTTCTCGATCCGCCTCCTCCTGTCCTCGCTGATCATCGCGGCCGCGGCGGCGGGCCTCGTCTTCATCGTGCTGCAGCGGGTGATCGTCGCGCCCGTGCGCCGGCTCGCCCACAACATCACCGCCTTCGCCGACGATCCGGAAAGCCTGGAACGCGTGATCGCGCCCTCGCGGCGCACCGACGAGATCGGCCATGCCGAGACGGCGCTGGCGAAGATGGAACAGGCGCTCGCGGGGGAATTGCGCGAGAAGCGCCGGCTGGCCGAACTCGGCCTCGCGGTGAGCAAGATCAATCACGAGCTGCGCAATCTCCTCACCACGGCGCAACTCCTCGTCGACCGCCTGGAGGGCGCCGCCGATCCGACCGTCCAGCGCGTGGCGCCCCGCCTCGTGGCGACCCTCGGCCGGGCGATCCGCTTCTGCGAGGCGACGCTCGCCTACGGCCGGGCGACGGAGCGTCACCCGCAGCGCCGCCTCGTCCTGCTCGGACCGATCCTGGCGGAGCTGCCGGAGCTTGCCGGCCTCTCCACGGATTCGCGCGTCTCGGTGCGCGAGCAGGTTCAGCCCGGCCTTCAGATCTGCGCCGACCCGGAACAGCTCTCGCGCGCGCTCACCAACCTCGTCCGCAACGCGGTCCAGGCACTCGATGCCGCGGGAGCGGGCCGCGAGGCGCCGGAAGTGCGGGTGACGGCCTCGCGCCATGGCGGCGTCGGCTCAGGGTTCGTGACGATCCTCGTGGCGGATAACGGGCCGGGCCTGCCCGAGCGGGCCAAGGCTCACCTGTTCGCGCCCTTCCAGGGCTCGATGCGCGCCGGCGGCACCGGCCTCGGCCTCGCCATCGCCGCCGAGCTCGTCCAGCTCAACGGGGGGACCCTGCGCCTCGAGGACGGAGTGCCCGGCGCGAGCTTCCGCATCACGGTGCCCGATTGGATCCCCGGCCCGACGGAGGCCGCTTAAGGCCCGCTCACTCGGCCGCGGCGAGGGTGATCCCGGGCACGGGCACGCCGATGTCGCGCAGGAGTTCGGCGTCGGAATCCGTCTCGTTGTTCGCGGTCGTCAAGAGGCGCTCGCCGTAGAAGATCGAGTTCGCACCGGCGAGGAAGCACAGGATCTGCGCCTCCCGGGTGAGCCCGCGGCGGCCGGCGCTCAGGCGCACCCGGGCGCGGGGCATCACGATGCGGGCGGTGGCACACATGCGCACGAGGTCGAGCGGATCGACCGGCGCCTGCCCCTCCAGGGGCGTGCCCTCGACGGCGACGAGAGCGTTGATCGGCACGCTCTCCGGATGGGGCGCATGGTTGGCCAGGACCTGCAGCATGGCGGCGCGGTCCTTCACGCCCTCGCCCATGCCGACGATGCCCCCGCAGCAGACGCCGATGCCGGCCTCGCGCACGTTCTCCAGAGTCCGCAGGCGGTCCTCGTAGGTCCGCGTCGAGATGATGTCGCCGTAGAAGTCCGGCCCGGTATCGAGGTTGTGGTTGTAGGAGGTCAGCCCCGCCTCGGCGAGGCGCTGCGCCTGGCTCGGCGTCAGCATGCCCAGCGTCACGCAAGCCTCCATGCCGAGGCCGCGCACGCCCCGCACCATGGCGAGCACGGCATCGAATTCCGGCCCGTCCTTCGGCTGGCGCCACGCGGCACCCATGCAGAAGCGGTGGGCGCCGGCAGCCTTGGCGGCGGCCGCCTCCTTCAGCACGGCGTCCACCGGCATCAGCCGCTCGCGCGCCAGCCCAGCGCCCTTGTGGTGGGCCGATTGCGGACAATAGGCGCAATCCTCGGGGCAGCCGCCCGTCTTGATCGAGAGCAGGCTCGCCCGCTGGATGTCGGCCGGGTCGTTGTGGGTCCGGTGCACCTCGGCCGCCCGGAAGACGAGATCGAGCAGCGGCAGGTCATGGATCGCCTGGATCTCGGCGACCGTCCAGTCGTGCCGGATCGCGGGGTTCGGGGAAGCGGGCAGGGGGGCCGGAGACAGCGTCATGGCCCCATCGAGCGGAACTCGGCCGGAAAATCAAGCCGCCCCGGCCGCATCCCTCACCGCACGGGCACGCGCCGCGCCAACTCCCCTCAGTTCGTCGGTTCGCCAGCCGCGACCTTGGCCGTCCAGTCGTCGAAGGCGACGACCTCCTGGCGCTGCTCGCCGAGACCGTCGATGCCGAGCGTCACCACGTCACCGCTCTGGAGGTAGCGGGGCGGCTTGCGCCCGAGCCCGACGCCGGGCGGCGTGCCCGTGGTGATGACGTCGCCGGGCTCCAGCATCATGAAATGCGAGAGGTAGGCGACGATCTGCGGCACGTCGAAGATCATCGTCCCCGTCGAGCCCGTCTGCATCCGCTCGCCGTTCACGTCGAGCCAGAGATTCAGGTTCTTGAGGTCCGGCACCTCGTCGAGGGTAACGAGCCAGGGGCCGAGGGGCCCGAAGGTCGGGCACCCCTTGCCCTTGGTCCAGGTGCCGCCGCGATCGAACTGGTACTCGCGCTCCGAGAGATCGTTGCAGACGCAGATCCCGGCCACGTAGTTCAGCGCCTCGTTGGCGTGGACGTAGGAGGCCCGAGTCCCGATCACGATGGCGAGTTCCACCTCCCAGTCGGTCTTCGCGGAGCCCTTCGGCAGGATCACGGGGTCGTTCGGTCCGGACAGGCAGGACGGCGCCTTGTTGAAGACGATGGGCTCGGCCGGGATCGGAGCCCCGGTTTCCTCCGCATGGTCCGCGTAGTTGAGGCCGATCGCGATGAAGTTGCGGGTGCCACCGACACAGGGGCCGAGCCGCGTCTCCGGGGGCAGCAGCGGCAGCGTCTCCGGGTCGATCAGGCGCAGCCGGTCGAGCGCTGCGGGCGCCAGGGCCGCCCCGCACAGGTCTCGGAGCACGCCCGAGAGGTCGCGAAGCTCCCCGTCCCGGTCGATCAGGCCAGGCTTCTCGTCACCGATCTCACCATGACGCACCAGCTTCATCGCACACGCCCTCCGAACCCGATCGTGACTCCTGGCGGAGCCAAGTGGTTCCCGCATCGGGCCGGTCAAGCGAGGTCTGTGGGGGCCAGGTTTCGGGATGTTGCGCAAACCACACATGCCCTGCACAAAAACGCAGAACCCGGCGTTTCAGCGACCGCGACCTGCATAATCATGCAGAAGGTTTAGATGTGAACGAATCTCGCCATTGCGCGAATCCTCACTATCGATTAGCAATTTTTTCGCACTGTCCGTGTATTCGTATAGTATAGTTGCGTTCGTAACCGCACACAACGCGGGATTGCGAAGTCTCGCCGCGCAGGGCAATCTTCGTTTTAAGGCGTCGTGCCCGTTCTGGGGACGGGACAATCGAGCGCCGCAAACAAGGCTGGGACGACCATGATGGGGAATCTGCGCGCGCTCGCGCTGGCTGGTGTATCGGGGGCGGTGCTCGCCCTCGGAGCGGGAGACGCGATGGCGGGTGCCTTCGGCATCCGGGAACAGAGCACGATCGCGGCGGGCCTGGCGGATGCCGGTGCCGCCTCCGGCGCCGGCGGCGTCTCGTCGATGTTCTGGAACCCCGCCACGGTGACGATGCGGCCGGGCTGGGTCAGCGAGCAGAACTTCACCTTCATCAACCTGTCGGGCGACATCCGCACGCAGCCGGGCACGACGCCGGGCTTCGCGGCGCTCGGCGATTCGGGCGACATCGGGCAGGGCGCGGTCGTGCCCTCCGGTGCGACCTCCTACCAGCTGAACGACCGGCTCTGGGTCGGCCTGCAGACCGGCGCGCCGTTCGGCCTCGTCACCAAGCCGAATCCGGTCTGGGCCGGAGAGGTCTATGCCCGGTCGAGCCGCATCTTCTCGCTGAACATCAACCCGGTGATCGGTTACAAGGTCAACGAGTGGCTTTCGGTCGCCGCCGGCCCGACCTTCGAATACTTCAAGCTCAACTTGAAGTCGGCATTTCCGTTCAGCCCGCTGATTCCGCCCGCCAACCTGCCGACCGCCATCCTGAAGGGCGAGTCCTGGGGCGTCGGCTTCACGGCAGGCGTGCTCGTCACGCCCTGGGCCGGCACGCAGGTCGGCGTCGGCTACCGCTCATCGGTCAATCACGGCATCGAGGGCCTGCTGCTCCTGCCGCCGATCAACCCGCTCATTGCGCCGAGAACCGCCGTCAAGGCGATCCTCGACACCCCCGACAAGGTCAGCTTCGGCATCACGCAGGCGCTGAGCCCGGTCGCGCGTGTGAATTTCGGCTTCGAGTGGGACAATTGGTCGAGGCTCGGCGTGGTCCCCGTGCGCTCGCTCGTCACGGGCGCGGCCGTTCAGGCCCTGCCGCTGAACTACAAGGACGGCTTCACCTACTCGGTCGGCGCCGAGTACGACTGGTCGCCGGCCCTGACCCTGCGCGCCGGCGTGTCCTACGAGGAATCCCCCATCGATTTCTCGAACCGCTCGGCCCGTCTGCCCGACGCCGACCGCGTGAACGTGGCCATCGGCGCGAGCTATCGCTGGAGCGAGAAGCTGACGCTCAACGCGGCCTACTCGCACCTGTTCGTCGATCGCGGCCGCCTGCTCGCTGGACCGGGCCGGGACTACGACAGCCGCTACATCGCCGCGCCCGCGATCCCGATCACCTTCGCGGGTGTCGCCGACGGCAGCGCCGACATCGTGTCGGTGGGCTTCCGCTACGTCTTCGGCGAGCCGGCCGCGCCAATCGCGGCCACGCCCCTGGTGCGCAAGTACTGAGAACGCCGGGATCGACGTGCAACACGCATCGCCTCGCCTGAACGGGCGAGGCGATGCGGCTTAGAGAGCGCCCTGCGGCACCGGCAATGTCCGCCGAGGCTCGCCCGGCAAGGCAGAGTTCTGCCGTCCGTCACGCCTTCATGCGGACGTAGGTGCCGGGCGCCGGCCCGAGTGAGGGGAGGGCGCCGCTGCCGGGCTTGCGGGCCGGCACGCGTTCGGGCGCCTGCTTCTCCAGCCACGCGAACCAGTAGGGCCACCAGGACCCCTTGGTCTCGGTCGCCGCCTCGATCCAGTCCTCCAGGCGCCCCTTGGCGGGGCCACCGGTCCAGAAGCCGTATTTCGGCTTCGCAGGCGGATTCACGACGCCCGCAATATGGCCGGAGCCCGCCAGCACGTAATCGACCTTGCCGCCGAACCGGGCCGAGCCCTCGAAGACCGAGCGGGCGGGCGCGAGGTGGTCCTCGCGGGTCGCGAGGTTGAAGACCGGCACCTTCACCTTCTTCAAGTCGAGGCGCACGTTGCCGAGCACCATCTTCCCCTTGGAGAGGTTGTTCTCGAGGTAGCAGTTGCGCAGATAGAAGGAGTGGTTGGCCGCCGGCATCCGGGTGGCGTCGGCGTTCCAGTAGAGAAGGTCGAAGGCCATCGGCGCCTTGCCCTTCACGTAATTGTTGACGATGTAGGACCAGATCAGGTCGTTCGGCCTCAACATGTTGAAGGCGTTGGCCATGCGCGAGCCGTCGAGATAGCCGCGCTGCTTCATGTGCGCCTCGATGCCCTGGATCTGCGGCTCGTCGGCGAACACTTTCAGGTCGCCCGCATGCGTGAAGTCGACCTGGGTGGTCAGGAGCGTCGCGCTCTTGATGCGCCGGTTGCCGGTCGCCGCCTGCATGGCGAGCGTCACGGCGAGCAGCGTGCCGCCGACGCAGTATCCCGCCGCGGCGACCTCGGTCTCGCCGGTGGCCGCACCGATCGCGTCGATCGCCGCCTCGATGCCCTCCCGCATGTAGCTCTCGAAATCCTTGTCGGCGTGGCGCTCGTCCGGATTCACCCAGGAGATGCAGAACACCGTCAAGCCCTGCGAGACCATCCAGTTGATCAGGCTCTTCTGAGGGTTCAGATCGAGGATGTAGAACTTGTTGATCCAGGGCGGGACGATCAGGAACGGGCGCTTGAGCACCGTCTCGGTCTGCGGTGCGTACTGGATCAGTTCCATCAGGTCGTTGCGGAACACGACCTCGCCCGGGGTGACGGCGACGTTGACGCCGACCTCGAAGCCCGACGGGTCGGTCTGGCGCACCCGCAATTCGCCCTTGCCCGCCTCGATATCCTCCGCGAGCATCTTCAGCCCGCGCACGAGATTGGCGCCGTTCTCCTCCAGGGTGTGCCGGATCAGCTCCGGGTTCGTCATCACGAAATTCGAGGGCGAGAGCGCCCCGGTAATCTGCCGCAGGTAGAACTGCGCCTTGTGGCGGGTGTGTTCGTCGATCCCCTCCGCCCGCTCGACGAGGCCCTCCGCCCAGCGCGAGGTGATGAGGTAGCTCTGCTTGAGGAAGTCGAAGACCGGGTTCGTGGACCATTCTGCGTGGGCGAAGCGGTTGTCCTTCGGCTCGGGCACGGCGACGGGCGGCGGGTTCTCGCCCTGCATCCGAAACCACGTCGAGCCCCAGAGATTGACGAAGGCTTCGCTCAGCGCCGTCTGCGCCTCCAGCGTCTTCTGCGGGTCGGAGAGCCACTTCTCGGCCACCGTGCCGAGCGTCTTGACGACGTCGCCGACCTCGTCGGACCCGCCCGCCTTCGCGCCATCGCCGTCGAGGGGCTTGAAATAGGTGGCGGCGGTCCGGCCGAACTCCTCGACGAACAGGCTCGCATTGCGCGACAGAGCCTCGAAATCGGGCATCTGCGCCGGCGTCTTGTGCTCCGTCACGCGCTTGTCTCTCCCTGTCGCCGCGGGGTTCCGGGTCCCGCGACACGCTCGCCCGCCGCGACTGTTCCGGGGGCCTCGTTTCCGACAAATTAACGCTTCACCTCAAAGTTTCGCCAGCCCGCCGGATCTGTTTACCGCTACAGAAAGCCCATGGACTCAGCCCGACACGTCCTGCGCGCCCTCGCCGTCGCCGGGACGGCGCTGACGGCGGCCTGCTCGGCCGACACGAGCCCGCTGCGTCTGGCGGGATCCGAGCCCAAGCCGGTGACAACGCCCGACTTCGTCGCCCAGTCCCGCACGGGTGGGGATTACCTGCCCGTGGGCGTCTCGGCGCCGCGGCGGCCGGTGCGGGCGAAATCGGCCGAGAGCCAGAAGGCCCTGGAGGCCGAGCTCGAAGGCGCCCGCAACCGCAACGAGGCCCGCGGGCGCGCCGCGGAGGGCGCCGCCAAAGGTGCGGGCAAGGGGGCGGGCATGGGGGCGAGCCAGGGGGCCGGCCCCGAGTGACAATTTTCGGGTCGGCGGACGCACCCCGAGGTGCTAGACAGGCCGATCCCGCTGTTCGATGACGCTGCACGCGCGAATCACACGGGACCCGCGCCGATGGACAACGCGAAGATCATGACCGACTTCCACCGCATCAAGAGACTGCCGCCCTACGTCTTCGAGCAGGTGAACCGGATCAAGGCCGCCGCGCGCGCCAACGGCGCCGACATCGTCGATCTCGGCATGGGCAATCCCGACCTGGATGCCCCGCGCCACGTCATCGCCAAGCTCGTCGAGACCGCCGGACGCCCGCGGACCGATCGCTACTCCGCCTCGAAGGGAATCGCCGGCCTCCGGAGGGCGCAGGCGGCCTATTACCAGCGCCGGTTCGGCGTGAGCCTCAACCCCGACACGCAGGTCGTCGCGACGCTCGGCTCGAAGGAGGGCTTCGCCAACATGGCGCAAGCCATCACGGCGCCGGGCGACGTGGTGCTGGTGCCGAACCCGAGCTACCCGATCCACGCCTTCGGCTTCCTGATGGCGGGCGGCGTGATCCGCTCCGTGCCGGCCGAGCCGACGCCGGCCTTCTTCCCGGCCGTCGAGAAGGCGATGCAGCACTCGATCCCGAAGCCGGTGGCCCTCGTCGTCTGCTACCCGTCGAACCCGACGGCCTACGTCGCCTCCCTCGATTTCTACCGGGACCTCGTCGCCTTCGCGAAGCGGCACGAGATCATCATCCTGTCGGACCTCGCCTACGCGGAGGTCTATTTCGACGGCGAGCCGCCGCCCTCGGTCCTGCAGGGGCCCGGCGCGATCGACTGCACGGTCGAGTTCACCTCCCTCTCGAAGACCTACTCGATGGCGGGCTGGCGGATGGGCTTCGCGGTGGGCAACGAGCGCCTGCTCGCCGCACTGACACGCGTGAAATCCTACCTCGATTACGGCGCCTTCACGCCGATCCAGGTGGCAGCGACGGCCGCGATCAACGGCCCGGATTCCTGCATCGCGGAGATGCGCGCGATCTACAAGAAGCGGCGCGACGTCATGATCGAGTCCTTCGCCAAGGCCGGCTGGAAGGTCCCTGCGCCCTCGGCCTCGATGTTCGCCTGGGTGCCGATCCCCGACCGGTTCAAGGAACTCGGCAGCCTCGAATTCTCGAAGCTCCTCGTCGAGAAGGCCGATACGGCGGTGGCGCCGGGGATCGGCTTCGGCGAGCACGGAGACGAGTACGTCCGCATCGCCCTCGTGGAGAACGAGCAGCGCATCCGTCAGGCCGCGCGCAACATCCGGCGCTTCCTGGAGACGTCGGACCGCACGCTCCACAACGTGTTGCCGATGGCCAAGGCCGTCTGAACGGATCGGGCATCGGAACGCCGCTCGATCATGTTGCGGCGGGGCGACAGGCGGCGGCAAAGCGGGGCCGTACGGTCATCGGCGCTTGTCAGGCGCCGGTCCCGTCCGCAAGGCTCAGAGCGATTGTTTCGCCACCTGCGTCCCGAGGGTTGCATGCGCCGCCTGAACCTGCTCGCCGCCCTCCTGCTCACGGGCGCCGCCGGCGCCTGCGCGCCCAACCCGATCATCGCCCGCGACCCGGTTCCCGCGCCGGGACCCGAGGTCGGCTACGTCTGCGATTCGCGAGCCCTCGTCCTCAACGCCTTCCAGACCCAGTGCGACCCCGTCGCCCGGGAGCCGCAGGTGGTCCTCCGCTCGAAGGGCTGAGGCGCTGGGACCGAGCCGTCGGGGCGCTCGCCGCACCGGACGGAGCGGCCGGAAAGCCCATCTCACCGGCCATCAAGCGGGACGACCGGCCCCGTGCACGGAGACCACGCGTGACGATCATCCGCCCCCTCTTCGCCGCCTGCCTTCTCGGCCTGCCGCTCGCCGCCCCTC
>NZ_SMNT01000008.1 GCF_004348265.1 Methylobacterium segetis
TGATGAGGAGGAACTCCATCACCCCCTCGCGGGCCTTCTTGGTCTGCCCGGAGCGCGTCAGCACCTCCGGCGGCTCGCCGTTGGGGCCGGGCCGGCAATCCTTGACCGCGTAGGCGCAGGAGGCGACGGGCTTCGGCGCGCCCTTCAGCTCCACGAGGCACATGCGGCAATTGCCGGCGATCGACAGGCGCTCGTGGAAGCAGAAGCGCGGGATCTCCGCGCCCGCGACCTCGCAGGCCTGGAGCAGGGTGTACTCGGCCGGGACATCGACCTCGGTGCCGTCGACGACGATCTTGGTCATACGTGCTTCTCGGTCTCGAACTGCATCGCGGCGGGCGGGCTCACTCCGCCGCCATGGGCACGGGGTCGGAATGCGGGTTGGCGCTGTAGCGGTCGATCCGCTTCTCGATCTCGGGGCGGTAGTGGCGGATCAGGCCCTGGATCGGCCAGGCCGCCGCGTCACCCAGCGCGCAGATCGTGTGCCCCTCGATCTGCTTCGTGACGTCGAACAGCATGTCGATCTCGCGCTTCTGCGCGCGGCCCTCGGCCATGCGCAGCATCACGCGCCACATCCAGCCCGTGCCCTCGCGGCAGGGCGTGCACTGGCCGCAGCTCTCGTGCTTGTAGAAATAGGCGATGCGCGCGATCGCCTGGACGATGTCGGTGGACTTGTCGAGGACGATCACCGCCGCGGTGCCGAGGCCCGAGCCGAGGTTGCGCAAGGTGTCGAAGTCCATCTTGGCGTCGATGATCTGCTCGGCCGGCACCAGCGGCACCGAGGAGCCGCCGGGGATCGAGCAGAGCAGGTTGTCCCAGCCGCCCCGCATGCCGCCGCAATGCTTGTCGATCAGCTCGCGAAAGGTGATCCCGAGCTCCTCCTCGACGTTGCAGGGCTTGTTCACGTGGCCGGAGACGCAGAACAGCTTGGTGCCGGTGTTGTTCTTGCCGCCAAGCCCCGCGAACCACGCGCCGCCGCGGCGCAGGATGGTGCCGGCCACCGCGATCGACTCGACGTTGTTGACCGTCGTCGGGCAGCCGTAGAGGCCCATATTGGCCGGGAACGGAGGCTTCAGGCGCGGCATGCCCTTCTTGCCCTCGAGGCTCTCGATGAGGGCCGTCTCCTCGCCGCAGATGTAGGCGCCCGCGCCGTGGTGGACGTAGATGTCGAAGGGGAAGCCGTGCACGTTGTCCTGGCCGACGAGCCGGGCCTCGTAGGCCTCGTCGACGGCGCGCTGCAGCGCGTGCTTCTCCGCGACGTACTCGCCGCGGATGTAGACGTAGCAGGCATGCGCGTTCATCGCGAAGGAGGCGAGCATGCAGCCCTCGATCAGGAGATGCGGGTCGTGCCGCATGATCTCCCGGTCCTTGCAGGTGCCCGGCTCCGACTCGTCGGCGTTGACGACGAGGTAGTGCGGGCGCCCGTCGGACTTCTTGGGCATGAAGGACCATTTGAGGCCCGTCGGGAAGCCGGCGCCGCCGCGGCCGCGCAGCCCCGAGGTCTTCATCTCCTCGATGATCCAGTCGCGGCCCATCTCCAGCAGGAACTTGGTGCCGTCCCAAGCGCCGCGCTGCTTGGCAGCCTCCAGGCCCGGCGAGTGCAGGCCGTAGAGGTTGGTGAAGATGCGATCCTGATCGGAGAGCATGTCGACGTTCCCCTGCCCTAGCGGCTCAGCGACTTGGTCAGCGCCCTGGCCTGCCCCACCCAATCCTCGCGGTCGATCCGACCGGGGAAGGCGAGGTAGGTGCCGACCCAGGCGATTTCGTCCCGGGTCCAGGCGGCGATCTGGTCGAAATGGTAGATGCCGAGCGCGTGGAGGCGGCGCTCGTTGCCCGGGCCGATCCCCTTGATGCGCGTCAACGCGTCGGGCTGGCCGGCCCGCGCAGCGTCGAGGCCCGTGGGCCGCGTGCCGACGGCGTCCGCCTTCTGCTCGGGGCTCGCGTCCTTCGGCAGTTCGGCGAGCTTGGCCTCAATGCGGCTCTCCTCCGCCTCGGCCGCGATCTCGCCCTCGCTCGCGCCGGAAGCGGCGGGCTGGGGCGGGGGCTCGTCCCGCTTCAGGGCTGATTGCGCGCCGGCCTCGGCCGCCGCGGGCTCATCCGCCGCGACGCGTTCGGAGGGCTCGGCGCGGACCGTCGGGCGCGCCTCGCCGTGCTGGGCCGTCGATCGGCCGCCGTCGGCCGCATCGGCCCGGTCCTCGGGCTTCACGGGCGTCTCGCCCTCGGCGACACGCTGGGCCGGCGCGTCGGTGACGGGGCGCTCGACGGCGCGGCCGGCATCGGGCCGGGCCGGCTTCGGGTCGCTGGCGGCGCGCTGCTCGCTCGACGCGGCCTCGTCGTTGGCCGCCTCACCCTCGCCGCCGTTCTCGAAGCGCTTGCGCCACGCGCCGATGCGGGATCCGTCGAAGAGGCTCGGGTCCTGCAGCGTGTTCACCGCGCCCTGCGGCTCGGACGAGGTGCGGCCGGTCTGCGAGCCGACCTTCACGGGGCGTCCGGCCGCGAGGTCGTCCATCAGCCTGCCGAGGGATTCCGGCGTCAGGTCCTCGAAGTAATCGTGGTTGATCTGCGCCATCGGCGCGTTGCAGCACGCGCCGAGGCACTCGACCTCGAGCCAGGAGAAGGTGCCGTCCGGGCTCACGTGGCCGGGGGGGCCGAGGCGCTCGTGCAGCATCGCCTTCAACTCGCGCGAGCCGCAGGAATCGCACGGCACCGTGCCGCAGACCTGGATCCAGTAGCGGCCCACCGGCTCCAGCGCGAACATCGTGTAGAAGGTCGCGACCTCGAGCACGCGGATATGCGGCATGCCGAGCTGGTCCGCGACCGCCTCGATCGCGGCTCGGGGCAGCCAGCCGCCGTTCTGCTCCTGCGCCTTCCAGAGGAGCGGGATCACGGCGGAGGCCTGCCGGCCCTCCGGGTACTTCGCGATCTGCCCCTGCGCCCACTCGGCGTTGTCAGGGGTGAACGCGAAGCTCTCGGGCTGCTCGGCAGCGGGGGCGAGTCTGCGGTTTGCCATGTCTCAAGAAGCCTTCAGCGGTCCACTTCGCCGAACACGATGTCGAGCGTGCCGAGCACGCAGGAGACGTCGGCCAGCATGTGGCCGCGGCACATCCAGTCCATCGCCTGCAAGTGGGCGAAGCCCGGCGCGCGGATCTTGCAGCGGTAGGGCTTGTTGGTGCCGTCCGAGACCAGGTAGACGCCGAACTCGCCCTTCGGCGCCTCGACAGCCGCGTAGACCTCGCCCTCGGGCACGTGGAAGCCTTCCGTGTAGAGCTTGAAGTGGTGGATGAGCGCCTCCATCGAGCGCTTCATCTCGCGCCGCGGCGGCGGCGCCACCTTGCCGTCGAGCGCCGCGATCGGGCCCTGGCCCGCCGGCTCGCGCAGCTTGGCGATGCACTGCTTCATGATGCGCACGGATTCGCGCATCTCCTCCATGCGGATCACCTGGCGATCGTAGGTGTCGCCGTTCTTCCCCACGGGGATGTCGAACTCCATCTCCTCGTAGGCCTCGTAGGGCTGCGACTTGCGCAGGTCCCACGGGATGCCGGAGCCGCGCACCATCACGCCGGAGAAGCCCCATTCCATCGCCTCGTCGACCGACACGATGCCGATGTCGACGTTGCGCTGCTTGAAGATGCGGTTCGCCATGACGAGGTTGTCGAGGTCGTCCACGACCTGCGGGAAGGTCTCGCAGAAGGCCTCGATGTCGTCGATGAGCTTCGGCGGCAGATCCTGGTGCACGCCGCCCGGCCGGAAGTAATTGGCGTGGAGCCGGGCGCCGGAGGCCCGCTCGTAGAAGATCATCAGCTTCTCGCGCTCCTCGAAACCCCAGAGCGGGGGCGTCAGCGCGCCGACGTCCATCGCCTGCGTCGTGACGTTGAGGAGGTGGGAGAGAAGCCGCCCGATCTCGCAGAACAGCGTCCGGATGAGCTTCGCCCGCCGCGGCACCTCAAGACCGAGGAGCTTCTCGATGGCGAGGCAGAAGGCGTGCTCCTGGTTCATCGGCGCGACGTAGTCGAGCCGGTCGAAATAGGGCGTCGCCTGCAGGTAGGTCTTGTACTCGATCAGCTTCTCGGTGCCCCGGTGGAGGAGCCCGATATGCGGGTCGACGCGCTCGACGATCTCGCCGTCGAGTTCCAGCACGAGGCGCAGCACCCCGTGCGCGGCCGGGTGCTGCGGCCCGAAGTTGATCGCGAAGTTGCGGATGTTGTGCTCGGTCATCCGGATCTCCTCAGACCGACTTCTTCTCGTCGCCCGGAAGCACGTAGTCCGTGCCCTCCCACGGCGACAGGAAGTCGAAGTTGCGGAATTCCTGGGTGAGCTTGACGGGCTCGTAGACGACGCGCGCCTCGTCCTGATCGTAGCGGACCTCGACGAAGCCGGTCAGCGGGAAGTCCTTGCGCAAGGGGTGCCCTTCGAAGCCGTAATCGGTCAGCAGGCGGCGCAGGTCCGGGTGGCCCGAGAACAGGATGCCGTAGAGGTCGTAGGTTTCGCGCTCGTACCAGTTGGCGGCCGGGAAGACCTCGATGACGGAGGGGACCGGCGTCGTCTCGTCGGTCTGAACCTTCACGCGGATGCGGCTGTTATGCCGGAGCGAGAGCAGGTGATAGACGACGTCGAAGCGCTTCTCGCGGGCCGGGTAATCGGCGCCGCAGATGTCGATGAAGCAGCGGAAGGCGCAGGCCGGGTCGTCGCGCAGATAGGTCAGCGCGTAGACGATGTCGCTCGCCTGCACGATCAGGGTCAGTTCGCCGAAGGCGATGCGACGCTCGACGATCGCGGGGCCGAGAGCGGCCGCGACGCGGTCGCTCAGCGCCTGGAGCGCGGCTGCACCGCTCTCCGGCTGGGTGTGGGGAAGGATCGAGATTCCGTTCGTCATCGCGCCCGTGCCTCAGCGCTCGATCGTGCCGGTGCGGCGGATCTTCCGCTGCAGCAGCAGGACGCCGTAGAGGAGCGCCTCCGCGGTCGGGGGACAGCCGGGCACGTAGATGTCGACCGGCACGACGCGGTCGCAGCCGCGGACCACCGAGTAGGAATAGTGATAGTAGCCGCCACCATTGGCGCAGGAGCCCATCGAGATGACGTAGCGGGGCTCCGGCATCTGGTCGTAGACCTTGCGGAGCGCGGGCGCCATCTTGTTGGTCAGGGTGCCGGCCACGATCATCACGTCGGACTGGCGCGGCGAGCCGCGGGGCGCGAAGCCGAAGCGCTCGCAATCGTAGCGCGGCATCGACATCTGCATCATCTCGACGGCGCAGCAGGCGAGCCCGAAGGTCATCCACATTAGAGAGCCGGTGCGGGCCCAGTTGATCAGCTCGTCCGCCGAGGTGACGAGGAAGCCGCGGTCGGCGAGCTCGCTGTTGATCGACAGGAAGGTCGGATCGTTCGCGCCGATCGGCCGGCCCGTGGCGGGGTCGATGATGCCCTTCGGCTGCGGCGCGATCGTGGGAGCGCGGGAGAAGTCGGTGGTGAGGGCCATGAATGCCTCGGAAGGGATGCGGCTCGGGTGCGGTCTGCGGTCGGTCTCAGTCCCACTCGAGGGCGCCCTTGCGCCACTCGTAGACGAAGCCGACCGTCAGCACACCGAGGAAGACCATCATCGACCAGAACCCGTACCAGCCGAGTTCCCCGAAGGTGATGGCCCACGGGAACAGGAAGGCCACCTCGAGGTCGAAGATGATGAACAGGATGGCCACGAGGTAGAAGCGCACGTCGAACTTCATGCGCGCGTCGTCGAAGGCGTTGAAGCCGCACTCGTAGGCCGAGAGCTTTTCCGGGTCCGGGCTGTTGTAGGCCACGAGGAATGGCGCCACGAGCAGCGCCACCGCGATGAACAGCGACACGCCGATGAAAACGATGAGCGGAAGATAATCCGCCAACAGGCCGGTCATGCGAGGCCTCTCGTGCTCGTGTGGGACCGCGGGGCGCCCCTCATGCCGGCATGTGGAATTCCTCCAATGCCAGAGAGCGCACGGCGCGAGGCTTAGACGAGCGGTCCGGGTGAAACAAGAGCGTTGCGCGTCGCACAACGCCCTGCTTCCGAGAGATGGTATACCAGGAAACGCGGCGCGAGACGGCAGATCGGCGCAGGGGCCGCGCAGCTCGGGCGACGGCTTTCGGCCGCCGGATCCTCCGCCTCCCGCGGCCGTCCCGCGATTCTGATGACGGCTGCTTGACAGCCCCCGGCCGCGCACCTAAACCCCGGCCGTCGCCGCTTGAGGCGGCCACGCCACGCGGGCGTAGCTCAGTTGGTTAGAGTGCCGGCCTGTCACGCCGGAGGTCGCGGGTTCGAGCCCCGTCGCCCGCGCCACGTCTCTCAAATCCCTTCATCGCCAGCACGCTTCCTGCCTCAGGGCAGGTGAATTCGCGTGCGCTGCCGGACACGCCGCCCGCACGGGCGGTGCGGAACGACGTCCGGATTCAGGGCCATGCCCGAATCGGCCGGATCAGGGCCGATGCGGAGCAGCGAGCACCCGCGCGGGGTCTCCGTCCCATGGCGGACGGTCCGTCTCCGTCACGCCCGATCGATCGCCCGCCGCCCTCAATTCGTCCGGCGGGACAGGGAGATCGCGTAGGCCGGAGAGCGGATCGCGAACATCGGATCGTTCGCCGGCCCGGCGATGCCGTCGGGCAGATCCGCGACCGGATCGAAGGTCGCCGCATCGCAGGTCGCATCCGGCTCCAGCGCGGTGATCGCCACGGTCCCGAGCTTCACCGACTTCCGGCTCTCCTCGGGCCACATCGCGGTCGGGTCATTGGTCGGGTCGTTCGACTCCGCCAGCACCGCGACGAGGTCGAAGCTCGCCGGCCCCTTCGACAGGCGCTCCTTCAACTCGTCGGCGTAGAAGCTGTCGGGCTTCGCCTTGAGCTCGTCCTCGCTCAGGCCGAGCTGGCCGGCCGCTGCGACCCATTTCAGCTTCGCGACCGTCGCGTCGCCCTTCGCGTTGGTCAGCGTGTAGGCATGCACGCCCCAGTAATCGACGCCCGCGAAGCTCGCGGGAACGGGCCGGGCGTTGAGCCAGGCCGCCTGCCGCGTCGTCTCCGGATTGGCGGCCCCGAAGGCCTTGATCTTCTCCGCGTCCGGCTTCCCATCGGGTCCGGGCGCGCGCACCGTCGCGAAGTCGAGGAGCTGCTGCGGCGTTCTCGTCGAGAAGACGGGCGCCGAGATGATCACGAACACGAGATCGCCGGACGGATCGGCGAGGCGCATAGCGAACCCGCGGGTGACCGGCTTGGCCTTGTCGGACACTTTGGGGTTGCTGCCGCCCATCGAGAACCGCGCCGTCACCGGGACCGTCCTGGCGAAGTGCGGCGCCTTCGAGAGGGTCTGTGCCTCGGCGGCCGGCGTGAAGCTGCCCTTGACGCAGACACCCTTGGCCCCGCTCGCCCGCACCGTGGGCTGGTTGCCGCCAGCCGCCACCAGGGCGTTCACGATCGCACCGGGATCCGCCTCCTCCGCCGGAGCCTCCCCGGCCAGGGAGCACCCGACGAGGAGCGTCGCGCCGAGAAGGAGGGACCGCAGCATGGAAGACACCCCGAATTGGCCTCGAAACCGGCCCGCTTCGAGCCGGACGCACGGCGCAGCCGAATCGTAAAACGATTTTAGATTGCGCGCGATCTTTCACGCAAGCCTCTTGGGGACAGAAAATGTGGAGCGGCTCCGCCCGGGGACGGCGCGCGGCCCTTTCACCTGCGCGAGAGGTTTCCCGAGGCTGCGCGCTCGAAGCGACGGTCGGCGCTCCCGGGCAGGCCGGCCGCCGTGCTTCCCCGGCAACAGGTGGGACGCCGAGGGCTGCGGGCGGCCCGCATGCCCAGCTTTCGCCGCATCGGGCCCGAAAGGCGGAGCGCAGCTTCACACGAGCCTCCGCCGAGCCGATGCCCCTCCCCTCTCCCGTCCGCTCCCGCACGGCGATCGTCGCCGCCGTCCTCCTGTCGCTCGCCGGCTGCGGCTCACCCGCGATCCTGCCCGGGGCGGACGCACCGACGAGCCTCGTGATCCTCGACGAGCAGGCGGCGGCTGCCGCGATCTCCCGCTACCGGGCCCAGCACGGGCTCGGCCCCGTCACCGTCGATGCGGGCCTCGTGACGGCGGCCTCCTATCAGGCCTCCGCGAATGCGCGGGCCGGCCGCCTCAGCCACGATCTCGGCGGTACCTTCACCTCGCGCATGTCCCAGGCCGGCCTCGGACGCGCCCACGCCGCGGAGAACCTGTCCGCCGGTTCCGAGACGTTCGACGAGGTCTTCGCGCGCTGGAAGGCTTCGCCCGAGCACAATCGCAACATGCTGATCCCGCAGATCAAGCGCGTCGGCGTCGCCCGCGCCGACGCGCCGACGACCCGGTATCGCCGCTACTGGGCGCTCGTGATGGGCGGCTGATCCGTCAGGCGGGTCGGGACGGCGAGGCGCCGGACCGGGCCGTGCGACCCTCGCCCGCCAGCGCCGCGGCGGCGCGCCGAAGCGTCGCGCGGGTGGAGGCCGGATCCCCCTCGCTGAGCGCAGCCGCCTCCAGCGCCCGAAGCACGCGCATCGTCAGGACTGGAGGCCGCGCCGAACGCGGGGCGACGTGCTCCGTCAGCAGCGCGATGACCTGCTCCAGCCGCCGGTTGCGCGCTATCAGCGCCTCGATCGAGTCGTTGTCGTTCACACGGACCGCCCGCTCCGAGACCGCGCGTACCGGTCCGGCTGATTCAATCGGAGGTTTTATGAATAGGGCGCGCCCCTCTGCCCCGGGATGCGCGGAAACTGCGTAGTGCCCTCCCTGCCCTCCCGCGCCGGTGATCGTCTTGGTCGAGACGCCCCGCGTCGGAGCGAGGGGCGGAACGCCCGGCATGAGCGCGGCCGCAGGAAGCCGCAGCCGAGCCTGTGGCTCGGCCCACCATCGCACCGGCGCGCGCTTCGATCGTCCTCCTCGCCTCCGGCAGCGTGCTGCCTCGATCGGCGCGAGGAACATTCCAGATGAAGGCCTGTTGAACTTCCCTCCGAGCGTTCGCTCTCCACTGTCGCTCGAGACGGGAATACTGTTCCGTTGGATATCCTGAACGCTGAGGCCGAGGTTCTTCCGCTGGAGGAGCGGCCGCTGCAGGTGCTGCTGATCGCCGGATCGGCCCGGAGGCTCGATGGCTGCCCGGGGCTCGACGGGAAGGCGCGCGCGCTCATGCACCGGATGCTCGGCCGCCTTCCTGCCGGCTGGCAGATCGACCATGTCGACATCGGCAACGAGCACGGCAAGCCGAAAATCCAGGGTTGCAACGGCTGCGTCGGCACCTCGATGGCGCTCTGCGTGTGGCCCTGCAACTGCTACGGACCGGACAGCGACCACCAGCCCGACCTGATGTGGACCGAGAAGCTCTACCAGCGCCTCGCGCGGGCCGATGCGTGGGCGATCATCGGCCCCGTCTGGTGGTACGGGCCGAGCACCAACCTGAAGGCGATGTTCGACCGCCTCGTCTGCATGAGCGGGGGCAACCCCCGCCCCGATCTCATCGACAAGAAGAGCACCCTGAAGGCGCAGGCGCTGGAGACCTCGCCGCTCTGGAAGGAGTTGACGAAGAACCACCTCGAAGGCCGCACCGCTGCGTTCTTCTGCTACGGCAACGAAGGCGGAAACGAGCTCGACGACGACCGCCGCCCGCGCGTCCTGCGGCACAAGGCCTGGTTCGACCCGGATCAGGAGCCCTATCGGGGCGACGAGCGGAACGCCTACCAGGGCCTCGTCTGGCAGTGCCGCTACAGCGGCATCGAGGTGCCCGATCGGCTGTGGCGCCACGCCTCGATGGGGCTGGGCCGCCCGTATGCGGACGACCAGGCAGACGATATGGTACAGGAAGCCGGGGCCATGGCCTGCTTCGACGCGTGGGTGGAGGCCTTCGTCGCTCACGTCGCGGGCAAGGGGCCTGTGCCCGGCACCACCGAGGCTGAGCGCGGAGCACAGCCGACCACCGAGTAGCCGGCCCCTCATGGTGACCAACTCCGCCGATGGCAGCACCCCGCCCTCCTTCCTGGACGGGGGCGGCGAGGCCGCGCGCCTGATCCGCGCACGCGACTGGTCGGATCATCCGCTCGGCAGCCCGGAGTGCTGGTCCGGCGAGCTGAAGGTGGCGCTGAGCCTTGTGCTCAACTCGCCCGAGAGCATGATCCTCGCCTGGGGGCCGGAGCTGCACTTCTTCAACGACACCTACATTCCGCTTCTCGGCCCGCGCGCCGCCTGGGCTACGGGAGAACGGTTTGACGTGGTCTGGGCCGAGGCCTGGGACCAGGCCGAGCCGATCATCCTCGATGCGTTTGCCGGGCGGAGCCGGCGCTTCGAGGATCTGCCGTGGAAGCTCGGCACGGATCGCGGCGCGGCCGACACGTGGTGGAGCTTCTCCTACTCGCGCGTGCTCGACGCCCAGGGCGCGGTGGCGGGCCTGTTCATCGTCACGAACGAGACCACGGCGCGCGTGCTCGGCGACAAGGCTCGGCGCGAGAGCGAGGAGCAGCTGCGCCTCGTGATCGAGAGCGCCAAGGACCACGCGATCTTCACCACGGATCCGGGCGGCACCATCACGAGCTGGTCGGCGGGAGCGGAGGCGATCCTCGGCTGGAGGGCGGACGAGGCCGTGGGCCGGGCGGGATCCATCATCTTCACGCCCGAGGACCGGGCCGACGGGGCCGACCGGCGCGAGCTCGCGACCGCCGCGGCCAGGGGATACGCCAACGACGAGCGCTGGCACCTGACGAAGGCGGGTCAGCGCGTCTTCATGAACGGCTCGACCCATCCCCTGCCTCCGGATGCCCAGGGGCGGCAGCGCGGCTTCATCAAGATCGCCCGCGACGAGACCGAGCGCTTCCAGACCCAGCGGGCCCTGCGCGCGCTGACCGAGACGCTCGAGCGGCGGGTCGACGAGGCGCTGCGCCAGCGCAAGCTCTGGGCCGACGTGTTCGAGACCACCGACGCCCTCGTCGGAGCGCTCGACCACGAGTTCCGGGTGCTCGCCGTGAACCGCGCCTACGCCGTCGAGTTCGAGAGCATCTACGGCGTGCGGCCGCATATCGGCGACGACCTGCTCGCCTTGCTGGCTCCCTGGCCGGAGCATCAGGCCGCCGCTCGGCGTACCTGGAGCCGCGCACTTTCGGGAGAGGAATTCACCCTCGTCGAGGCCTTCGGCAATCAGGATCGGCGCCGGACCTGCTACGAATTGCGGTTCACGACCCTGCGGGACACCGAGGGGCGGCAGATCGGCGCCTTCCAGTACGCCCAGGACGTGACCGAGCGCCTCCGCAACGAGGAGCAGCTCGCCCGAACCGAGGCGGCCCTGCGCCAAGCCCAGAAGATGGAGGCGGTGGGCCAGCTCACCGGCGGGCTGGCGCACGATTTCAACAATCTGCTGGCCGGCATCTCCGGCTCGCTGGAGCTGATGCAGACCCGGATCAGCCAGGGAAGGCTGACGGACATCGACCGCTACATCAACGCCGCCCAGGGCGCGTCGCGGCGGGCCGCCGCGCTGACCCACCGGCTGCTCGCCTTCTCCCGCCGCCAGACCCTCGACCCGAAGCCCACCGACGTGAACGCCCTCGTGGGCGGCAGGGAGGAGCTGATCCGGCGCACCGTCGGGCCGGCCGTCGCCATCGAGGTGGTGGGGGCCGCCGGGCTCTGGCCGGCCCTGGTCGACCCGAACCAACTGGAGAACGCCCTCCTCAACCTCTGCATCACCGCCCGCGACGCCATGCCGGAGGGCGGACGCATCACCATCGAGACCGCCAACAAGTGGCTCGACGAACGGGCCGCGCGCGAGCGCGACCTCGCTCCCGGGCAATATCTGTCGCTCTGCGTGACCGACACCGGCACCGGCATGACGCCCGACGTGATCGCCCGCGCCTTCGACCCGTTCTTCACCACGAAGCCGATCGGCGCCGGCACGGGGCTCGGGCTGAGCATGATCTACGGGTTCGCCCGCCAGTCCGGCGGGCAGGTGCGCATCTACTCGGAGGTCGGCGAGGGCACGACCATGTGCCTCTACCTGCCGCGCCATTACGGCGAGGCGGAAGGGGCGGACGCCGTGCCGGACCTTGCCGGCGCGCCCCGCGCCGAGCAGGGCGAGACGGTGCTGATCGTCGACGACGAGCCGACCGTGAGGATGCTGGTCACGGAGGTGCTGGAGGATCTCGGCTACACGGCCATCGAGGCCGCCGATGCCGTCGCCGGCCTGAGGGTCCTGCAATCGGACGTGCGCATCGATCTGCTGGTCACCGATGTCGGCCTGCCCGGCGGCATGAACGGGCGGCAGATGGCCGATGCCGGCCGCGTCAGCCGGCCCGATCTGAAGGTCCTGTTCATCACGGGCTACGCGGAGAACGCCGTCGTGGGCAACGGCCATCTCGAGCCCGGCATGGCGGTGCTGACCAAGCCCTTCGTGATGGAGGCGCTCGCCTCCCGCATCAAGGACCTGATCGCCCGGACCCCGTGATCGCGGCCGAGGATGGCAGGCTCGCGGGTGTCCGGTCGCTGCGGGTTCAGGCCGCGCGCTCGATCGGCAGACGGGCCCGTGCGAGGCGCGAATTCCGGTAGCGCTCGTCGAGCGTGACCTCGCGGGCGACCCAGGGCGGCAGGATCACGGGCTGGGCTTCGTAGGTCAGTTCGACCTCGGCCAGGATCAGGCCCGCCAGGGAGCCCTCGAACACGTCGACGTCCCACCCCAGACCGGCATGCTCGATCCGGTAGCGGACCTTGCTCAGGCAGGCATCGGGTCTGAGCCCGAGAAACATCGCCTCGCCGGTCTCGGTCGGGACCTCCTGCTCCACCTCCTCGCGGCTGGCACCGCGCCGCCGGCCCTTCCACGTGAAGAACGTCCGGCCCCCCGCCCGGCGCACGCGGACGGTGTTCTCGGAATCCGTGTGGAGATATCCCTGAAGGATGTTCAGCCCGAACCGGCAATGCTCCAGCACGGCCGGGGTGGCGAGGAACCTGCGCTCGATCTCAAGGGCCATCCGGGAGCCAGACGCTGTTGCGGGACGGTCTTCGTTACGCACCGGACGACGCGGGCACTCCAGGGCGCGCCGCGCGTTGTCCACACCTCGTGCCGAGACGGGGAGCCTTCGGCCTCCTAACCAAGGTGAATGCATCGCCATTGGTTGCAGTCGAGGGATGCCGAAACACGATGCGCACCGCCGAGGAGGCCGAACTGAAGAAGAAGCGCCGCTCCCCGCGCTCCCAGGTTGCCGCCCTGCCGTTCCGGCTCGCGGCGAAGGGCAAGCCCGAGATTCTCCTGGTCACGTCGCGGGAGACGAAGCGCTGGGTGATCCCGAAGGGCTGGCCGATGGCGGGCCGCAAGGACCATCGGGCGGCGGAGCGCGAGGCGTACGAGGAGGCGGGCCTGAAGGGGCAGATCGCCAAGAAGGCGGTCGGCCAGTACCGCTACGACAAGAGGCTCGGCGACGGCAGCACGGTGGCTTGCGCGGTCACGGTCTACCCGTTGCAGGTGTCCGACGAGCGGAGGCGCTGGCCGGAGAAGAAGCAGCGGCGGCGGCGCTGGTACGCGCCGGCCGAGGCGGCCGGCCTCGTCAACGAGACCGATCTGCAGGAGCTTCTGCTGAGCTTCGGCACGAGCGTGGGCAGGGGCTGAGGCCGGACCGCGGATCCGTCAGGCGTCGAGCAGCGGCAGGCGCTCGCCCTCGATCCGCGGCAGCAGGTGCATCACCGAGCGGGCGTACTCGTAGCGCGCGACCGCGACGCCCTCCGTCCAGCCCGGCAGCGGCAGGGCCATCGTCTCGGTCACGTCGAGGCCCTGCTCGAAGCCCGACGCGATCCGCCCGTCGATCATGTCGAGCCAGGCGAGCGTCTGGTCGATGCCGCGCCGCCCGGCCTCGGTGGGCCCGTGACCCGGGACGAGGCGGCCGTGGCCGATCCCGGCGAGCGTGTCGAGCGCGGCTCGCCAGCGCGGCAGGTCGGCGTCGGGCGTCGTCGGCGCGCGGTCGAGGAAGACGAGGTCGCCGGCAAACAGCAGCCCGGACCGTTCCTCGAACAGGCAGAGGTCCTCGGCCGTGTGGCCCGCGAGGCGCAGGAGGCGGAAGCGGCGCTCGCCGACCTCCTCGACGCCCTCGCGGGCCTCCCGGGCGGGAGCGGGCACGCCGGTGCCGCGCATCCAGTCGCCCGCGACGCGGTACATGCCGCTGGCGAGGTCGTTGCCGAAGCGCTTCAGATCCGACCGGAGCCCCGCCCCCGCCCAGACGGTCTCGGGCGCGAAGGCGGATGCGCCGAGGCTGTGGTCGGCGTGGAGATGTGTGAGGAAGACGTGGGCCACGGGCTTGCCCGTGAGGCTGCGCGCCAGCGCTTCGAGCGCCTCGCCGTAGCGGTGCGAGGGGCCGGCATCGATCAGCACGGCGCCCTCGCGCGTGTCGAGGATCGAGACATTGGCGATCGCCCCGCCGTTCTGCGCCGTGATCGGCTCCGCGGCGCCGTAGATCGTCCAGGCGCCCTCCGCCACGGGAACGGGCTCGAGGGCGTAGCGCCGGGGCGCGGCGCGGCTCGCGGCCGGCAGGATCGCCGCGGCGGCGCCGAGCCCGAGCGCGAGGCAGCGCCGCCGGGTCGCCCCGGCCGGGAGGAGGTCGGCGGCTCGCATCACGGGCTCTCCGGCTGGCTCCCGGCCCGTGCGGCGGGACCGGGGGCGGGAATCGGCAGGCGGGCCCGGAAGTCGCTGCCCGCGCTGTTGCGCGCGGCGAGGATCAGCGCGTCGCTCCCGGTCCGGTCGAGGATCAGCGTCAGGGTCGGGTTGTCGGCCACCGCCTCGGACAGGCTCACCTCGGCGAGGAGGCGCCCCGACGCGTCCGAGACCCGCAGGGTCTCGACGATGAACAGCGGCACGTTCGCGATCATGCCGTTGTCCAGGGGGTGGGTCATGCGCAGGCGCAGGCGCACGCCCTCCTCCTCGCGCCACGCCCGGGCGCGCAGGGCCCCGAGGTTCTTCCAGTCGACCGTCTTCTCGATCACCGGCGGCACCGAGCAGCCGCCGCCCGCGGCATCGAGGTAGCGCCCGCCGACGTGCCAGAGATCCCCGCAGCGGGCGGCGGCGCGGATCGGCGTGCCCTGCTCGATCTTCATGCGCAGGCCGACAAAGGGCTGGGCCGCGCCGGGCCGGAGCCTCAGGGTCAGCGGGAACGGGTTGAGGTCGGCGATGACGAGGAGTTCGTCGACGGCGCCGAGCGGGCGGGCGTCGACGGTGACGGGCACCTGGGTCTGATCCTCGGTGACGGGGGGCAGCATGACCGCGACGCGATCGTCGAACAGGGCCGGGCGGCCGCCGAGATGGCGCTCGGCCAGCGAGGGCCAGAGCGGCGAGTCGAGGGGGTCACGGATGGTGCTGGCGTTCGGAGCGAGGGGGGATGCGGGCATGCGGGCGCGCCTCAAGGTCCATCGGAGGGTTCGGCGGGGCGCTCGCCCGGCCTGTCGGCGGCGAGCGGGACCGGGGGCGGGCTGGCACGCTCCAGCGGCCTCTCGGCCTCGCTCCAGCCGTCCGTGCCCTCCGCGAACCAGTAGACGCGGCGGTAGCCGAGATCGGCCGCCCGCCGCACGGCGTTCCAGGACATCCAGCAATCGGCCCTGCAGAAGAACACGAGCGGGCGCCCGGGATCGCCGCCGCTCAGCCGCGAGAGCCAGGCCGCCAGATAGGCCGAGAGCCGCGGCTCGATCGTCCCCCGCCCGGTCTCGGGCAGCCAGACGGCGCCCGGGATTGTGTCCCGGCGGTCGACGATCCGCCAGGCGCCGGTCTCGGGATCGTAGCCGCCGCGCTGGGGCATCACGTCGATCATCGCCGCGCCCTCGCCGCGCAGACGGTCCACCTCCGCGAGGCCGACGCGGGTGCCGCCGCGGACCGGCAGGTTGACCGGGGCCCGGTAGTTCCGGACCCGGTAGCCCGTGGCGGCGTCGATGTCGGGCTCGCTGCCCTGCGCCCGGCTCGGCGCGGCGGCCAGCAGCGCGGCCGCCAGCATCCCGGCCGCGAGGCTGATCCGGCGGTCCGCCCTCATCGCCCGAGGCCCAGCATGCGCCGCAGCGTCCCGTCACGGTCGAGGCAATGGTGCTTGAGCGCGGCCGCGCCGTGGAGGGCGACGAGGCCGGCGAGCACCCAGGCCAGCCCGTCGTGCAGGCCGGCGGCGAGTGCGTAGAGGCGCTCCTGCTTCTCGGCGAAGATCTGCGGGATGACCGGCAGGCCGAACAGGGCGACCGGCCGGGCATAGGCGAGGGAGCGGACGATGCCGGAGAGCGGCATCAGCAGGCTCGCCGCAATCAGCGCGGCGTGGACCCCGCGCGCGGCGCGCCGCTCCCAGGCGCCCCGCGCCGGCCCCGGAGGCGGGAAGCCCTCGCGCCAGCGCCAGAGGAGGCGCGCCGCGGCGAGAGCGAGCACGAGGAGGCCGAGCGACTTGTGGACCTGCACGGACGCGGTTCTCGCCGGTCCCGAGGGCACCCATTGCAGGGCGAGCCCGTAGGCCAGCATGACGAGGATGCCGAGGGCGACGCCCCAGTGGAGCAGGCGCGTCGGCAGGCTCAGGGGAGCGGGAAGCGGGATATCCGTCCGCGCGGTCACCGCTGCAGGGCCCGCAGATGAGGGAAGTCGCGCTTCGCCGTGGCGATGCGGCAGTCGCGCTCGTCCTCGGTGTCGGGACACAGGATCTCGACGCCGTCCGGATAATGGCTGAGGTTCTCGCATTCCGCCCGGAACCGGCTCACCGTTCCCCTCTGCTCGCTGTCGAGCCCGCTGACCTGACACTCCGTCCTGAGCATGAGCATCCGCCGGATCTGGTACTCCTTGACCTCCGCGCGGGCCGGGATCGCGGCGGCGGCGAGGAGGAGGAGCGAGGCGAGGATCGGGCGCACCGGCCGCTCAGTTCTTCGGCTGGGCCTCGACATAGGTCCGGATCGCCCAGATCGCCTCCTGGCTGAGGATCCCCTCGAAGGGAGGCATGCGGTAGCGGTCGTCCTTCTTGGCGCCGTGGAGCACGCGGGTGATGAACCAGCCGTCGCCCGCCTCGCCGGATTCGACCTCGCGCAGGTCGGGCGCCATGCCGCCCGATTTCGCGTCGAGCCCGTGGCAGCGCGCGCAGTTCTGATTGTAGCCGCCGGCGCCGATCTGCACGGCGAGCGCGTTGCCCGCGTAGGGGTTCGCGGTGCGGACATCGTCGCCGAGGGGCGGCAGACCGGTCGTGTCGATGGGCTGGGGTGCCGCATCGCCGTGGGCGCGGGCGAGGCCCGGCGCCGCCAGCACGAGGGGCAGTCCGAGGGCGAGCGCCCGCAGGGCTTGGGGGATCATGGGAGCCTCGATGTTCGGTCGCCGCAGGCGGGGTTCAGCGCTGCGGGAGGAGCCAGACGCGCCAGGATTCGGAGCCGCTGATCTGCAGCGAGTAGGTGCCGGGCGTGTCGATGAGGTAGGTGGCGCTGCCGCCGCCGCCGATGTGCAGGTTCTGGACGACGCCGCCCTGCGCGTCCTTGAGGTACATGACGAAGATCGGGCCATCGCTCTCGTAGCGCAGCACGGTCGGGGCGGTGATCGCGAAGGAGTCCGTCTGCTGGGTCAGGCGGCCCTGGAACCGGGGCGGCGCGAGACGGGCGGCGAGGCGGTCGTAGCAGCGCAGCCGCTCCTGCTCCTCCTCGACGGCGCGGCACCGGGCGAAGGCCGCGCGCAGGCCCGGTTCCGCGCCTGGGTCGAGGGCCGGCGCGGGCACCGCGCCGAAGCCGAGTGTCGCGAGCGCCAGCATCGCGGAGCCCCTCACGGGTCCGCCTGCGGGTCGGGTGCCGGGGCGGAGGCTTCCGGATAGGTCTCCCAGACAGGCTTGCCGTGCTGCCAATGGTCGGGGCAGCCGCGGCAATCCTTCATCCAGGCATCCTGGAAGATCGCGAAGCGGATCTTCACGCCCTCCATCACCGCGTTGGCGAGGTTGGCCTCGTAGAACTTCGCCTCCTGCAGGTCGGTGTTCACGAAGGTCGCGCCGACGAACTGCGCGCGCTTGGCCTGGACCATCTCCAGATCCGCGACCGTGAAATCCGCGCCGCTGAAATCGGCGCCCGAGGCGCGGGCATGGTCGAGATTCGCGCCGACGAAGGAGGCCCTGCGCGCCTTCAGGCCCTGCATGAAGGCGATCTGCAGCTTCGCGCCGGAGAGGTTGGCGCCGTCGAGCTTGGCGCCCCGCAGGTTCGAGCCGCGCAGGTCGGCGCGGGCGAGGTTGGCGCCGGTCAGGTCGGCGCCGCCGAGATCGGCGTTCCTCAGGTCGGCGTGGCGGAGATCCGCCCCCGGGCACACCGCCCGCGGGCCGACCGTGCAGCCGTTGACCACCCACGGATCCGGCCGCTCGTCGCGGTTCTGGACCGCCGTCTGCGCGGCAGCTCCTGGGGCCAGGGCCGCCAGGCAGAGGCCCGCGAGGACGAGCGAGCGCGGGACGGGCAGCGTCATCGGTTCGGCTCCGGACATGTCCGCGAGAGGAGGAACGGGAGGATCGGGTCCCGGAAGCGGGCTTCCGGGACCCGGGGTCGCGGGGCCTTCAGGCCCGCATCGTCACTCGGCCGAGGCCGTGGTGGTCGGCAGCTCGAACACCCAGAACGAGCCGCCCTGCGAGACGAGCTTCGTCTGGTCGGCCATGTCGCCGCCCCAGAGCGGGACCGCGCCGCCGTAGCCCGAGGCGATGCCGATGTACTGCTTGCCGCCGTCCTCCCAGGTCATGGGAACGGAGACCACGCCCGAGCCGGTCTGGAAGGCCCAGAGCTCCTTGCCGGTCTTGGCGTCGAAGGCCTTCACGAAGCCGTCCGACGTGCCCTGGAAGACGAGGCCGCCCTTCGTCGTCATGCTGCCGCCCCAGAGCGGCATGTTCTCCAGGTGCTCCCAGACGATCTTGCCGGTCTTCGGGTCGAGGGCCCGCAGCGCGCCGACATGGGTGTCGAACTTGCGGTGGATCCGGAAGCCCTGGCCGAGATAGGCCGAGCCCGCCTTGTAGGTGACGTTCTCGGTCCAGTAATCCTCGGTCCAGTCGTTCGATGGGATGTAGAACAGCCCGGTCTGCTGGCTGTAGGACATCGGGCTCCAGTTCTTGCCGCCGAGGAAGTTCGGCGTCACGACGATGGACTTGCCCTTCGCCTGGCCGGCCTCCGGCGCGGGCGGGCGCTGGCCCTCGACCTCGATCGGCCGGCCGGTCTTGAGGTCGTAGCCCTTGGCCCAGGTGATGTCCTTCACGAAGGGATAGGCGGCGATCAGCGCCTCGGGCTTGTTGATCTTGCCGTCGCGGGCGGTGAGCTTGTCGGTGTCGGTCAGGATGAAGAAGCCGTTCCGGTCGGCGTGCGCGCCGGCGCGGATCTTCTTGCCGTCCTTCTCGAGGTCGAAGAGGATGATCTCGTTGTTGCCCGAATAGTCCCAGGCGTCGTTCGGCGTGTGCTGGAAGAAGCCCACCGGCTCGCCGTTCGAGGGGTCGATGTAGACTTGGCCCGAGGTGAACAGGCTGTCGCCGGGCGAGCGGTAATGGTGGTTCCAGGGCGCGGGGTTGCCGGTGCCGATGACGAAGGTGTTGGTCTTCTCGTCGTAGACGCCGGTCTGCCAGGGGGCGCCGCCGCCGTGGTTCCAGGCTTCGACCTTCTTGCCGTCCTTGTCGGGCCAGGACGGGGCCTTGGCGTCGCCGGTGGGCGTCGAATCCTTGCCGTTAAGGCGCCCCATATGGCCCTCCACCATCGGCCGCATCCAGATCTCCTCGCCCGTTTCCGGATCGCGGGCGTAGAGCTTGCCCAGCGCGCCGAATTCGTCGCCCGAGTTGCCGTGGATGAGGAGCACCTTGCCGGTGGTCTTGTCCTTGATGATGTTCGGCGCGCCCGTATAGGCGTAGCCGGCGCCGTGATCGTCGAACTTCTTGTTCCAGACCACCTTGCCGGTCTTGGCGTCGAGCGCGACCATCGAGGCATCGAGGGTGCCGAAGAAGATCTTGTCGCCGTAGATCGCCGCGCCGCGGCTCACCACGTCGCAGCAGGGGCGGATGTCGTCGGGCAGGCGGTGGGCGTAGGACCAGAGCTTCTTGCCGGTCTTCATGTCGAGCGCGAAGATGCGCGAGTAGGACGCGGTGATGTAGACGATCCCGTCATGGACCAGGGCCTGGCCCTCCTGGCCGCGCTGCTTCTCGTCGCCGAAGGAGAACGACCATTTCGGCCGCAGCTGGCCGACGTTGTTGACGTTGATCTTCTCGAGGTTCGAGTAGCGCTGGGCCTTAATGCCCATGCCGTACATCAGGACGTTGTCGTTGCTCTGCTGGTCGTTGAGGATGTCCTCCCACGTGACCGGCTTGGCCTCCTTGGCATCCTTGGCCTGGGAGGGGCCGGACAGGGCCAGCGTGGTGGCGATCAGGGACGATGCGGTCGCCAGCAGCAGCCTGCGCGGCGAGGTCCTCGCGGTCGGATAAGCCATGCGTCTCTCCCTAGCGGTCCCGCTTGCCCGCGGGCCGTCTTGTTCGAGGTGCTCCGGCCTCCTGACCGAACGACCTCTCAACTTGTTATGGAAGGAAAAACGCGGCCCGGCATCCTAACTTTCGTATATGTCGCATATTAATTTCTTATTATAAGGGTATTTTACGCGCTTATATTGCCACAACCGGCAATCGATCTCGGGATTTTATCATAAGATTTATATTTGATCCGCGCGTCTTGACGCGCTTTACTTCCATCGATCAAGTCCCGAGCCGGTGCAGCAGGAATCCGGGAGCTTGCCGTGCACATCATCCTCGTCGACGACCACCCCCTGGTCCGTGAAGCCCTGCGCAGCATGGTGAGGCTCGGGATTCCCGCAGCCCGGATCGAGGAGGCGGAATCGATCGAGACGGCGCAGACGATCCTCGCGGCGCGGCCCGGCATGGACCTGATCGTGCTCGACCTCTCGATGAAGGGCGTCGCCGGCTTCGAGGGCCTGATCGGCCTGCGCGGGCGCTTCCCGCGGGTGCCGATCCTGGTCTGCTCGGCGCTCGACGAGCCCCGCATCATCCGGGAAGCCCTGCAGCTCGGCGCGGCGGGCTTCGTGCCGAAATCGTCGGGGCGGGCGACCTACCTGCAGGCCGTCGAGCGCGTGATGAGCGGCGACATCTTCGTGCCCTCCGCGATCGAGGGGCGGCCGCTCGCGGCCGACGAGAGCCCCGACCCCGCCGCGCGGAGGATCGCCTCGCTGACGCCGGCCCAGATGAACGTGCTGACCCTGATCCGGCGCGGGCTGATCAACAAGCAGATCGCCTTCGAACTCGGCATCGGCGATTCGATGGTGAAGGCCCACGTCTCCGAGATCATGCGCAAGCTCGGCGTCCGCAATCGCACGCAGGTCGCCCTGTGCGCCGCCTCCCTCGATTTCGACCGGGGCGTCTCGCACCGTGGCTAGGATCCACACGGTCGGTCCAGGACGTTCCCGGGCCTCGCTGCGCCCCGCTCAGGTTCCGCAGAAGGTCCGGTATCCGGCCCCGCCGCCCTCCGGCGCCTCGGCGTAGCGCGCCTCGGCCGGCTGGTCGTCGTAGGGCCGCGAGAGGACCCGCAGAAGGTTCTCGAACGGAGCGAAGTCGCTCCGCTCGACCGCCGCCTCGATCATCTCCTCCACCCGGTGGTTGCGCGGAATGAAGGCCGGGTTCGCGGCCCGCATCGCGGCCGCGGTCGCGGACGGATCCCGCGCCTCGGGGGCCAGCCGCTCGCGCCACCGGAGGGCCCAGCCGTCGAAGGCCGTCGGATCGACGAAGAGGCTGCGGACGGGCTCGTCCGCGCCCGGGTCGGCCGCGGCCTCGCAGAGGCGCCGGAACGTCAGCGTGAAATCCGCCTGATTCTCGGCCATCAGCGCCAGGAGATCGCTCGCGAGATCCGAATCGCCCTCGCGCTGGGTCGCTAGGCCGAGCTTGCGGTTGAGGCCCTCGTGGTAGGCGGCCTCGAAGCGGGGCGCGAAGCCGCCGAGCGCGGCCTCCGCCTCGGCGACCGCCGCCGCCTCGTCGTCGGCCAGGAGCGGCAGAAGGGCTTCGGCGAGGCGCGTCAGGTTCCACAGGGCGATCCGCGGCTGGTTTCCGTAGGCGTAGCGCCCGTGGCGGTCGATCGAGCTGAAGGCGGTCTTCGGATCGTAGGTGTCCAGGAAGGCGCAGGGGCCGTAATCGATCGTCTCGCCCGCGACCGACATGTTGTCCGTGTTCATCACCCCATGCACGAAGCCGACGAGCAGCCAGCGCGCGACGAGGTCCGCTTGGCGCGCGATCACGCCGTCGAGGAGGGTGCGGTAGGGCGCCTCCGCCGCACCCGCCTCCGGGTCGTGCCGGGTGATGACGTGGTCGGCGAGGGCGCGCAGGCCCTCGGTGTCGCCACGAGCCGCGAAGAACTGGAACGTGCCGACCCGGATATGGCTCGCCGCGACCCGGGTGAGCACCGCACCGGGCAGCACGGTCTCCCGGATGACGCGCTCGCCCGTCGCGACGGCGGCGAGCGCCCGGGTCGTCGGGATCCCCAGGGCCGCCATCGCCTCGCTGACGAGATACTCGCGCAGAACCGGCCCGAGGGCAGCCCGCCCGTCGCCGGCGCGGGAGAAGGGCGTCGGGCCCGCGCCCTTGAGCTGGATGTCGCGCCGCGCTCCGTCCCGGCCGACGACCTCGCCGAGCAGGAGGGCGCGCCCGTCGCCGAGCTGCGGCACGAAATGCCCGAACTGGTGCCCCGCATAGGCCGTCGCGATCGGCTCCGCCCCCTCGGGGACGCGGTTGCCGGCCAGCACGGCGACGCCCTCCCCGCTCGCAAGCCAAGCGGGATCGAGGGCGAGGTCGCGGGCGAGCGGCCCGTTCACGCGGATCAGACTCGGCCCTGAGACTGGCGTCGGAGGGAGCCGCGCGAAGAAGCGGGCGGGCAGGCGGGCATAGCTGTTGTCGAAGGGAAACGGCGGCTGCATCGGCACGTACGGGTCCTGCTGCGGCCCGATCCGGCGAACGGGTCCGGGATGTCGGATAGGGGCCAACGCGGCGCGGAGCCTCTCGGGCCCGCGCCGGACCCGCTTCGGCCCCCCGCGGGAAGCCTGATCCAGGAGCCCATCCCGATGGTGGGCGGTGAGGGACTCGAACCCCGACCCTCTCCCTGTAAAGGATTGGCGTTACTGGGTCATCCTCTGCCTTCGCCGCTGCGAGAGGCCCTTTGGAGCCCTCCTGTAGCAGTCGGCCGCCGGATCGGGCCGCGCGGCGGCTCGAGCGCGTGTGCCGGCTGATCAATCATCGCTGGGCGTGAACGACCGTCCGCGAGATCCTGCGCGCCGCGCCCCCGGACGGGTCAATCTCACCGACGCCGGCCTCGTCGACTTCGCGGCTGCGACGGCAGCCCCCTGACCGTCACGCCCCGGCGGCCGGCGCACGAAGGCTGGGCGGCCTCTGAGCGGTTTGGCTGCGATACGCGATCCGGCGCCTGACTGGCGGCCCCCTATCCGGGCGGCGGCCCGACCCTCGCCGATCCGGGCATCGTCGAAGCCGGGTTTGCGTGTGGCGGGTCGGCCCATCGGCCGGTCTCTCCGACGTTCGGCTCGACGATAAGGGTGTCTGGCGTGCACAGCGAGATGCGCGAGGCCGCGCTGAAGGCGATCACGGCCAACCGCTGATCCACAGCTTCTCCACACCCGTCCACACCCTCAGGCGCCCCCGGCTTCGGCGGGGGCGCTTTCGTCGTTTCGGGAGCCCGCCGCCACTTCGGCAGCGGCTTTGTCCCACCCCCCGTCCATCCGCACCGCGCCGGCGCCGCGCAGATGCGCGCGGCCCTCTCGGCGCGCTCGCGCGTCGGCAGGCCGCATTGAACAGCAATCGCGCCCAATGCGGCGAGTTCGTCGGCCAGTACATCCCACTTCCTTAAATGCTGAGCCTTATATTTTCCCAGATTTCGGGTAATATACGATGCTTTTGCAATTCTACATTGTACTAATCGTCTTCGCTCTCGTGAGCGACGCTGCTTGTCTGGCGAGCGGTTTCGAAATGATCGGCTGGAATGAAGTCGATGCCGTGCCGCTTCTGTTCAGCCTCGCCTATCGGCTGCCCGTCGTGGCGCGGCGCTACCCGCTGCTCCTGATGCCGGGCCGCATCTACGAGGCTTGGGTGATCGTTTTTCTTTGCCAGCGCATGGGCGGTCGGCTGCAATTCGCCATGAATGCTTTCGCGTGGCCATTGCAGGATGACGTTTTCCTGGCCTTCGACCGCTTGCTCGGCTTCGATTACGTGGCCTTCATGCACTGGTATACGGGCTTCCCGGCCGTCTACGGAGCCCTCACCTGGGTCTACGGTCTGTTGGGAGAGGCGACCCTCGCGACCTTCGTGGTGGGCCTCCTGGCGCGCCGCTCAGAGCGGATCGGCGAGCGCTATCTCGCCTCGCTCCTGATCACCGTGATGATCACCTGCCTCATCGGAGGACTCGTCCCCGCGACCAGCGCAGTCACACTCCTCGACCCGGAAATGGCCAAGATGGCGACGGGCGCCACGCCCCTCGACCAGTTCTTCGCGGTTCGCGAGGGCCTGATCAGGGTGATGCCGGAGCGAATGGGCGGCCTGATCACCTGCCCGTCGCTGCATGTCGGCCTCGGTCTGCTGATCGTCTACTGGACCCGGCGCATTTGGTGGGCGCGCCCTGTGCTGGGTCCTGCCGGCGTGATTTTCATGCTCACGGCGATTCCGAATGGTGACCACTACATCCTGGATTGCCTTGCCGGCGGCCTCGTGGCCTGGATCGCGATCGTCCTCACCAACGCCCTCTACGCGGTCCGTTCACCCATCGTGGCAGTGGCGATCACAAACGCAGGAGCGGCTGAGGGGGCGCCGGGCATGCGGAGCGGGCTCGCGGGCCGCTAGGCCGGCCGATCGCAGCGACGGCTCTCCCGCGGCTTCCACGAGCAGCCCGCGCTGCGTTCGGGCACTCGAGCACCTTGCCGACCAGGACGCGGATCATGTCGAAGATCGCGTCAACGGGCTTCTCGCCGTCGGCGTAGCTCAGTCTCGGACCGCGCGCGGATGTGGACGAGGGCCTCGACGGCGTTCATCTCGGCTGGCGGAAGCCGCCCGGGGCGAAGTTCGACAGCACTTTCGGCTCAGTCCTTGCAAAATATGGTGGGCGGTGAGGGACTCGAACCCCCGACCCTCTCCGTGTAAAGGAGAGTTGCTGTAGTATCATTTGCGATCTTTGGTGCACCCCAAGCTGAAATCGCTCTTGAGACCCTCTCACATACGTGCCAGGAGTGATCAGATCTACTCATACCATTGCACCCCATTTGCACCCCGAGCTTGCCTGGATGGGACGTCGAGCATCTGAAGAGAACGTCATGAAGCTCACCAAGGCGGCCATTGCCACCATCGAGCTCAAACCTGGGCAGAGCGAGCGCGTCGTTTGGGACAGCGAACTCCCCGGCTTCGGATACCGAATCCGCGGCGGACGCAGGACGTGGGTGATCCGCCCCCCTCGAGCAGGCGGAAAGTCGTCGCTGTTCACAATCGCCGCCGCCGATGTCGTCGACATCGCAGAGGCCCGAAAAGCGGCTCGAGAACGGCTCGCGAAGGCCGCCCTCGGTGAAGATCCAGGCTTAGCCAGACGCGAACAACGTACTCAGCCGGTCATCACGCTGGGAAATGCGCTCGCGCGGTACCAGAAGCATCAGGAGCGCCACGCACGGCACTCGACTCTCGCGAACCTGAAGACGCACATCAACACCCACTGGAAGCCGTTGCACGAACGACCGTTGGGAGACTTACGGCGCGTCGATGTTGCCGCGCGACTGCATGAAATCGTTCAGGAGTCGGGCCCTCAAGCTGCCGTTCGTGCCCGAAGGTGCCTTTCGTCGGCATATGCCTGGGCCATCGCCGAGGGCATCGTCGATGCAAACCCTGTAGTGGGCACAAAGGCGCCTGCTCACGAAGTTCGTCGAGACCGCGTACTATCAGCAGCCGAGCTGGCGGCAGTCTGGCGGACGCTGGCCAACAACGACTTTGGCCGGATCATCAAGTTGCTGATCCTGACCGGCCAACGCAGAGACGAAGTGGCCGCGATGAGGTGGAGCGAATTGAATTTGGAGGAAGGCACTTGGCTGCTGCCGCCGATCCGGATGAAGAACAAGCAGAAACATGAAGTGCCGCTACCGGATCCAGCCCTCGAGATTCTGCGCGCGATCCCCAGCCGAGTCGGCCGCGACCTAGTCTTTGGGACTGGTAGCGGCGGCTTTGCCGGGTTCTCGAAATGCAAAGCCGCCCTTGATCGACAGGTGTCCCTGCTGCCATGGCGCATCCACGATTTGCGGCGCTCGACAGCAACCGGCATGGCCGACATCGGTGTGCTCCCGCATGTGATCGAGGCGGTGCTCAGTCACGTATCTGGCCACAAGGCGGGGGTGGCCGGGATCTACAACCGCGCCGTCTATCGCACCGAGAAGCGCGATGCTCTCGAGCGGTGGGCTGCCGAAGTGAGCAGGATCGTCGCAGCTGGCGATCCGGAGCCGACTCCGTGATGCTTAATTAACTAGCCTGATATCATCCGTATTGGCATCGTTAATAAATCCTTAAGGCCGATGCCCCCTCCTGCGCACCTTCTTCCCGAACTCCTCCGCCATCGCGTCCTCGGCACGAAAGACGCTGCCGACCTGTGCGGTGTGTCTGTGCCTACCCTTCGCCGCATGAGGAAAAAGCAGGCGATCCCTGCTCCTTTGCGGCTCTCTGAACGCAAACTCGGCTGGAGAGTCGGTGACCTCCTCGACTGGCTCGACAGCCGAGAGGCTGACTTGCCGTGGCACGAGTTCAAGGCTTCACGGGCGAAGAACGACAACCATCCCAAGGGCACCTAACTAGGGCCGGTCATCAGCAGAGCTTATCCCGCGTCGTGGACGCGCCACCGTGCGCGCTCCTGATCCGGGTGAGCTCGTGCTTTCACGTAGCACAGCGGGAGCGCCCGCGATTCGCTCAGGCCGCAACATGTGTTCGACGATGGTCGGAGATGTGCCGACAATCGTCGTGGGCTTTTGGGCATTTCGAGCACGAGAAAATCGAAATCCGGTGTCTGACGCATCCAGGGCCGACGAGGTCCACCACCCGATCAATATTGCTGTAGAAGATCAACACCTTGGTAGGTGCGAGGTCCGATCTCCCTCGCGCGCAGGCGCGCGGGCGCCCCTTGGTATAAGCCACTTCAGCTTTCCGCAGACCGCGAACGATGACCTTGAGGGATCGGTCCCGGTCAAGCGCACATACGAGCGCCACAAGCCCCGGGAGGCGGATCTCCGCTGCAAGACCACGCTCACCAGCATCCACCCGCTCGACTACGAGCAGGCCCGGATCGCCTTCAACCGCTCCTGGGAGATCGGCCTAGGCCTCGACACTGCGGTGACGCTGCGGCCGGCGGCCTTCAGGACGATGACGCCCGAGGAGCGCGATCGGCAGACCGCCCTCTTCCTGAAGCGGACCCGATCCTTCTACGCCGCCAACGACGACATGCCCGAGCTGGCCTACCTGATGACGCGGGAGGCCGACTACGGCGACGAGGCCGGGATCTCCGAGCACATCCATCTCTTGATCCACTGCGGTACCAAGCGCGGGCGGTCGAGGCTGAAGAGCTACTTGCACGGCCGCTACACGACGATCGAGGCGAAGGTGAAGGTAGCCAGTCCAGACCGGGTTCGCCTCCCTGGTGGCGAAATCGGCGACGCCAGCACCTACAGCCTGAAGGCGGTCTCGGCCCGCTACGCCCACAAGTACGGCTTCCCGCACCGCTTCAGCGGCCCAGTCTACGGAGCGCGAGTCTTCTGGTCCACGAACCTGAACCCAGTGCGCCCGCTCTTCCGCGTCCCCAAGCCGAAGCCCTCGAAAGGCCGGGTTGGTCGGCCCCCGAAGATCTGGCGCGAAGCCGCGTGTGCCTCCTCACGCTACCCTCCGCCTCGATCCGGCTGACCGGCAGGGAGGCTACTCCCAGCCGTGCATCCTGCCAGTCCTTCAGGGTGGAAAACCCACGAGGCAAGATTAGCCCGTTCGCCTTGAACCACACTCCAGCGGGAGGGAAAGCGGCCAGCCCGCGCGCCTCCATCCTTCCGGGTAAGAGACCCCCTGCACGCAGGGCGGCTTCCGTCTAGCGGGCTGGCAGGGAGAGGATAATGCGATCTGCGCCAGCGGAACAGCTCTAGAGGCGGAGCCCCGCTTGATGCGCTACAAGCCGACCTCGGCGGTGAGATTGCGGGCAAAGAGCTCGCCCTCGCGGATGTAGCGGCGCACGGTCTGGGCCGAGCGGTGTCGGGTCTGGCGCATGATCAGGCGTTCCTCGATCCCGACCAGCGCCGCCGAGGTCGCGAACCCGGCCCGCATCGAGTGCCCCGAGAAGGACGCTGGGTCGAGCCCGGCCGCGGCGGCTCGGCGCTGCACGATCTCGGCGACGGCGTCGGTCGAGAGTCTCGGGCCGAGGTGCCCGTGCCGGGTCACGCCCCGGAACACCGCCCCGTCCGAAATCCCCGCGGCCGCGATCCAGCCGGCATAGGCGGCGGCCGGGCAGGTCTCGGAGCCGGTGCGCCCGACCGCGATCACCGCGCCCTCGCCCTCCTGGTCGCCCTTCGAGCGCCGGATCGTCACCCGTAAGCCCTCCGGCACGATGGCAACGTCGGCGTGCTCAAGCCCGACCAGCTCGGAGCGCCGGAGCGCCGCCCCGAACCCCACCAGCAACAGCGCCCGGTCGCGCACGTCGATCAGGCGGTCGCTGCAGGTGGCGAGCAGCCGGCGCAGCAGCGGCACGGTCAGGGCCTCGGCGTGATCTTGGGCGACGCCCTTGGCCCGGCGCAGGCCCCGCATCACGTCGCGGATCGCAGGGTGGCGGGTGTCCATCGGATGGCCGGCCATGCGGTGGGCCACGGCGATCGCCGACAGCCGCCGGGTCAGGGTCGCCACCGAGAGCGCGGTCTCGTGGGCGGCGAGGTAGAGCCCGACCGTCGCGGGCGCGGCCGGCAGGAGCTCCAGGCTGTGCGCGGTACACCAGGTCGTGAAGTGCGCCCAGTCCGAGCGGTAGGCCTTGCGGGTGTTCTGGGCCCGCGCCCCCTCGGCCAGTCCGGCGGCGCGGGCGGCGAGCCCCTCGAGATCGAGGGCGGGACCGGGGACGATCGCGTCGGCGGGAACGGGCAAGATGATCACAGGGTCTCCTCGGCTTGAAAGCGGTCTCGGTGGAGGAGTTGGCGCAGGAAAGTGCCTCGCGTCTTCCGAAGGCGGGTGAGCGTCTGATCGAACCGGAGCAGGTCCAGCTCGGCGTAGCGGGCGTCCTGGCCGGCCGCCCGCATTCGCTCGATGCAGACGACCATCGTCGTGCAGGCTTGCTCCGTCCGGCCGATGCCCTGCTCGACCAGAGCGAGAGCCGCGACCATGAATTCCCGCTCGTTCTGCACGGTCATCGGCCATCCCCCTGATCGTTCTCCAGGCGACGCCGGTGCTCGCGCATGTCCACGAGGGTGGCCTCAAGCTCGGCGAGAAGGTCTTCGGCCACTGCCGTGTCGTGGCCGTGTGCCCGAAGCCGGTCCACCAGCGCCGCCTGCCGGGCGCAGCGGGCCTCGCCCTCGACGACGTGCCGGCGCGCCATCTCGAGGGGCGTCTCGTTCAACTCGGTCACCGCCCGCGCTCCTCGGCCAGCAGCCCTTCAGCACGTACGTCAGTACGTCAGTACGTCAGTCCTTCGGTGCGTCTGTGCCTCCGCACGTCAGCGGCCGAGCCAGGGGTCTCGACGCTGGCACCGAGCACCTCCCTACGAATGAGGAGTTCGTCCGAGCATCTCGTTACCAAGGAGATGCTCGTCTCGGGCCCTGCTTCCCGAACCAACGGGACCGTTTCCCCATAGGGCGCTGGCCCCACAAGCCTATGGGTCCTGACCCCGGATACACAACCATTATCCGAGGTCAGAATGCCCGCGGCCGGCCCCGCCCGTCAAGCTTCTCGCAAGAGGTGACATAATATCCAATTTGTAGAAATACATAATTTGATGGATGTCATTTTTTTATTCCTATACCTCCCGCCTATTGGTTGGGGCACTTATTTGCGCAACCTGCAAAAGACCTATTTTCAGCAATGAAGACCGCTGCCCCAGGGGCTGCTTCAGGGTTGGCAATCTTTGACGGTCTGGCTGAAGCATGCCAGGGTCCCAGCATGTCCAGCACGCCAACTCGCAACATCTCCCTGACCACGGAACTCGAGGGCTACATCCGCTCGCAGGTCGCCACCGGCCACTACTCGAACGCCAGCGAGGTTGTTCGCGCCGGGTTGCGTCTCCTGATGGAGCGTGACCAGACCATGCTGCGCACAATAGCAACGAAGCGCCCGTCCGCACGGTGAGCACGCCCGAGAGCTACCCGTCCGCAGCGCACGGGTTCCAGTCCGACATCCTCGCTGTCGAGAACATCCCGGCCGTGCCTACGATCCTGGATGTCGTCTGCCGCACCACCGGCATGGGCTTTGCCGCGGTCGCTCGCGTCACTGAGGACCGCTGGGTGGCCTGCCAGGTCAAAGACGACATCGCGTTCGGTCTCCAGCCTGATGGCGAGCTGAAGGTCGAAACCACCATCTGCCACGAGATCCGCCAGAGCGGCATGGCTGTGGTCATCAACCATGTGGCCGAGGACCAAGCCTATTGCGGCCACCCGACGCCCGCGATGTATGGCTTCCAGAGCTACATCTCGATACCGATCGTGCTGCCGGACGGCACCTTCTTCGGCACGCTCTGCGCCATCGATCCGAAGCCAGCGCAACTCGACCGGCCGGAAGTGGTGGGCATGTTCAAGATGTTCGCCGACCTCATCGCCTTTCACCTCGACGCTCATGCCCGCCTCGCCTCCAGCGCGGCCGTCGAGCGGAGTAGGGAAGCCAGCAGCGCCGCGCTGGAAGCCCTGAACACCACCCTCGCCGCACATATCGAGGCCCGCACTCAGGAGCGTGATCAGATCTGGCAGGTCAGTCACGACATGCTTGGGGTCGCCGACAGCGACGGGATCTGGCTCAGCATCAACCCAGCCTGGACTATGATCCTGGGTTGGGAGGCCAAGGATATCGTCGGACGCACCTCCGAGTGGCTGGAGCATCCCAACGACCGCGAGAAGACACGAGCCGAGGTCGCTCGCTTAGCTGCCGGGCATAGCACGCTCGTGTTCGAGAACCGCTTCCGCACCCGGGCTGGCGGCTACCGGACGCTGTCGTGGCGAGCAGTGCCGGCGGAAGGCCTTCTCTACTGCGTCGCCCGCGACGTGACCGAGCAGCGCGATCGGACGCTGCAGCTCGAACAGGCCGAGGAGGCGCTGCGCCAGTCGCAGAAGTTGGAGGCGGTCGGCCAGCTCACGGGGGGCGTAGCGCACGACTTCAACAACCTGCTGACCATCATCCGCTCGTCGGTCGACTTCCTGCGCCGGCCGGACCTATCGGAGGAGCGCCGCGCCCGCTACATGGACGCGGTCTCCGATACTGTCGACCGGGCCGCCAAGCTGACGGGCCAGCTCCTCGCCTTCGCCCGGCGGCAGGCACTCAAGCCCGAGGTGTTCGAGGTCGGCACGCAGTTGCACGCCGTGGCTGACATGCTCGATACCGTGACCGGCGCTCGCATCCGCGTCGTCGCCGAAGTGCCGGACACGCCCTGCTTCGTGAAGGCCGATTTGAGCCAGTTCGAGACTGCGCTCGTGAACATGGCGGTCAACGCCCGCGACGCCATGAACGGCGAGGGGACGCTGACGCTGCGACTGGTCTGTTCCGGTGCCCTGCCGCCGATCCGGGGACACGCAGGGGCGCCCGGTCCCTTCGCGGCCGTAGCGCTCAGCGATACCGGGAGCGGCATCACCCCCGAGCAGCTCGTGCGGATCTTCGAGCCGTTCTTCACGACGAAGGAGATCGGTAAGGGCACCGGCCTCGGCTTGTCCCAAGTCTTCGGCTTCGCCAAGCAGTCGGGCGGCGACATTGCGGTCGAGAGTACGATCGGGCGAGGCACCACCTTCACCCTCTACCTGCCGGAGATCGAGGCCGAGTCGCGTCGGGAACCGGCGACCACGCACGAAAGTGAGGTCTTCCCGACGGGTGACGGTCAGCGCGTGCTAGTCGTGGAGGACAACGTCGAGGTCGGTCGCTTCGCCACGCAGATCCTCGAGGATTTTGGCTACCGCACGGCCTGGACGGCGAATGCCGAGGAAGCACTAGAAAAGCTCGGTCCGGACGGGTCCGGGTTCGACGCGGTGTTCTCCGACGTGATGATGCCGGGCATGGGCGGGATTGAGCTGGCCAAGATCCTCCAACGGAGCCTACCCCACCTGCCAGTGCTGCTGACCTCGGGCTACAGCCATGTGTTGGCTCAGGATGGGGCGCACGGCTTCGAGTTGCTCCACAAGCCGTACTCAGCCCACCAGCTCGGCCGCATCCTCAGCCGGATCATCATGCGCTGATCACCCGCAAGCGCGCCGACCATCTCGTGGACCACTCCAACGAGCGCAAAAAGCGGGATCCCGACTGGCTCAAGGTAGTGACTGCCGACGTCGGGTTCGTAAAGCGGTAGCGGGTCCCGATGCGGCAGTCGAGTGCGAGGCGCTGCAGCCCATTCACGATGAGCGTCTGTCGCTTGGCACCTTGTGCATTATAAAAAGCCTTGAAATCGGGAAATTGAGGTCGATCCCTTGTGGGCCGGGAGCTTCTAAATCGGCTCAGGGCGGCCGCGAATGACTTTTGGCTGCATGGGTAGCGAGAGCCCCTCCGTGGCCGCCTGTGGGCCCCTCAGCCCGAATCTCGGGGCTTTTGCCGCTACGCTTGCCTGCTACTCCATTTTGAAAGCTCGATTTCGATGGTGTAGCCAGCCTCAAGGAGGCTGGACTTACAACCTTGCTACCGTTGGAACATCAGGACACGGATTAGCCACCGGAGACCAAGCGCACGCCGGACGGAGGCCGCTTCGCGATTGCCTCGGCGGCCTTGCTCTCTAGTTCGCCGTCTCGGAACGGCTTCAGGACAATGCCGTCGGCACCGACCGCCCCGCCCTTCATCAGGGCGGCGGTGTCGGCGTAGCCGGTGACGTACAGGACCGGCAGGCCGGGCCAGCGCTTGCGGATTTCGGTCGCCACCTCCGCCCCGTTCATGCCGGGCATCGCGAAGTCGAGGACCAAGAGGTCGACGCAAGGGTCCGCCTCCAGCGACGCCAGAGCCGCCAGTCCGGAGGCCGCCTCGCGCACCTCGTGGCCGGCCTCAGCGAGACGGGTGGTGGTGACCTCGCGGACCGCGGAGTCGTCGTCGACGACCAGCACGACCGGTTTGCCGCCAGAGGCGTGGCCCGGCCCGCAATCGACTGTGCGCGGAGTCTGGGGGCCTTCCTCGACCGCGCCCTCGGCACGGGGCAGATAGACCTTGATCGAGGTGCCTTCCCCGACGACGGTGTCGATGCGGATGCCGCCCCCGGACTGCTTCACGAAGCCGTAGGCCTGCGCCAGCCCGAGGCCGGACCCCTTGCCGACCTCCTTGGTGGTGAAGAACGGCTCGAAGGCGCGCTTGACCACCTCGGGGCGCATGCCCGTCCCGGTGTCGCTGACCGCCACCATCACGTACTCGCCAGGGACCGGCTGTTCGGGACGTGTCTGGGGTCCGGTGACCGTGACGTTCGCGGTCTCGATGGTGAGGCAGCCGCCCACCGCCATGGCGTCGCGCGCGTTGATGGCGAGGTTCAGGATGACGAGCTCGATCTGGGTCGCGTCGACGAGCGCCGGCCAGAGGTCCGGCTGCAGCGTCGTCTCGATGCGCACCGCGCCGCCGATGGAGCTCTGTAGCAGGTCGCGCATCGAGGCGACGGTGTGGTTGAGGCTGACCGGCATCGGCACCAGCCTCTGGCGGCGCGAGAAGGCGAGGAGCTGCGCCGTGAGGCTGGCCCCGCGCTCGGCTGCGCCCTTCATCATCGCCAGCCGCCGCTGCCCGCGCTCGCTGGAGACCTCACGCTCTAAGAACTCGAGGTTGCCCGCGATGACGGTGAGCAGGTTGTTGAAGTCGTGCGCGACGCCGCTTGTCAGTTGCCCGACCGCCTCCAGCCGCTGGGCGAGGCGCAACGCCTCCTCGACGCGCTCGCGCTCGACGATCTGCATCCGCAACTCGGCATTCGATTCCGCAAGCTCGCGCGTCCGCTCCGCGATGCGGCGTTCCAGCGTCTCGTTGAGCGCCCGGACCTCAGCCTCGGCCGCGCGTTTGCCGGCCTTGGCTTGCGCCTCCGCGAGCGCCCGCAGGACCGCGCGAGGGAGGCGATCGAGGCGCTGCTTCGTGACGTAGTCGACGGCGCCGTTCTTGAGTGCCTCGACCGCCGTGTCCTCGCCGAGCGTCCCGGAGACGAAGACGAACGGCGTGTCCGGGCACTGCACCCGGGCGATGCCGAGCGCGCTGAGGCCGTCGAAGGTCGGCAGGACGTAGTCTGCGAGGATCAGGTCGAACCGGCCCGGCTGTGCGGCGGCCGAGAAGTCGGGGCGGTCCATCACCCGCTCGATCCGGCAGGGCCGGCCGACGTCGTCGAGAACGGCCTCGACGAGTTCCGCGTCGAGGTCGCTGTCCTCCAAGTGGAGGATGCGGATCGTGCGGTCGGCGTCCATCAGGCGTTCGATGGCCAGCCTCCCCGGTGCGGCGGCGGTTCGTTGAGGACCGCCCAGAACACGCCGAGCTCCTGGATGGCCGCGAAGAATTCATTGAAGCCCACGGGCTTCACCACGAAGGCGTTCACCCCTAGGTCGTAGGAGCGGACCACGTCCGTCTCCTCGCGCGAAGAGGTCAGCATCACGACCGGGATGGCCCGGGTCTGCGGGTCGCCCTTCACCTTCGCCAACACCTCCAGCCCGTCGACCTTGGGCAGCTTCAGGTCGAGCAGGATCACGGCCGGGTCCTGGACTTGGCGCCCCTCATGGGGGCCGCGGCGGTAGATGAAGTCCAGCGCCTCCGCCCCGTCGCGGCAGATGACGATCTCGTTGGCGAGCTGACCCGCCTCCAGCGCCGCGAGCGTGAGCTCGATGTCGTTCGGGTTGTCCTCGACGAGGAGGATGGGTTTCAGCTTCGCCATCTCAGTGTCCTTCCCCCCTCAAGGGCAGCGTGAAATGGAAGGTCGCGCCCTCACCGAGCTTGCCCTCGGCCCAGGTCCGGCCGCCGTGCCGCTCGACGATGCGACGCACGTTCGCGAGTCCAATGCCGGTCCCCTCGAACTCTTCGACACGATGGAGGCGCTGGAACACCCCGAACAGCTTGTCGACGTAGGCCATGTCGAAGCCGACGCCGTTGTCGCGCACGAAGAAGACGGCTTCGCCGTCCGATGGTGGAAGGCGCCCGACCGCGATGACCGCCTCGGGGCGGTCGCGGGTGTATTTCAGCGCGTTCGAGAGCAGGTTCTCAAGCACGAGGCGCAGCATGAACGGGTCGGCGTAGGCTCGACCGAGGGGGCCGATCTCCCATCGGATCGTGCGCTCGGGAAGGACGTCGCGCATCGCCTTGCGCCGGACCTCCTCGACCAGGGCGTTCATGTCGCCGGCGACACGGTTCAGGGCGTGGCGGCCCATCTGCGAGAAGGTGAGGAGGTTGTCGACGAGGGTGCCGGCGGAAAAGGCCGCCTCGATGATCGTCTCGACGTAGTGCCGGCCCTTGTCGGAGAGGTTCGCCCCCTCGCGGTTCTTGAGGAGGTTCGAGTAGCCGACGATGTGCCGGAACGGCGCCCGCAGGTCGTGGCTGACCGAGTAGGAGAACGCCTCCAGCTCCTTGTTCGAGCGCTGCAGCTCCTCGCTCATCGCCGCGAGCTCCTCGGCCCGGCGCAGCACGATGCCGAGCACCGAGGAGCGCAGGTCCTTGGCCGCCTCGACTTCTGGGACGGACCAGGGCAGTGAGCGGCCCTTCACCGTCTCCTTCCAGGTCTCGAAGGACTTACGCGGGTGAAGTCGGTCAGGGCCGCCTTCCGGGTCAGGCTGGGCCGGCTTGACCGGATTGCCGCCCCACTTAACAGTCCGCACCACCTCCGGCCTGAACCAGAGGATGTAGCTCGCGTACTTCTTCGAGACCGAGATGGCGAGCAACCCGCTGGCCCTGTCGGCGAAGGCATCCGCCGCCGGCAGGAGCTCCGACAGCGTCTCGGTCGCGAAGACCTCGGCGGCCTCGTCCTGCGCCGAGAGCCAGTCGTGGAGGAGACGGACCTCCTGCTCGGAGGGCGTGGTCCCGATCAGGCGGCAGCGGTCGCCCGTGACGATGGCCGCGCCCGCCGCGTTCACCAGCGCCATGACGTCGTCGGGGTGATTGAGCAGGCCGTCGACGAAGCTGTCCTCTTCGGCCATGAAGCCGAGCAGCCGGGCCTGCACGGCCCCCAGCGCGAGGCGCTGCTCGGCCTGGGCGCCCCGCTCGCGGGCGGAGAGTTGCAGGGCGAAGATCTGGGTGAGGATGTCGCAGGCGTTGCGGGCCTGGAGCGGCACGCGGTGCGGCTCGCGGTTGTGGCAGGAGACCAGGCCCCAGAGGACGTCGTCGACTAGGATCGAGACGGACATTGACGCCCCGGTACCCATGTTGCGCATGTACTCGACGTGCACCGGCGAGACGCTGCGCAGCACCGACTGGCTGAGGTCGAGCGGCTTGCCCTCGGGCGTGAGGCTCGGCCGGATCGGCACCGGCTCGTATCCGGCGTCCGGGATGATGCGCAGGCGGTTGCGCCGGTAGAGCTCGCGCGCCTGGACCGGGATGTCCGAGGCGGGAAAGCGCAGGTCGAGGTAGGAGGGCAGCACCCCGTTGCCGTCCTCGGCGAGCACCGTGCCGTGCCAATCCCGGTCGAACCGGTAGACCAGCACGCGGTCGAAGCCGGTGACGTGCCGGATGTCAGCGGCCACGATTTCGCAAAGGTCCTCGACGGACCGGGCGAGGCGCAGGCGCTGCACGAAGGCGCGCAGCCGTGGGGTGAGCGCGTCGAGCCCGGCAGCGGCCGCGGCATCCGCGATCTCCTCCAGCTCCAGCACGACGAGGCCGCCGACCCGGTGCGCCGCGACCTCGTAGGCCTGGGAGGCCGCGCCGCTTTCGAGAATCACGGTCCGCAGGTAGAGCGCGCCGTCCTCGTTGGGCGGGTCGTCGAGGTAGTGCCGCACGAGCGCAGCCAACTCGGGCAGGACGGCGTCGAGACTCGCGCCGACGGTCGCCGCGGCCGGCGCGTTCGCGCTGGCCTGCACGATGGCGAGGCTCGCGGCTTCGAGGGTGAGCAGGAACCCGTGGGGCTGTACGCTGCCGACGATATGGATGGGTTCGCGATCGCAGGCCGTGAGGTCAAGTCTCGGCGTGACGGCGCTCCGTAGATCCAACCGATGATCTCCCTCGCGAAGGCTGCGGCCCTTGCGAGCTCGACAATCACCAATTGTTTAACATCGGACGGTTCGCCTGCCTATGACGTGTGTTCGCAGGCGCATCCCGCCCCTGGGCCGAAAGGTCACATCCCGACAGAAATCAGCAGCTGGGTCGTGATCGGGGCGCGGCCGAGTTGCTGCGAGCGAGGACCGCGAGCAGGCTGGCAACCACATCTTATGGGTGGCCTAATTGAGGCTCCCGACCTCGCAGCAGGTCGATCACGCCAGATCCTGCCACTGCAGCGCTCAGGTCAGCTAGTTGCACCCCGAATGCACCCCAACAATGAAAATCTGGGGTGCAAACAGAAATGACGCAGATCTAAGCGATTGGATATTATGGTGGGCGGTGAGGGACTCGAACCCCCGACCCTCTCCGTGTAAAGGAGACGCTCTACCAACTGAGCTAACCGCCCGCGCCGCACGGGTTAAGCAAGCTGCCCCGGCCGCGCAAGCACTTCGTGCGCGCGGCCCGCCTGCGGCCCTCTGAAACGGGAACGGCCCCCGGGAGCCGAGGCTTCCGGGGGCCGTCCGTTCAGTGTGCGGGTTCGATCCGGTCAGTGTGCGACGAGGCTCGCCCCGTCGTCGTCGGACCGTGCGGGCTTGGCCGCGGGGATCGGCTCGTCCCACTCGATCGGCTCGGGCTGGCGCACGAGAGCGCGGGCCAGAACCTGATCCATCCGCGAGACGGGCACGATCTCGAGGCCGTTCTTCACGCTGTCGGGCACCTCGGCGATGTCCTTGGCGTTCTCCTCGGGGATCAGCACCGTCTTGATGCCGCCGCGGAGCGCGGCGAGCAGCTTCTCCTTCAGGCCACCGATCGGCAGCACCCGGCCGCGCAGCGTCACCTCGCCCGTCATGGCCACCTCGCGGCGCACCGGGATGCCGGTGAGCGTCGAGATGATGGCGGTCGCCATCGCGATGCCGGCCGAGGGCCCGTCCTTCGGGGTCGCCCCCTCCGGCACGTGGACGTGGATGTCCCGGCGCTCGAACAGCGGCGGCTCGATGCCGAAATCGATGGCCCGGGAGCGGACGTAGCTCGCCGCCGCCGAGATCGACTCCTTCATCACGTCGCGCAGGTTGCCCGTGACCGTCATCTTGCCCTTGCCGGGCATCATGACGCCCTCGATCGTCAGGAGCTCGCCGCCGACCTCGGTCCAGGCGAGACCCGTGACGACGCCGACCTGATCGTCCGGGTCGATCTCGCCGTAGCGGAACTTCGGCGGCCCCAGGAACTCGGGCAGGGTGTCGGGCGTCACCGCGACGGCCTTCACCTTGGTGATCAGGATCTCCTTCACCGCCTTGCGGATCAGGTTCGAGATCTCCCGCTCCAGGTTGCGCACGCCCGCCTCCCGCGTGTAGCGGCGGATGAGCATGAGCAGGCCCTCGTCCGAGACCGACCATTCCTTCGCGTCGAGCCCGTGCTTCTTCGTGGCGCCCGGGATCAGGTGGCGGCGGGCGATCTCCAGCTTCTCCTCTTCGGTGTAGCCGGCGATGCGGATCACCTCCATCCGGTCCATGAGCGGGGCCGGGATGTTCAGCGTGTTGGCCGTCGTCACGAACATCACGTTCGACAGGTCGTAATCGACCTCGAGGTAATGGTCGTTGAAGGTCGCGTTCTGCTCGGGGTCGAGAACCTCGAGGAGCGCGGCCGACGGGTCACCCCGGAAATCCATGCCCATCTTGTCGATCTCGTCGAGCAGGATGAGCGGGTTCGAGGTCTTGGCCTTGCGCATGGACTGCACGATCTTGCCCGGCATCGAGCCGATATAGGTCCTGCGGTGACCGCGGATCTCGGCCTCGTCCCGCACGCCGCCGAGCGACATGCGCACGAACTCGCGCCCCGTGGCCTTGGCGATCGACTTGCCGAGCGAGGTCTTGCCGACGCCCGGAGGGCCGACGAGGCACAGGATCGGGCCCGTGAGCTTGTTGGCGCGCTGCTGCACGGCGAGATACTCGACGATGCGCTCCTTCACCTTGTCGAGGCCGAAATGGTCCTCGTCGAGGAGCACCTGGGCGCCGAGCAGGTCCTTCTTGATCTTCGAGCGCTTGCCCCACGGGATGCCGAGCATCCAGTCGAGGTAGTTGCGCACGACCGTGGCCTCGGCCGACATCGGCGACATCTGGCGCAGCTTCTTCAGCTCGGCCGTCGCCTTCTCGCGGGCCTCCTTGGAGAGCTTCGTCTTCTCGATCTTGTCCTCGAGCTCGGCCAGCTCGTCGCGGCCATCCTCGTCGCCGAGCTCCTTCTGGATCGCCTTCATCTGCTCGTTGAGGTAGTACTCGCGCTGGGTCTTCTCCATCTGCCGCTTGACGCGGGTCCGGATGCGCTTCTCCACCTGGAGCACGGAGATCTCGCTCTCCATCAGCGACAGCACGCGCTCCAGGCGCTGCGCCACCGTGGGGATCTCCAGGATCGCCTGCTTGTCGGCGATCTTGACGGCGAGGTGCGAGCCGACCGTGTCGGCGAGCTTGGAGGGCTCGTCGATCTGCGTGACGGCGGAGACGACCTCGGGCGAGATCTTCTTGTTGAGCTTCACGTAGTTCTCGAACTCGGACACGACCGAGCGCGCGAGCGCCTCCGCCTCGACGCGGTCGCCGAGATCGTCGGTCAGCGTCTGGGCGCGCGCCTCGTAGAACTCCTCGGACGATTCGAAGCCGAGGATCTTGGCGCGGCCGGCGCCCTCGACCAGCACCTTCACGGTGCCGTCGGGCAGCTTCAGGAGCTGCAGGACGCTCGCGAGCGTGCCGATCGTGTAGATCGCGTCGGTGGCCGGGTCGTCGTCGCCCGCGTTGATCTGCGTGGCGAGCAGGATGTGCCGGTCGGTGCGGACCGCCTCCTCAAGGGCGCGGATCGACTTCTCGCGGCCGACGAAGAGCGGCACGATCATATGCGGGAACACGACGATGTCGCGCAGCGGCAGGACGGCGTAAGCGCCCGTCGAGCCCGGAACGACCGGCTGACGCGATTTCGACTGAGTCATGGCTGACTTCCTCATCATGGACGCCGGGCAGTCGCTCCTCCGTCGTCAGGAGCAAGCATCCTGCCAGGGGCCGACCGGGCCGCGAGGGTCGGAAATGTCTGGGGACTTTGCGGCTGGTGGCGCGGCACCGCACCTCGAAGGGAGCGTACGGCCACTGCGCTGTCCCTCAATTGGTCCTCGGAAGCGCCTGTTTCAAGCGGCGCCCCGGGGCCCTCGTGCCGGCCGGGCCTGCGAATTCCGCATGCCCGACCAGCGACTTAGCGCAGGTTCAAACGTGCGCTCACGCACTCACGCTGGCGGGGGCGTCCTTGTTGCGGTCGCCGTGGATGAAGAGCGGGCGCGACTTGCCCTCGACCACCTCCGGACCGATCACGACCTGCTCCACCGAGTCGAGACCCGGCAGGTCGTACATCGTGTCGAGGAGGATGGTCTCCAGGATGGAGCGCAGGCCGCGGGCGCCGGTCTTCCGCTCGATCGCCTTGCGGGCGACGAGGGAGAGGGCCTCCTCCTGGAAGGTGAGGTCGACGTTCTCCATCTCGAACAGGCGCTGGTACTGCTTGACGAGCGCGTTCTTCGGCTCCTGCAGGATCCGCTTCAGGGCGGCCTCGTCGAGGTCCTCCAGCGTCGCCAGCACCGGAAGGCGGCCGACGAATTCGGGGATGAGGCCGAACTTCAGGAGATCCTCGGGCTCCACCGAGCGGAAGATCTCGCCGGTGCGGCGGTCGTCGGGGGCCTGCACGCTCGCGCCGAAGCCGATCGAGGTACCCTTGCCGCGTTGGGAGATGATCCGCTCCAGCCCCGCGAAGGCGCCGCCGCAGATGAACAGGATGTTCGTGGTGTCGACCTGCAGGAACTCCTGCTGCGGGTGCTTGCGGCCGCCCTGCGGAGGCACGGAGGCGACGGTGCCCTCCATGATCTTCAGGAGCGCCTGCTGCACGCCCTCGCCCGAGACGTCGCGGGTGATCGAGGGGTTGTCCGACTTGCGGGAGATCTTGTCGATCTCGTCGATGTAGACGATGCCGCGCTGCGCCCGCTCGACGTTGTAGTCGGAGGCCTGGAGCAGCTTGAGGATGATGTTCTCGACGTCCTCGCCGACGTAGCCGGCTTCCGTGAGGGTCGTCGCGTCCGCCATCGTGAAGGGCACGTCGAGGATGCGGGCGAGCGTCTGCGCGAGCAGCGTCTTGCCCGAGCCCGTCGGGCCGATCAGCATGATGTTGGACTTCGCCAGCTCGACGTCGTTGTGCTTCGAGGCGTGGGCGAGGCGCTTGTAGTGGTTGTGCACCGCCACCGAGAGGACCTTCTTGGCGAAGTCCTGGCCGATGACGTAGTCGTCGAGGACGCGCCGGATCTCCTTCGGGGTGGGCACGCCGTCGCGCGACTTCACCAGGGAGGATTTCGACTCCTCGCGGATGATGTCCATGCACAGCTCGACGCACTCGTCGCAGATGAACACCGTCGGGCCCGCGATCAGCTTGCGGACCTCGTGCTGGCTCTTGCCGCAAAACGAGCAGTACAGCGTGCTCTTCGAGTCGTTGCCGCCAGTCTTGCTCATATCGGTCTCCGATTCATGCGCGCGGTGCCAGCCAGGGGCGCACGCGCATCGTTCAAACGTAAGGACATCCGCCTAAAGAAACAGTCACCTGCGCGCTTCTGCCGAGCCGACTGGCCAGAATCGCGATGCAAACACGCGGCCGCCCCGCGATCAAGCCGGTCTATCAACGCCCCACCCCTCCGTTTCGACGCATGGAGGGCGGGGTGTGGCCGGGGCGCATCGGAGCTACCCCGGCCGGACGCCTCAGGCCGCCGCCGGCTCGGGCCGCTTCTGGATGACCTCGTCGATGAGGCCGAACTCCTTGGCAGCGTCCGCGGTCATGAAATTGTCGCGCTCGAGCGCCTGGTGGATCGTGTCGTAGTCGCGGCCCGTGTGCTTCACGTAGATCTCGTTGAGGCGCTTCTTGAGGGCCTCGATCTCGCGCGCGTGGATCAGGATGTCGGTGGCCTGGCCCTGGAAGCCGCCGGAGGGCTGGTGGACCATGATGCGGGCATTGGGCAGCGCGAAGCGATGGCCGGGCTCGCCGGCCGTCAGCAGCAGCGAGCCCATCGAGGCGGCCTGGCCGACGCAGAGCGTCGTCACCGGGCAGCGGATGAACTGCATCGTGTCGTAGATCGACAGGCCCGAGGTCACCACGCCGCCGGGCGAGTTGATGTAGAAGGAGATTTCCTTCTTCGGGTTCTCGGCCTCGAGGAACAGGAGCTGCGCGACGATGAGCGACGCGCCGTAATCCTCGACCGGGCCGGTGAGGAAGATGATCCGCTCGCGTAGCAGGCGCGAGTAGATGTCGAAGGCGCGCTCGCCGCGGCTCGACTGCTCGACCACCATGGGCACGAGCGCGCTGTTATAATAATCGACCGGATCTCTCATCATCGTGCCCCAGGGCTTCAAGGGGCCCGGCCGAGCGAATCAGGCTTGGCCGGGCGAAATTCAGCGAACACCGGCGGCGCTTAACGCCGCCTCACCGGTGGCCGCCGTCCCTTGAAGGAGAGGCGGCTCACTCGGCCTTCTGGTCGGTGGCCGGCTTCTCGTCGGCCTCGGGCTCACCGTCCTCGTCGGAGAACAGCGCCTCTTTCGAGACGGGCTCCTCGACCAGTTTGACCTGCGCGAGGACGTGGTCAACCACCTTCTCCTCGAACAGCGGCGCCCGGAGCTCGGCGAGCGCCTGCGCGTTCTTGCGGTAGAAGTCCCAGACCTGCTGCTCCTGGCCCGGGAACTGCCGGACCCGGGCGATGAGGGCCTGGTTCACCTCCTCGTCGGAGACCTTGATATCGGCGCTCTCGCCGACCTGCGCAAGCACCAGCCCGAGGCGAACGCGGCGCTCGGCGATCTTGCGGTACTCGGCCTGCGCCTTCTCCTCCGTGGTGTCCTCGTCCGCGAAGGTCTTGCCGCGGGTCTTCAGGTCCTGCTCGACCTGCGCCCAGACGGAAGCGAACTCCTGGTGGACGAGGCTCGGGGGCAGGTCGAAGGCGTACTTGCCGTCCAGCGCGTCGAGGAGCTCCTTCTTGAGCTTGCGGCGCGAGGCCGCCTCGTAGTCGCCGCCGATCGCGGTGGAGACGGCCTCGCGCAGCTTCTCCAGCGATTCGAGGCCGAGGCCCTTGGCGAACTCGTCGTCGACCTTGGCCTCGCCGGGCGCCTGGATCTTCTGCACCGTCACGTCGAACTCGGCATCCTTGCCGGCGAGCTGCTCGGCGCCGTAGGCCTCCGGGAAGGTCGTCTTGACGAGGCGGCTCTCGCCGACCTTGGCGCCGACGAGCTGGTCCTCGAAGCCCGGGATGAAGCTGCCCGAGCCGAGCTCGAGGTCGATGCCTTCGCCCTTGCCGCCCTCGAACTCGGTGCCGTCGATGCGGCCCACGAAGTCGATGGTGACGCGGTCGCCGTTCTGGGCCTCGGCGCCCTCCTCCTTCTCGGCGAAGGGCCGGTTCTGGCCGGCCATGCGCTGCAGGGCCTCGTCGATCTCGGCATCCGAGGGCTTGGCCACGAGCTTCTTGAGGCTCACATCCGAGAGGTCGGCGAGCTCGAAGCTCGGCAGCACCTCGACCGCGACCTTGAAGGCGAGGTCGGCCTTGGCGTCGAGGGCCTTGTCGACCACCGCCTTGTCCTCGGGGAACTCGACGCGGGGCTCGAGCGCGAGCTTCAGGCCGTTATCCGCGACGATCTTCTGGTTGGCCTCGTTGACGGCGTTCTGCAGCACGTCGGCCATCACGGAGCGGCCGTAGACCTTGCGCAGGTGCGCCACCGGCACCTTGCCGGGCCGGAAGCCCTTGAGCTGCACCTTGTCCTTGAGGCCGGAGAGCTCGTTCGTCAGGCGATCCTCGAGCTCCTGGGCGGCGAGGAGCACCTGAAACTCGCGCTTCAGCCCCTCGGAGTGTGTCTCGGTCACCTGCATCGTCGTGTTTCCGCTCTCAAGTCCGTGTCGTCAAAAACTGCGAAGGCCCGCGCGGACCGGCCTCGCGGCGGTCCCGTGGGCCGGTGCGGGGAAGCGCGGTTGGGCCGGCCCGAAGGCCGATCGCCGGCCGGCTCAGAGCGGCTGGGCGGGCCGGCCTTCCGATGGGGGAGCCATTCCGTTCCCGTCGGCGGCACTGGTGCGGGCGGAGGGGCTCGAACCCCCACGTCTTGCGACACTGGAACCTAAATCCAGCGCGTCTACCAGTTCCGCCACGCCCGCGAGCGCCGTCACCCGGCGCGCTTCCGGCCGCCGGAGGGCGGCTCTATAGCATGCGGGGCCGGGGCCGCAGCAAAAAACTTCAGCCCCTCCGGGGGCGCAGGCGCGGCGAGGCACGGCGAGGCACGGGCAGTAGCCTCGGCCGGGTGGCGCCGCTACAAGCGGCCGTCCGCCCGCGCCCTCCCACCAGCCCCCCGATCCGCCCGAGGAGCCATGCCGCAAGACGATTTCGCGCCCGAAGCCGCCCCCGCCTCGGCCGCCGATTCGCCCGGCCGCCCCTCGCGCCGCTCCCTCCTCGGCGGCGCCGCCCTCCTCGGCCTGATGCCCGGGGCCGCGGCGGCGCAGGGCTCGAAGCCCGATTCCGCGCCTGCCGGCCCGCAGCCCGAAGCGCGGCCGCTGCCGGCGGAGGCGGCGAAGGTCCGCCTGCGCCCGGAGCCCGCGCCCGAGACGCAGGTCTGGTGCCTCGACGGCAAGGGCGTGCCGCCGGCGCTGCGGGTGAAGCTCGGCGAGACGGTCCGGCTCAAGGTCGAGAACCGGACCGAGCGCCCGCTCTCGCTGCACTGGCACGGCGTGCGCAACCAGAACCCGATGGACGGCGTCGGCGGCGTGACGCAGCCGCCGATCCAGCCGGGGGCGAGCTTCACCTACGTCTTCACGCCGCCCGATGCCGGCACCTTCCTGATCCGCCCCCTCGTCGTCGGCGGCTCGAGCGAGCCGTCCGGCCGCGGGATCGCGGGCTTCCTCGTCGTCGAGGAGAAGGCCCCGCCCGCCGTCGAGCGCGACCTCCCGCTCCTGATGCAGGACTGGCGCCTGCAGGACGATGCGAGCCTCCTGCCCTTCGGCCAGACCCTGTTCGCGGCCTCGAACGGGCGGCTCGGCAACATGATCGCGATCAACGGCCGACCGGTCCCGGAGGTGATCGCTGCGCGCCCCGGATCGCGCCTGCGCCTGCGCCTCGGCAATGCCTGCAACGCCCGGGCGACCCGCATCCGCTTCGACGGGGTGAAGGTCTACGTCGCGGCCGTGGACGGGCAGCCGACCGACACGTTCGAGCCCCTGCGCGCCACCCTCCCCGTCCCGCCCGGCACCCGCTACGACCTCCTCCTCGACATGCCCGGGGAAGCAGGGGCCAAGGGCAGCGTCACGGCCCTCGTCGGCGGCGGCCTCGTCCTCGCGAACCTCGTCGCGGAGGGAGAGCCGGTCACCGACAAGCGCCCGCCCATCGCGCCGATCGGCGACAACAAGCTCCTGCCCGCCGAGGTCAAGCTGCAGAACGCGGTGCGCCGCGACATCACGATCACGGGGGGCGCCACCCTCGACAAGGAGAAGCCGGACGCCGAGCCCGTCTTCAAGGGCGACCCGGCCCGGATCTGGGCCGTCAACGGCGCCAACGGCATGGCCGGCGTCGCGCCGCTCTTCTCGGTCAAGCGCGGCCAGGTGGTTGTGCTGGCGATCAAGAACGACACGGCCTTCCCGCAGGCGCTGCACCTGCACGGCCACGCCTTCCGCCTGCTCCACCCCCTCGACGACGGCTGGGAGCCCTACTGGCTCGACACGTTCCAGCTCCTCGAGGGCCGCACCGCCCGCATCGCCTTCCTCGCCGACAACCCGGGCCGCTGGCTGCTCAGCTCGACGGTCCTGGAGCGCTTCGACACCGGGCTCTGGACCTCGTTCGAGGTCACCTGAGCCGGGCTTCCAAAGCCCCGAGCACCCGCGGCATCCCTTCGGGCAGGTCCTCCGCGATCAGGCCCGGGCCGTGGCGGCACCCGGCATCCCCGTGGATCCAGACTCCGGCCGACGCGGCCTCGAAGGGCGGCATGCCCTGCGCCAGGAGGCCGGCGATCAGCCCGGCGAGCACGTCGCCCGAGCCCGCCGTGCCGAGATGCGGCGTGCCGTGGTCGTTGATGGCGGCGCGCCCGTCGGGATCCGCGATCACCGTGTCGGCGCCCTTGAGCACGACGACGGCGCCCGAGAGGGCCGCCGCCCGTCGGGCGCGCTCCACCTTGCCGAGCCCCTCCTCCACCGCGTGCGTGCCGCCGAAGAGCCGTGCGAACTCGCCGGCATGGGGCGTCAGGACGGCCGTCGCGCCGCCCTCGGCGAGGTGGCGGGCCAGCGCCGCCGCCTCGCCCTTGAAGCTCGTCAGCGCGTCGGCATCGAGGACGAGGGCGCGGCCGGCCGAGGCGGCCACCGCGACGAGGTCGCGGGTGGGCTGGCCCATGCCGAGGCCGGGTCCGGCGAGCACCACGTTGAGGCGCTCGTCCACGAGGAGGTCGTCGAGATCGTCCGCGCTCTCGCAGGCGCGCAGCATGATCGCGGTGAGGTGGGCCGCGTTCTCGGCAAGCGCCGACGCGGGCGAGGCCAGGGTGACGAGGCCGGCCCCGACTCGCAGCGCCCCGCGCGCGGCGAGGCGCGCCGCCCCCGTGCGATAGGCCGGCCCCGACAGGACGAGGGCGTGACCCCGCGTGTACTTGTGGCTCTCCGCTTCGTGGCGCGGGAAGGCCGCGCCCCAGAGGTCCGGCCCGTTGGCGTGGAGAGGCGGCTCGCAGGCCGCGAACCCCTCGGCCAGGGCCGCCGCGCCCGTCCCGATCTCGGCGACGTGGAGCACCCCGCAATGGGCACGGCCCGGCAGGAGCAGGTGCCCGGGCTTCAGGGCGACGAAGGTGACGGTCTCGCGAGCGCGGATCGCGGCGCCGCGCACCGCGCCTGTATTCCCGTCGATGCCGCTCGGCACGTCCACCGCGAGCACCGGCCGGCCCGCCGCGTTCACGCGCTCCACGAGGCCACGGGCCTCGCCGTCGAGATCGCGCGAGAGCCCGGCGCCGAAGAGCGCGTCGATCACGAGACCGAACCGGGCGAGATCGTCCCCGCCGATGCCTTCGGTCAGGTCTCCCCGCCATTCGGCGGCCGCGAGCGCCGCGTCGCCCGAGAGCGCGGCGCGCTGCCCGAGCAGGCGGATCTCGACCGGGTGTCCCGCCTCCGCGAGGATGCGTGCCGCGACGAAGCCGTCGCCGCCGTTGTTGCCCGGCCCGCAGAGCACGAGGACCGAGCCGCCCTCCGGCAGGAGGGAGCGGGCGCGCTCCGCCACTGCGGCGCCGGCCGCGCGCATCAGCGCGATGCCGGGCGTGCCCGCAGCGATCGCCGCGGCATCGACCCGCCGCATCGCCTCAACCGTGAGCAGCCGTCCCCGTCCCATCGCCGCCTCCGTCGAACTGCCCGAAGGCCGGACATGCCCTGCCCCGATTAAGACTCCCTGACCGGAAAATGCCTAAACGATGTGCAGATGATGCACATTGACGAGGCAGTTTCGGCGTCTTCCCCGAGAAATCGGCGTGGCGGAGCCCGGACCGGGATGTTAGAAAACGGCTCAGTGCAGCACAGGTCAGGCCCGTTCGGCATGAAGAAGATCGAAGCGATCATCAAGCCCTTCAAGCTCGACGAGGTGAAGGAGGCTCTCCAGGAGGTCGGCCTTCAGGGCATCACCGTGATCGAGGCGAAGGGTTTCGGCCGTCAGAAGGGCCACACCGAACTCTACCGCGGGGCGGACTACGTGGTCGACTTCCTGCCCAAGGTGAAGCTGGAGATCGTGCTCGCCGACGCTATGGTCGAGGGCGCCGTCGAGGCGATCCGCAAGTCGGCCCAGACCGGCCGCATCGGCGACGGCAAGATCTTCGTGTCCACCATCGAAGAGGCGATCCGCATCCGCACCGGCGAGACGGGCGCCGACGCCATCTAGCGCCGGACCGGGCGGCCGCTGTACTCCCAAGAGCCTGACGGAATCAAAAGAACCGCGGCCTGTACTCGGTCCGCGGAACAACCACGGCTACGTGCCGCCAGATGAGGAGAACACCCGGGATGGCAAAGACAGCGACCGAAGTCCTGAAGGAGATCAAGGACAACGACGTCAAGTACGTCGATTTCCGCTTCACCGACCCGCGCGGCAAGTGGCAGCACGTCACCTTCGACGTCTCCCTCGTCGACGAGGAGATCTTCTCCGAGGGCACGATGTTCGACGGCTCCTCGATCGCCGGCTGGAAGGCGATCAACGAGTCCGACATGCTGCTGATGCCCGATCCCGCCACCGCCTGCATGGACCCGTTCTTCTCGGCCTCGACCATGTCGATCGTCTGCGACGTGCTCGAGCCCTCGACGGGCGCTCCCTAGTCCCGCGACCCGCGCGGCACGGCCAAGCTCGCCGAGGCGTTCCTGAAGTCGTCCGGCATCGGCGACACGATCTATGTCGGTCCGGAAGCCGAGTTCTTCGTGTTCGACGACGTGAAGTTCGCCGCCGACCCCTACCAGACCGGCTTCAAGCTCGACTCGACGGAACTGCCGATCAACGGCTTCACCGAGTACGAGGGCGGCAATCTCGGCCACCGCGTGCAGATGAAGGGCGGCTACTTCCCCGTGCCGCCGCAGGATTCGGCGCAGGACATGCGCGGCGAGATGCTGGCCGCCATGCAGTCGATGGGCGTCAAGGTCGAGAAGCACCACCACGAGGTGGCGAGCGCCCAGCACGAGCTCGGCATGAAGTTCGATACGCTGACGCTGCTCGCCGACCACATGCAGATCTACAAGTACTGCATCCACAACGTGGCGCAGAGCTACGGCAAGACCGCGACCTTCATGCCGAAGCCCGTCTACGGCGACAACGGCTCGGGCATGCACGTGCACCAGTCGATCTGGAAGAACGGCAAGCCGCTCTTCGCGGGCGACAAATACGCCGATCTCTCCCAGGAATGCCTCTGGTACATCGGCGGCATCATCAAGCACGCCAAGGCGCTCAACGCCTTCACCAACCCGTCCACGAACTCCTACAAGCGCCTCGTGCCGGGCTACGAGGCGCCCGTGCTGCTGGCCTACTCGGCCCGCAACCGCTCCGCCTCCTGCCGCATCCCGTGGACGACCTCGCCGAAGGCCAAGCGCGTCGAGGTCCGCTTCCCCGACCCGATGGCGAACCCCTACCTCGCCTTCGCGGCCCTGCTGATGGCCGGCCTCGACGGCATCATCAACAAGATCGATCCGGGCCCGGCCATGGACAAGGATCTCTACGACCTGCCCCCGCGCGAGTTGAAGAAGATCCCGACCGTCTGCGGCTCGCTGCGTGAGGCCCTGCAGAACCTCGACAAGGACCGCGCCTTCCTCAAGGCCGGCAACGTCTTCACGGACGATCAGATCGACTCCTTCATCGAGCTGAAGATGACCGAGGTGCTGCGCTACGAGATGACCCCGCACCCGATCGAGTTCGTGCAGTACTACTCGCTCTGAGGCGAGGCCGGGCCGCGATCCGCGGCCCGGCGCCTTGCAGATCAGGAAGCCCGGCGCCGGGGACTCTCACGAGTCTCCGGCGCCGCGCGCTCTAGGAATAGTTACTCTATTCCGGATTGATCATCGGTGTCTCGTCCCATATTCTGCGATGGTTCGAGCGGCCGTCGATGAGGCGAGGCCGCGTTCGCACCAATATTGGGAGCGGGAGCGGTGCGGCCATCACGATCGCGTCGTCGCAGGATGGCGGATGCTTTCGGCGTGCTGATCGTTGCCGCGCTCGCTGCGGCCTGCTCCGCGGTGACCGGTATGACCTACCTCGTCGCCAGCGCCGGTCATCCACCTGACCAGATCAGGGTTGCGGCTCCGGACGGCACCGAACTGACGCTGTTCAGCGTGCGCCTCGGATCGGCGCCGCCCTCCGCCACGACCGGACGCATGCTGTTCATCGGCGGCTCGGGCTGCACGAGCCTCTAGCACTTCCTCGGCCCCTACCTCTCCGGCATCGAGACATCCTACACGGTCTATGCCGTCCAGAAGCCCGGCGTGGCGGACAGCGACCTCGGCCTCCTGTGCTCGGATGCCTTTCATCGCGCCTCGACGGCTCCAGCCATCCTGGCCCGCAACCGAACCGCCCTCGCATGGCTGAAGCAGGGAGCACAGGCGGGGCCGGTCACGCTCTTCGGCGTGTCCGAGGGCGGTGGCATCGCCGTAGCGCTCGCGGCGGAGGTCGGCGCGAAGACCGTTGATCGGGTGGTGGTGGTCGGCAGCGGCGGAATGCCCCTGCGCGAGAGCCTGCGCCTACTCGCCCGGCGGGGCACCCTCCCCATCGACGTCGAGGCCGCCTTCGCCGAGGTCGCGGCCGATCCCGCGTCGATCAGCAGGACGGTGTTCGGGCACAGCCACGCCTACTGGTCATCGTTCCTCGACGTCGATCCGCTTCCCCTCTACAGGCGGGCGCGGATGCCGATCCTGGTGCTGTTCGGCGCGGAGGACGAGAGCGTTCCGGTCGAATCCGCGCGACACCTGCAGGAGGCGATGGCTGCGGAGGGGCGGAACGACGTGTCCGTGCTCATCGTGCCCGGAGCCGACCACGCGCTGCGGCGTGGGGGGCACGATCTCAAGCCACAGCTTCTGTGGCAGGTCGGCCGCTGGCTGAAAGGAGGATCCGCACCGGACGGGTCGAGACGCTTATAGACCCTCGGATGCGTCTCCTTATATCCGCGAGAATACGGCGCTGGCGTCTACATCGTTCGCGATGCACAATCTTCGCGTGTTTACCGCGCGCAAGCTGCATATATTACAACGATGGACCTTGATAAAGTGAAGGTTACTTCGTAATTCAATAGATTTTCTTTGTATTTTTCCAAGATATCAATATTTTTGCTGATACAGAAGAGGGAATGCATGATTTTATATTGAGACACCTTGATAAAGACGAACGAGAACGACTGCGCGTTTTCTTGACAGCAGCAACACAAAGCAGCGTCTCGGACGCAGAACTTGGCCAGCTTTGGCACAATTCGGAATCCGATCTCGATTTTGGCGGCGGAGCGGGTGTCCGCATCATGTTCCAGCACGTGCTCGAACGCTTGTCCTGGGGCGGGCCGCATTGCCCGGCACCCGACCGCGCGCCATGATGCCGCTTGGCTCCCGAATCCAGCGAGGCCGCGATGTCCCTCCTCTGCCCCGTGATCCTCGGCTCGGTCCGCTCGGACCGGCAGGGCATCCGCGCCGCCCGCTTCGTCACCCGGGCGCTGGAGGCGCGGGGGCACGAGGCGCCCCTCGTCGACCCGGCCGAGCTGAAGCTGCCGCTCCTCGACCGGATGTACAAGGAATACCCGAAGGGCGAGGCGCCGAAGGTGTTGGAGGATCTGGCGGGGCTCCTGCGGCGGGCCGACGCCTTCGTGATCGTCTCGGCCGAGTACAACCACTCGATCCCGCCTGCCCTCTCGAACACCCTCGACCACTTCCTCGAGGAGTATTTCTGGCGCCCCTCGGCGATCTGCTGCTACTCGGCCGGCGGCTTCGGCGGCGTGCGCGCCGCGATGCAGCTTCGGGCGATGCTCTCCGAGCTCGGCGCCCCGAGCATCCCCTCGCTGCTGCCGATCCCGCAGATCCACAAGGCCCTCGACGAGGAGGGCAGGCCCGCCGAGGAACGGCTCGCCCGCAATGCCGGCAAGGTCCTCGACGAGTTGACGTGGTACGCCGAGGCCCTGCGCGCGCGGCGTGAGGCGGGCACGCCCTACTGAGCCCCGCGCCGCTTGGCACCACCCTTGCCCCGGCGGCAGCGCAACAACGGGCAGTGACGAGCACATGATGGGTCAGGACGGGACGGGACGGACGGTTCGCACGCTTCTGGCGAACCTCGTGAAGGCGGCCCTCATGTCGGAGGACCGCGCGAGCCTCCTCTGGCGCGAGGAGGCGGCGCAGGCGCTGGCGAGCCTGCGGGCGGAGCCGGCGGGCCTCGCCGCGTTGAAGATCGACGGGCTCTGGAGCCTCGCCGTGCAGGAGGCCGAGGCGCCGGACCTGCGCCCGGGCGAGGGGCGGGTCTCGTTCACCCTCCCCGTTCAGAGCCCGTTGTCTCTGGACGAGCTGGCAGCCCCCGGCTTCGACATCGACGAGGGCGTGGAGCGCATCCGGAAATCCGCTGCGACGGGCTGACGGCGCGGCCTGTTGAGGACGCGCGACCGGGCGTTGTCGGGACCCGCGCGTCACACCATGTTGGGGGGACCGGGCGAAACGCCCCTCCCCCCTCAGGACGCCGCCCCCGCAGGGGGCGCCGCCGCGAGCCCGCTTCTTGGCCAGACGTACCGATCCTCAGACGGGGCCCGCCCCGCTTCCCACCCGCGAGCAGATCCTCGCCTTCATCGAAACATCGGCGGTCAAGGTCGGAAAGCGCGAGATCGCGCTGGCCTTCAACCTGAAGGGGCAGGACCGGGTCGCCCTGCGCAAATTGCTGCGCGCGATCGAGGAGGAGGGCGCGATCGAGCGCGGGCGCGGCGGCCTGGCTCCGGCCGGACGCCTGCCGCCGGTGGTGCTCGCCGACATCCGCTCGCGCGACCGCGACGGCGAGTTCCTGGCGGTGCCCGCCAACTGGGAATCCGGGACCGGCAAGCCGCCGACGATCGTGCTGACGGCGCCCCGCGGCGGCCGGAAGCCGAACCGGCCGATGCCGGGCATCGGCGACCGCGCCCTGATTCGCGTCGAGCCGGAGCCGGGCGCGCCGGGGCGCTACACCGGCCGCGTCATCAAGGTGGTCGGCAAGAACAAGGCCGAGATCGTCGGCGTCTTCCGCGCCGGCGCGCAGGGCGGCCGCGTCGAGCCCGTCGAGAAGCGCGCGCAGGGGCGCGAGATCCTGATCCCGCCCGGCGAAGAGGGCGAGGCCCGCGACGGCGATCTCGTCAGCGCCACCGTCGAGCGCGAGACCCGCTTCGGCCCGCCCCGCGGCCGGGTGCGCGAGCGCCTGGGCTCGCTGGGCTCCGAGAAGGCGGTGAGCCTCATCGCGCTTCACCTGCACAACATTCCCCACGTCTTCGCGGCCGAGACCCTGGCCGAGGCCGACGCGGTCGAGCCCGCGTCGCTCAAGGGCCGCGAGGATTGGCGGGACCTGCCCCTCCTCACCATCGATCCGCCGGACGCGAAGGACCACGACGACGCCGTGTTCGCGGAAGCCGACCCCGATCCCGGCAATCCGGGCGGCTTCCGCATCACGGTCGCGATCGCGGACGTCGCGGCCTATGTCCGGCCCGGCAGCGCCCTCGACCGCGAGGCGCTCCTGCGCGGCAACTCGGTCTACTTCCCCGACCGGGTCGTGCCGATGCTGCCCGAGCGCATCTCGAACGACCTCTGCTCGCTCCGCGAGGGGGAGGAACGGCCGGCGCTCGCCGTGCGCCTCGTCATCGACGCGGACGGGGCGAAGCGGGGCCACAGCTTCCACCGCATCCTGATGCGCTCGCGCGCCAAGCTCGCCTACGCGCAGGCCCAGGCCGCGATCGACGGCTACCCGGACGAGCGCACGGGCCCGATCCTCGACGGGATCCTGCGCCCGCTCTGGGCGGCTTACGCGGCGCTGAGGACGGCGCGCGACAAGCGCGGACCGCTCGCCCTCGATCTGCCCGAGCGCAAGGTGCTGCTGACGCCGGAGGGCGCGGTCGACCGGGTGATCGTGCCCGAGCGCCTCGACGCCCACCGGCTGATCGAGGAATTCATGATCCAGGCGAACGTCGCCGCGGCCGAGACGCTGGAGAGCGCGCGCCAGCCCCTCGTCTACCGCGTCCACGACGAGCCGGCGCTCGAGAAGATGCGCGCGCTCGGCGAGGTCCTGGCCTCGGTCGGCATCAAGCTCCCGAAGGAGGGTGCGCTGCGCCCGGCCCTGTTCAACCGTATCCTCGGCGCGGTGGCCGAGACCGAGCACGCGACCTTCATCAACGAGGTGGTGCTCAGGAGCCAGGCCCAGGCCGTCTACGCGGCGGAGAATCTGGGTCATTTCGGGCTGAACCTGCGCCGCTACGCGCATTTCACCTCGCCGATCCGGCGCTACGCCGATCTCATCGTCCACCGCGCCCTGATCACGGCCTGCCGGCTGGGCAAGGACGGGATCTCGCCGGACGTGTCGGTCGGGGAACTCAACCAGATCGGCGAGCAGATCTCGGCGGCCGAGCGCCGCGCCATGGCCGCCGAGCGCGAGACGATCGACCGGCTCATCGCGCACCATCTCGCCGCGCATGTCGGCGCCACCTTCGCCGGACAGATCGCGGGCGTGACCCGCGCCGGCCTGTTCGTGAAGCTCGACGAGACGGGGGCCGACGGCTTCGTGCCGGTCTCGACCATCGGGGCCGACTATTACCGTCACGAGGAGGCCCGCCACGCCCTCGTCGGCGAGCGTAGCGGCGAGACCTACCGCCTCGGGGACCGCGTCGAGGTGAAGCTCGTGGAAGCCGCGGCCGTGGCCGGCGCGCTGCGCTTCGAGCTGCTCTCGGAGGGGCGCAGCGCGGGCCGCGGCGGCGCCAAGGGCCCGATGCGCGGCCGCAAGCCGGGCCCGCGGGGGCGCCCCGCCGGCATCAAGACGGGCGGGACGCGGCACCGTGGCTCGCGGCGCTGACATTTCGGACCCCGCTTCTCGGGGCCGCCTGCTGCAGGTGCGACGATCACCCTTCGGTGGTGGGAGCGAACCTGTGGTAGGGGTCCCGCACGAGGCCGGCCCGCACCAGCCCTCCGCCGGCTGAGGTTTTCAGAATGGATCACCCGCCTCCGCAGACATCCGCCTCACGCACCGGCCTGATCCGCTCGATGGCCCGCGGCTTTCTCGGCCGCTGCCCGCATTGCGGGGAGGGCCGGATCTTCGGCCGCTTCCTCAAGGTGCGGCCCGAATGCGAGCGGTGCGGCCTGGAACTGCACCACCACCGCGCCGACGACCTGCCGCCCTACGTCGTGATCTTCCTGGTCGCCCACGTCGTCGGCTACCTGATCCTGGAGCTGGAGATGGGCTACGACGTGCCCCTCTGGTTCCAGTTCACCTTCTGGCCGCTGGCGACGCTCGGGATGGCGCTCGCCCTGCTCCAGCCCGTCAAGGGCGCGGTCGTCGGGCTGCAATATGCCCTTGGCATGCACGGCTTCGCCAAGCTACCGAGCGCGGCCAGCGAGGGGCCGGAGGAGTCGCGTTTTGGACCAGCGGACGAACGAGCCCCCGACGCGCGAGCCGGACTCGGCCGGGCCTGAGCCCGCCCGCAAGGCGGCCGCGCTGCGCCCGCGCGACGCGGCCACGCTGATCGTCCTCGACCGGCGCGGGCGCGCGCCGAAGGTCCTGATGGGCCGGCGCAACCCCGGCCTCGTCTTCATGCCGGGCAAGTTCGTGTTTCCCGGAGGCCGCATCGAGGGGGGCGACCGGCACATGCCCGTCGCCGGCGCGCTCGGCGCCCGCGACGAGGCGGCGCTCGAGGCGCGCGTCACGCGGCCACCGCGCCATCTCGGGCGCGTGCTGGCGCTCGCCGCGATCCGGGAGACCTACGAGGAGACGGGCCTTCTCCTCGGCACCCGCGAATACGGGCCGCCGGAGCGGGTGCCCGAGGGAGCCTGGGAAGCCTTCGGCCGCCACGGCGTGATGCCGGATCTCGAGGCCCTCAACCTCGTCGCCCGCGCCATCACCCCGCCGGGACGCCCGCGCCGCTTCGACACCCGCTTCTTCGCCGTCGACCGGACGTCCGTGGCAGCGGAGGAGCCCGGCATCGTCGGCGAGGCGGCGGAGCTCGTCGAACTCGCCTGGGTACGCCTGACGGATGCGCGCAAGCTCGACCTGCCCTTCATCACCACCCTGATCCTCGACGAGCTCGAGGAGCAGCTGAAGCTCGATTTCGCGCCCCATCGGGCGATCCCCTTCCACACGATGCGTCACGGCAAGCGGGTGCGGACGCTGCTCTGAGGAGTCCGGAGCCATCCGGGCCGCTCCGGTCCCGCATCCCGCCCATCCGCCCCTCCCTCCGGATCGCCGCCTCCCGGGCGCGCCGACGACACGATGCTCGACAGACGTCCCAGCCTCGACGCCGACCGCACCCGCCTGACCGCCATCGGCGCGGCCATCACCTGCATCGCGGTGGTCGGGATCGGCCTCAGCCTGTCGATTCCCCTCCTCTCGATCGAGATGGAGCGGATGGGGGCGTCGAGCACGCTGATCGGCGTGAACACCGCGGTCGCGGGGCTCGCGAGCATCGTCGTGGTGCCCTTCGTGCCGCGGCTCGCCCGCTCTCTCGGCGTCCTGCGGCTCCTGATGATCGCGATCATCGTCGGTGCCGCGAGCCTCGTCGCCTTCCGGATCGTGCCCGACATCGCGTGGTGGTTCCCCTTGCGCTTCGTGTTCTCGGCGAGCCTGGGCATCCTGTTCGTGCTGTCCGAGTTCTGGATCAACGAGGCGGCCCCGCCCGCGCGGCGCGGGCTCGTGATGGGCGTCTACGCGACGGTGCTGGCGCTCGGCTTCGCGATCGGCCCGACGCTGCTCGCCTTTCTCGGCACGCAGGGGTTCCGGCCCTACCTCGCGGGGTCCGCCCTGTTCCTCGCCGGCCTCGTGCCCCTCCTCCTCGCCCGCCGCCTGTCGCCGCGCATCGACGAGACGCCGAGCCGGCGCCTCCTCGGCTACCTGCGCCTCGCCCCCGCCGCGACGCTCGCCGCCCTCGTCTACGGCGCGGTGGAGACGGGCGGCTTCGCGATCCTGCCCCTCTACGGCCTGCGCCTCGGCCTCGAGGCCGAGGCCGCGGCCGGCCTCGTCAGCGTGATCTCGCTCGGCAACGTGCTGTTCCAGATCCCCTTCGGCTGGCTCGCCGACCGGATGGACCGGCGCAAGGTCCTGCTGATCTCCGCCCTCGGCGGCGGCCTCGGGGCCGCGCTCATCCCGGCCGCCTCGGCGTCCGTCCCGGCGCTGATCGCGCTGCTCTTCGTCTGGGGCGGGATCGCCGGCACGCTCTACACGGTCGGCCTCGCCCATCTCGGGGCGAACGTCCGCGGCGCGGAGCTCGCGGGGGCCAACGCGGCCTTCGTCGTGCTCTACAATATCGGCCTGATGCTCGGCCCCCCGATCATCGGCGGCAGCATGGATCTCGTGCCGCCGCAGGGCTTCGCGTGGTCCCTCTGCGGCCTCTTCGCCGCCTACGCCCTGGTCGTGCTCTGGAGGCTGCGCCCGGCTGCCCCGCCTTGACGGACGGCGCCCGATCGGGCATGGACGCGCCGGTATTCGGCCGGGCTTCCCCGGCCCTTTTGCGTTTCGCTCTCATGCGGAATGCCGCAATCCACAGGAGCGCCGCGCCATGGCCAAGGCCGTCACCGTCAAGATCAAGCTCGTCTCCACCGCCGACACCGGCTACTTCTACGTCACGAAGAAGAACTCGCGCACGCAGACCGAGAAGCTCTCGATGAAGAAGTACGATCCCGTCGTGCGCAAGCACGTCGATTTCAAGGAAGCCAAGATCAAGTAACCCGCGCCCGCCCGGCGAGAGCCGGCACGCGAGACACGGGCCGCCCCGCAGCCGGGACGGCCCTTTTTCATGCGCCGGGCGCATGCCCTGCCGGGTCGCGCCGTCCCCGGCCCGGCGCCGCTCAGCCCTTCTTGCGCAGGGGCCGCACGAGGCAGCCCGCGCCCTCCGAGAAGCCGGTCGCCGCGCAGAACGCGCGCAGGTCCGGCTGGTCCGCCTCCGCCAGCAGCTGCAGCGTGGCGCAACCCGCCATCCGCGCCGCCTGCGAGGCCGCCTTCAGAAGTTGCCGGCCGATGCCGCGGCGGCGCTCCTCCGGCCCGACCAGAAGCATCGTCACCTGCGCGACGGGCGAGGCCTGCTTCAGGTCGGGATACCAGTGCAGCGCGACGATCCCGCTCGGCGGCCCCCATTCGAGGGCGAGAAGCGCCGTTCCGTGGCCGTAGCGCATCGCGTCGAGGCGCTCCGCCAGGGCGTGCGCGGGCACCGGGTGCCCGGATGCGCCCATCAATTCGGCGAGCCCGGCCGCGTCGGCCGCCGTCGCGGTGCGGATCTCCAATCCGTAGCGGTTCCCCAACAGCCCCTCCGATCAGCCGCCCGGTAGATAGGACAGGAACCGCGGCGGGCCCTCTCCGTTGGCGAACGGACAGGGAGTGAAACGATGGTCGATGTCTCGCAGATCAAGGAACACGCCGACGTGGTCGGGTCGGACGGCGCCCATGTCGGAACGGTCGACCATGTCGAGCACGGCGAGATCAAGCTCACGCGGAAGGATCCGGATGCCGGCGGCCTGCACCATTTCATCCCGGTCGACTTCGTGCAGTCGATCGACGGCAACACCGTGCGCCTCGACCGGCCGGCCGACGAGGTCAAGCGCGAGTGGTCGACCTCGTGAGCGAGACCGAGCCGGTGCGACGCCGGCTCGGGATCCGGGGCGGTGAGGCCGCAGCGAGCGCGCGATCCTGGTCGGCGGGGCGACGGGGACCCGCAGCCCCGAACCCCGCGCAGAGATACCCGGATGCGCGCGGTGGTCATCAAGTGATCATTTCGTGTCGTCAGCCCATTCAAAGTACGACTTAAAGTAGAGCTCTGGACGAAAATTGCGGCACTGCGCGCCTTTTTCGCGCCTGATCTGCACAGGCCGTTAGCGCCGCTGCCCCATCATCGGGGCCTGCGCCGCGGATGCCGCGGCTGGCCAAGTGGCCGGCACGGCATGAGCTGCGGATCTTCTGCGCTTTCGGAGACGTACGGATGCTTTCCTTCGGTGCCGGACAGGCCCGTGCTCAACTCGCGGCGATCGATCGCTCGCATGCGGTGATCGAGTTCGATCCCGACGGCACGGTGCTGACGGCCAATTCCGCCTTCCTCGACGTGATGGGCTACACGCTCGCGGATCTGCGCGGCCGCCACCACAGCCTGTTCGTCGCGCCGGAGGAGCGCGACAGTGCGGGTTATCGCACCTTCTGGGAGGATCTGCGCCGGGGCGAGACCCGGAGCGCCGTCTTCCGGCGCTTCGCGAAGGGGCAGCGCGAGATCTGGATTCAGGCGAGCTACAACCCGATCCTCGACCGGAACGGACGGCCGGTCAGGATCGTGAAATTCGCGACGGACATCACGGAGCAGAAGCGGCGGGAGATCGACACGGCCGGCCAGATCTCCGCCCTGCAGCGCTCGCTCGCCGTCATCGCCTTCCGGCCCGACGGCACGGTGATCACCGCGAATGCGAATTTCCTCGCCGTGACCGGCTACGCGCTCGACGAGGTGCAGGACCGCCATCACCGCCTGTTCGTGGACGACGCCGAGGCGGGTTCCACCGGCTACGCCGCCTTCTGGCAGGCGCTCGCGCGCGGAGAGTATCAGGCCGCCGAGTACAGGCGGCTGGGCAAGGGCGGCCGCGAGATCTGGATCCAGGCCACCTACAACCCGATCACCGGTGCCGACAGCCGCGTGATCAAGGTCGTGAAGTTCGCCACCGACGTCACCGCCCAGGTCCGCGAGCGGCAGCGCCGCGCCGCGGCGCAGCAGGCGATCGACGCCGACCTGACCGGCATCGGCGAGGCCGTGCACGGCGTGATGCGCCGGACCGGGGACGCCTCCGGGCAAGCGCGGCAAATCTCCCGGGACCTCGCCGCTGTGGCCGCGGGCGCCGAGGAACTGGCGGCCTCGGTCGGCGAGATCGGTCAGCGGGTCGCGCACGCATCCGAGATCTCGGGACGGGCCGTGCAGGAGGCGGATCGCACCGGCCGCGTCGTGGCGGGCCTCACCGATCAGGCCGGTCGGATCACCGCGATCATTGCCCTGATCGAGGGAATCGCACGGCAGACCAACCTGCTGGCGCTCAACGCGACGATCGAGGCCGCGCGTGCCGGCAGTGTCGGCAAGGGCTTCGCCGTCGTCGCGCAGGAGGTCAAGCTGCTCGCGGATCAAACCGCGCGGGCGACGCATCAGATCGCCGAGCAGATCGAGGCGACGCAATCCGCGACGCAGGAGGCGGTGGCGGCGATCGGCTCCATCCAGGGTACGATCCGGACGCTCGACGACATCGCGGCCGCCATCGCCGCTTCCGTCGAGGAGCAATCCGCCGTGACCCGGGAGATGTCGGAGTCGATGCAGGCCGCCTCCAGGGGCGCGGGCAGCGTCGCGGAAGGTCTCGAGGCGATCGCGCGGGAGGCCGAGACCGTCGACCAGTCCACGCGCCGGGTCCGCGCCGCCTCGCAGGCCGCCCTCTGACGGGCATGGCGGTGAGCGGGGGCCATCGCGACGGTTGACGCACCCCAACAGCGCGTGAGCGTCGGGATCCGGCGCCTCGCGAGGGACCGGCGCAACCCTTCGCGGGCCTGTCGGTTAACTCAGGTTAATCGACGGGGTCCGCGATGGACGAGAAGCTGATCACGCTGAACAACGTCATCATCCAGGATTCCTCCGAGCGCTTGCTGGCGCAGCTCCGCGCGGAGGGCCTGCGCTACCGGATGTGGGTCACCGGCACCGCGCGGGGCAGCACCGTGCACATGCGCGTGCCCGGCCTGTGCCCCGAGATGAAGGCGCGCATCGTCGACGTGCTGGACGGTCGAGGCACGCAGCTCGACATCGAGGACGCGCAGATCGCCTGAGGCGCCCGGCGCCGTCACTTCGGGGTCGGCTTCTGCAGGGCGACGACCACGATGCCCACCGCGACGGCGAGGAGGACCATCGCCAGCCCGTAATGCTCGATCAGGCTCTGCATCGTCCCCTCCCCTCGCGGCCCGTGCCGGTGCAGACGATAGCGCCGGCCGCCGAGATTCCCCAGGGGCAGAAGCAGGCCCCGGCGAGGATGCGCCGGGGCCGGCCGCGTGCCATGTCTCCGGTCGGGCCGGCCGTTCGGATCCGCCGACGCGGCCGCGCGCGCCCCGCAAACCTGCCTCCGGAGCCAGCCAATGAAAGTCGCCGCAGACCTGTGCATCGTGCCGATGGGCGTGGGACCGTCGGTCTCCGCTTACGTGAAGGAAATCAAGGCCATCATCGAGGCGAGCGGGCTCGACGCCACGATGCATCCGAACGGCACGAACATCGAGGGCGAACTCGCCGAGATCTGCGCGCTCGCCGAGCGCTGCGAGGCGCGGCTGGCCGAGCTCGGCGTCCAGCGCACTTTCTTCACGCTGATCTTCTCGACCCGGCGGGACAAGGCGCAATCCATGGCGGACAAACTCGCGGCCGTATCCTGATCGGCCCTCGCCGCGCGCCCAACGCCGCCGATCTCGCTCGCTTGCCGACGTCACGAAGGTCTTCCTGATCGGCGTCGCCCGCCGCTTCGAGATCCGGATGAGCGATGCGACGATGACGGTCACGCTCGACGGGCGCCGCCTCGTGAGCTTCACCGACACGGAGCGGCCCTATCGCGAGGGCAGGGTCGACTTCTACACCGAGGACGCGAAGGTCGCCTTCGACAATGTCGAGGGCTCGGTGACCGACGATTTCGAGAGCGACGCGCCCCAGACGCTCGCCGACGGGTCGAGCGTCGGGACGCGCTGGGACACGGTCTGTCTCGGCTACGGCACGGGCGCCGTCACGAACCGGCTGGACTTCTGACCCGCGCCGGCTCCCCGCTCCCTCGACGCTTCACTTGCCCGAGAGCAGCGGCGACCAGGTCGGGTCGGAGGCGTAGGAGGGCGTCGGCACGGGCTGCTCCACGCGGCCGGTGATATCGACCATGTAGAGCTTGCCGCCGCCCTGGCCGCCCGGATCGCGGAAGAACAATACGTACTGGCCGTTCGGTGCGAAGGTCGGCCCCTCGTTGTGGAAGCCTTCCGTCAGCACCCGCTCGCCCGAGCCGTCGGGCTTCATCACGCAGATCGCGAAGCCGCCCTTGCGCTGGCGGGTGAAGGCGATGAGGTCGCCCCGCGGCGACCAGGCCGGCTGGGAAGCCGAGCCCTCGCCGAAGGAGATGCGGGGGGGGTTTCCGCCGTCCGCGCCCATCACGTAGATCTGCTGCGAGCCGCCGCGGTCGGATTCGAACACGATCTGGCTGCCGTCCGGCGAGTAGGTCGGCGAGGTGTCGATGGCCATGCCCTGGGTGATCGGGCGCTGCGCCTTCGAGGCGAGGTCCATGGTCACGATGTCGGCGTTGCCGCCCTGCTGGACGCTGAGCACGAGGCGGCGCCCGTCCGGCGAGAAGCGCGGGCTCGCGCTCATCGAGTCGAAATTGCCGACCGCCTGCCGCGTGCCCGTCTCCAGGTTGATGACCTGGATGCGCGGCTGGTGGCCGGTCTGCTGCGTCATGAAGGCGATGTCCTGCGTCGCCGGCGAGTAGCGCGGCGCCACGATCGAGGTCTCGCCGGTGGTGAGCGCGCGCACGTTCGCCCCGTCCTGGTCCATCACCATCAGGCGCTTGCGGCGGTTCTCCTTCGGCCCCGACTCGTCCACGAAGGCGATGCGGCTGTCGAAGAAGGGGCCCAGCCCCGTGATCTTGGTGTAGACCGCGTCCGAGACGAGGTGGCCGGTCCGCCGGGCATTGGCCGGGTCGGTGGCGTATTGCTGGCCCGTCATCTGCTGGCCGGACGTCACGTCCCAGAGCCGGAACTCGACCTTGAGGCGGCCGCCCCCGTCGCGGGAGACGCGCCCCGTCACGAGGCCTTGGATGCCGGTGGCCCGCCACTTCTCGAAGCTCGGGGCCGCGTCGAAGGACGGGACTTCGGGGAAGCGCGCCTTCTCCAGCGGCGCGAAATAGCCCGAGCGCCGCAGGTTGTTCGTCACCACGCTCGAGACGAGGCTGCCGAGGCTCGGATCGCCGGAGAAGTCCGTCACCGCGATCGGCATCGGCTGGAAGGCGCCGCCGCCGATGCGCAGCTGCAGCTGGGCCAGAGCGGGCGAGAGGCCGCCGAACAGGGCGAGCGCGAGGGCGGCGAGCAGCGTGGCGACGGTGCGGCGCCGCGGCGTCGGGCGATGAGGCATGGGGCTTCGCTTTTTTTCGGGAACGTCTGAGCTGTCTGGGAGGGGTTAGGCGGCGGCGTCAGGCCGCCGAGAACTCGAACTCCGCGTTGATGGCTTTCCAGTCGTGGTAGTACGGCGCGTACTGGGCCGGGATCTTGTAGGGCGCGCAGCGCCGAACGGCGCGGAGCGCGGCCTGGGCGATCGACTGGTCGACGGCGCTGGCACCGCCGCGCATGATCCGGGGCTCGGCGGCGAGCGAGCCGTTCTGGTTCAGGCGGATGTCGAGCATCGGCAGGACGACGCCCTGGGCGGCACCCGGCGGGGCCGAGTAGCACCGCTCGATCTGCTGCTGCAGCATGCCCACGAGGGCGTCGCGGAGCGAGGGCGACAGGCGCTGCGCCGTGCCGGTCGCGGCGCCGAGCGAGGCCGTGCGCTGCACCTCGTGCCCCGTCGCGCCGGTCGATTGCGAGGGCACCTTCGAGGCGAGCATCTGCCGGATGTCGCCCGCGTTGAACTTGTCGGCGAGCTCGGCCTGCTTCTTGGCCTTGGCGTCCGCATCGGCCTTGGCCTTCGCGTCGGCCACGGCCTTGGCTTTCGCCTTGGCGGCGGCCTCGGCCTTGGCGGCTTCCGCCTTGGCTTTCGCCTCGGCCTCCGCTTCGGCCTTCGCCTCGGCGATCTCCTTCTGGCGTTCGGCCTCGGCCTTGGCGGCTTCCGCTTTGGCTTTCGCCTCGGCCTCCGCCTTCGCCTTGGCCTCGGCTTTCTTCGCCTCCGCGACGGCCTTCGCCTCGGCGTCCGCCTTGGCCTTGGCTTTCGCCTCGGCCTTCGCCTTGGCCTCGGCGGCAGCGGCCTCCGCTTCCTGGCGCTCGATCAGCTTGTCGAGCTGCTCGCGGCGCTCGGTCTCGGCCTTCTCCTGCGCCGCCTTCGCTTCGGCTTTGGCCTTGGCCTCCGCCTTGGCCTCGGCCTTCTTCGCCTCTGCGGCGGCCTTCGCCTCGGCGGCGGCCTTGGCATCCGCCGCGGCCTTCTCCTGGGCGGCCTTCTCGGCCTTTTCCTGCGCCGCCTTCTCGGATTTCTCCTTCGCGGCCTTGGCGGCCTTCGCGACCTCCTGCGGGTCGGGCTCGTCGATGCGCAGCGGCACCTCGTCGACGCTCGCGACCTTCATGTCGGCGGTGCGGGTCGGGGCGGCCGGGGCGTCGACCTTGGCGTTCTCGGGCTCGCGCTCCTCGAAGGTCTCGGCCTTGCGGTCGGCCCGGGGCTTGGCGTCCGAGAGAGGCTTCTCGGCGTTGCGCTCGCCCTTCGTGATCTCGGAGAACTGGTTCTCGGTGATGACCTCGACGGGCACGCCCTCCTGCGCCTCGGGCAGAGCCTCGGCGGAGATGCCGACGAGGGCGAGCGTCAGCAGCGCCACGTGCACGCCGGCCGAGAGCCAGAACCCGGGTTCGCTGCGGTCGAAGGTGAGCGCCACGGCGGTCGATCCGCTACTTCTGCTCGGGCTCGGTGACGAGGGCGACCTTCTTGAAGCCGCCGCCGGTCACGATCGCCATCACCTGGGCCACACGGCCGTAATCGACCCGCTTGTCGCCGCGCACGAAGACCCGCTCGTCGAAGCCGGATTTCGAGACCTCGCTCAGCTTGGGCACGATGGCTTCGTCGGTCAGCTCATCCTCGCCGAGGAAGATCTGACCGCTCTGGCGGATCGACAGGGTGACGGGCTTGGTGTCGGAGTTGAGCGGGCTCGCCTTCGATTGCGGCAGGTCGAGGGGCACGCCGACCGTCATCATGGGGGCGGCGACCATGAACACGATCAGCAGCACCAGCACGACGTCGATGAACGGCGTCATGTTGATCTCGTTGATGGCGGCCGTGCGCCGGCCGCGCCGCCGCCGCTTGCCGCCCTGTGCCGCTCCGTGGGCCATGCCCATGCTGCTCGTCCTCGGATGTCGGGGGTATCAGGCGGCGAGCGAGAGGCGCTCGTCGATCTGGCGGGACAGGATTGCCGAGAACTCGTCGGCGAAGCCCTCGAGCCGCGACTGCGACTTCGCCACGCTCGCCTGCAGCTTGTTGTAGGCGAGCACGGCGGGGATCGCCGCGAACAGGCCGATCGCGGTGGCGAACAGGGCCTCGGCGATGCCGGGCGCCACGACCGCGAGCGAGGTGTTCTTCGAGGCCGCGATCGAGGTGAAGGCGGTCATGATGCCCCAGACCGTGCCGAACAGGCCGATATAGGGGCCGGCCGAGCCGATCGAGGCGAGGAAGAGGAGGCGCGATTCCAGGCGCTCGACCTCCCGCTGGATGGTGACGTCGAGCACCTTGTCGATGCGCTGGTTGAGCGACTGGATCTGCCGGCCGGAGCCCTCGAAGGAGCGCTTCCACTCGCGCATCGCGGCGACGAAGAGGGCGGCGAGCCCCGTGGCCGGGCGGTCGTTGAAGGAGCGGTAGAGCTCTTCGAGCGAGCGGCCCGACCAGAACGCGTCCTCGAACGCGTCCATCTCCTCCTTGGTGCGGCGGACCAGCAGCGTCTTGTCGACGATGATCGCCCAGCACCAGACCGAGGCGCCGAGGAGCCCCAGCATCACCAGCTTGACCACGAAGTGGGCCTGCAGGAACAGGCCGAGCAGCGTCATGTCGGCGACGGGGGCCTGCGCCGCCTGCATGGCATCGGCTGGGTTCATGGCAAGTTCCTCAAATCCCCGGGCCACCGAGGCGCGGGCGCAGCCCGCCCGCCCCAGCTCAGATCCACGAGCGATATCAACGGGAATCGGCGTCGAATCTGTCGAAAGTAAGGGCCAGGCTTGGGCCGCCCGCCCGAACACTTCGACCGGACGAGTTAAGGGGGCGGCAGGGTTAAGGAATGGTTGCCGGCCGCGCCTCAGGCCGGCGGCGCGAGGGCGCGCCGGAGGGAATCGGGCAGGCGGATCGCCCGGCCGGCGCGCACGCAGGCGACCACCACCTCGGCGCGCACCAGTGTCTCGTCGCCCCGGCGCACGGCCTGCGCGAGATGCATGGAGGCGCCGCGCAAGTCTCGGGTGGCGGTGAGCACCGTCAAGCCGTCGTCCATCCGGGCGGGCTTGAGGTAGTCGATCTCCATCCGCCGCACCACGAAGACCAGGCCGTCCGCATCGCGGTGCAGGTCCGATTGGTCGCCGGCAAGATTCCGCAGCAATTCCGTGCGCCCGCGCTCCATGAAGCGCAGGTAGCTCGCATGGTAGACGAAGCCCGAGAAGTCGGTGTCCTCGTAGTAGACGCGCACCGGCAGCGCGTGAGCGCCCTCGAAACTGAAATCGCTCACGCGGCCTCCACCGGAGCGATGCGCTCGATCGCGGCGAGTTCCTGCGCCATTCTCGCCTCCAAGATGCGCAGATCGTGGTCCCGCTGCAGATTGACCCAGAAGGTGGCCGAATTGCCGAAGAGACGGCCGAGCCTGAGGGCCATCGCCGGAGTGACCGGCTGCTTCTCGTCGAGAATATCGTAGAGGGTCTGGCGTGAGACCCCGAGGCGCCGGGCGATCTCCGCCTTGGTGAGGGCGAGCGCCGGCAGCGTCACTTCCCGCAGCCATTCGCCCGGATGCATCGGCGCGAGGCCCGTCAGCTGAGGATTCTCGGCCATCTCAGTGATAATCCTCAAGATCGACGTCGACGGCGTCCGAGCCCTCCCATCGGAAGGTGATCCGGAAATTGCCGCTCGCATCGACGGCGAAAGTCCCGCGCCGCTCGCCCTTGAGCTGGTGGAAGCGCAGACCGGGCTGGTTCATGTCGTCGGGCTCGCTCGCGCTGTCGAGGGCGAGGAGAATCTGTCGGACACGACGCACGTTCGGGACGCTCAATCCTTTCGGATCACCCTTCAGCGCGAAGTTGCGGAGCGCCTTGTTGCGGAAGGATCGGATCACCGATGTAAGGTAGCGCCCGACACATCGGCGTCAAGCGGGCCTCAATCCTCCCCACCATCCGCGAACAGACCGAACTGCGTGGCCGGGTCGCGGCGCGGCTCGGCGAAGCCCATGTGGCGGTAGGCGTGGGGGGTCAGCACGCGCCCGCGCGGCGTGCGCTGCACGAAGCCCTTCTGGATCAGGTAGGGCTCGATGATGTCCTCGATCGCGTCGCGGGGCTCCGAGAGGGCGGCCGCGATCGTCTCGATGCCGACCGGCCCGCCCCCGAAGGAATTGACGATCATCGTCAGATACTTGCGGTCCATCACGTCGAGCCCGACCGGGTCGACGTCGAGCATCTCGAGGGCGCGGTCCGCGATCGCGCGCGTCACGATCGGGGCGTCGTCCACGATCGCGAAATCGCGCACCCGGCGCAGCAGGCGGCCCGCGATGCGGGGCGTGCCGCGGGCGCGCTTGGCGATCTCGTTGGCGCCCTCCGGCGACATGCCGAGGCCGAGCACCCGGGCGCCGCGGCTGACGATCAGCTCCAGTTCGTCGATGTCGTAGAATTCGAGCCGGATCGGGATGCCGAACCGGTCGCGCAGGGGGGTCGTCAGCAGGCCGGCGCGGGTGGTGGCACCGACGAGGGTGAATTTCGGCAGCTCGATCTTCACGGAGCGCGCGGCCGGACCCTCGCCGATGATCAGGTCGAGCTGGTAATCCTCCATGGCTGGGTAGAGGATCTCCTCCACCGCCGGATTGAGGCGGTGGATCTCGTCGATGAAGAGCACGTCGCGCTCTTCGAGGTTCGTGAGCTGCGCGGCGAGGTCGCCCGCCTTGGCGATGACCGGACCCGAGGTCGAGCGGAAGTTCACGCCGAGTTCCCGCGCCACGATCTGCGCGAGCGTCGTCTTGCCGAGGCCGGGCGGGCCGACGAAGAGCACGTGGTCGAGGGCCTGGCCCGTCTTGCGGGCGGCCTCGATGAAGATCTGCATGTTGGCGCGCGCCGCCCGCTGACCCACGAACTCGGCGAGGCTCAGGGGTCGGATCGACTGGTCGACGTCGTCCGGGCGGGTCTCGGGATTGAGGAGCGACTTCGGGGCGGGCAGCTTGCTCAACGGGTCTCGCGGGTCGGGCTGATGGCGGGCGTCACGAGCGTGTTACCCGCTCCGGCGCCTCAAAACCACCGCGGCATCTCGGCCCGCATCCACCCGCCGCAGGCCCCGGAAACCCTGTTGGCCGAGGGGGGCCGGGGACTTGCAACGCCGAGCCGCGAACAGCATTAGTTTTCCGTAACGAGACAGGGTTATGAAAGTCATGCGTCCCATGGCGAGACTCGCCCTCGCCGGCGTCGCGCTCGCGGTCCTCGGCGCCGCGCCGGCGCAGGCCCAGATCGGTCCCGAGACCTCCGGCAGGACCTCGGCCGCGAACTCGCCCGCCGCCGTCGTCCAGACCGGCTCGCGCAAGCGCCTGAGCTGCTTCGTCTGCACCGCCGAGCCCGCGGAGGCGCCTCGCGGTGACGGCCGCCGCCCGCGCACCGCCGGTCAGTACTGAACCGTCGCGCGAAGGCCGAGCACCACGCTGTCGCGGATCCGCGCGCGGTCGGGCCGCAGCGGATTGCGGACGCCGCCCCCGGGCGCGGCGATGTAGTGCAGGCTGGGCTGGACGGTGAAGCCGGGGGCGACCACCGCCTGATAGGTCAGCTCCACGGCCGTCTCGCTGCGCCGGACCGGCAGGGGCATCCCCGAGAAGAGGGCGCGGTCCCAGTCGGAGAGGCGGGCGCGCCGGGCGATGCGGGTATGGGCGAGCCCGAGGCCGGCCACGTCGTCGGGCCGGCCCGGCAGCAGGCCCTTATAGACGAGGCCGGCATCCGCGTAGAGGCTGACGAGGCTCGCGGGCGAGGGCGAGGCGGCCACGCGCGCGAACAGGGCCGCGCGGCGGTCGCTCGCCTCGTCCTCCCGGAAGATCGTCTGGTCGATCAGCGCGTAGAGGCCGTCGTCGCCCCGTCGCCGGGCCGGCAGGCCGGAACTCCAGGGTGCTGCGAGCGGCACGCCGTCGCGGTCGATCCGGACATCGTCGAAGGCGCCGAAATGGTGGAAAAAGCCCACCTTCACGACGCCCGTCCGCTCCGGCCCCGGGCCGCCGAGGCTGTAGGATTTCGCGGCCTCGACGATCAGGAAAGGTGATCCGTGCAGGCTGAAATCCGTCCCGTCGGGGTTGCGGCGCTGCGGATCGAGCGCGAGGCGGTTCCCGCGTGCATGGGCCGGGTCGCCGTTGAACAGGCCGAGCATCAGGCTCGCCTTCGGCGCGGCCTCCCACCGGACCCGCAGGCCCGGGGTCGCGAGCGGCGCGGCCGGGCCGCCCGAGGGCAGGTTGGCCGCGGCGATCACGGGCCAGCCGAAGGTGCCGTTCGCGAACAGCGTCGCCGAGGGGCTGACCAGGAATTCCGCGTCCGCGGCGAGGTTGCCGGCCCGCAGGCTGAGCGTCCGGTCGAGGAAGGATTGCTCCAGCCAGAGCTCGTGCAGGCGCGTCGCCGGCAGCGCCTCGATCCCGCTGACGGGCGCGAGGCTCCCGACGCGGTAGCGCGTCGGCCCGGTGCCGTGGATCTGGTAGGCGTTGGCGTGGAAGCGCAGCCCCTGCCAGCCGATGAGCGTCTCGAGGTCGGCATCGAGCTGGACGTCGAGCCGGCCCTCGTAGACGGCACCCCGCCGCAGGCCGCCGCGCAGGGCTCCGACCGTCTCGCCGATAGAGGTGAGGCCGATCTCGACGCCCCGCTCCTTGAGGGCGGCGCGCCCGGCATTGAGGCCCGCGGCGAGGGCCGCCGGACCCGCCGCAGGATCGGCCGCCCGGGCGGGCGCGCCGAGGGGCAAGGCTGCGGCGAGAAGGATGCCGCACAGACGCGAACGCAACCGTCCGGCCATGAACGCAACTCGAACTCTGGGAACGCGGAGGACGGGAGCCCCCGGACGGGGCTCCCGAGGGCGGCGGCCGTCAGGCGGCGCGGATCGTGGCGAGGAAGCTCCTGACCTCGCGGTCGAGGGCGGCGGCCTGCCCGGTCAGGTCGGAGGCGGAGGCGAGGACCTGGGCGGCGGCCGCGCCGGTCTCGTCGGCCGCGCTCGCCACCCCGGCGATGTTGGCGGAGACCTCCCCGGTGCCGATGGCCGCCTGGCCGACGTTGCGCACGATCTCCCGCGTCGCCGCGCCCTGCTCCTCGACCGCCGCCGCGATGGCGGTGGCGACCGCGTTCATCTCGCGGATGCGGGCCGAGATGCCGCCGATCGCGCCGACCGCCTGCCCCGTCGCCGCCTGGATCGCGCCGATCTGGCGCTCGATCTCGCCGGTGGCCCGCGCCGTCTGGCCGGCGAGTTCCTTGACCTCGGTGGCCACCACCGCGAAGCCGCGCCCCGCCTCGCCGGCGCGCGCCGCCTCGATCGTGGCGTTGAGCGCCAGCAGGTTCGTCTGATCCGCGATCGTCGAGATCAGGGCCACGACCTCCCCGATGCGGGCAGCGGTCTCGGCGAGGTTCCGCACGAGCGTGTTCGTTGCGTCCGCCTCCGTGACGGCGGAGGCGGCGAGTTGCGACGAGCCGTCGACCTGCCGGCCGATCTCCGCCACCGACGCGCCGAGCTCCTCGGCGGCCGCCGCGACGGTAGCGACGTTCGATCCGGCCTGCTCCGCCGCGGCGGCGACCGTCGCGGATTGGGCGGCCGTCTCGCTCGCCGCGCCCGTCATGCCCGTCGCGGTGCGTTGCAGCTGGCCCGCCGAGCCGGAGACCGTGCCGACGATCCCGCCGACGGCCTGCTCGAACCGGTCGGCGAGGTCGCGCATCACCGCCCTGCGCTGCGTCTCGGCATCGGCGCGGGCGTGCGCCGTCTCCTCTTCGAGCTGACGGGTGCGGATCAGGTTGTCCTTGAACACCTGAACGGCCGCGGCCATCGCTCCGATCTCGTCCCGGCGACGCGCGCCGGGGATCGCCCCTCCCGTGTCCCCCTCCGCGAGGACGCGCATGGCGTCCGTGATGCTGGTGATCGGCCGGGCGATCCAGAAGAAGCACAGGGCGGCGGCACCGAGGGCGAGCCCGCTCGCCAGGATCAGGCTCGCGAGGCTCACGCGCCCGGAGCGCATCGCGCTCGCGACGCCGCCCTCCGCTTCCTGCGCTGCCCCCCGGCGGTTGATCTCGACGAGCTTGTCGAGGAGATCGCCGGACGTGTCGTAGGCCTTGCGCGCCTCGGGATCGACGAGGAGGCCCAGGGCTCGGGCGGAATCCCCGCGCTCGGCGGCCGCCCGGATCGGCGCCGTGACGGCGACGTAATGCGCCCAGAGCGTCGAGAAGGTCTCGTAGGTCGCCCGCTCCTCCGGCGAGGCGATCATCGGTTCGTAGGTCTTGCGCGCGTCGGCCAGGAGGGTGACCTGCCGGCCCAGGAGATCGACCGCCTCCGCGAGCGAGCCGGCCCCGGCCTCGAGCGTCGCCAGACGGTATTGCCGCAGCCGGTAGTCCGACGTGATGGTGTTCATGCGGTGGACGATGTCGACCGAGGGCAGCCAGTTCGTCGCGATCTCATCGAGGTGGCCGCGCATCTTCGCGGTCTCCTGAACGGTGAACAGGCCCTGCGCCGCCGCCATCAGGGCCATCACTCCGAAGAGCGACATCAATACTGATTTGATCGACAATCTCATCGCTTTACCCAATCAATAATCAAGAATAAATAGCTATTTTCTCCTCGTAATGTAGATGTTTTGGATTAATTGCGCATTTCGAAACAGTGAAGACGCGCCGTTTGACGAAGAGCATTTCGCGCCAAAAAAAACGCCGCCCGGATTCAACCCGGACGGCGTCACATGTTTTTGCTCACGATGGTCCGAGCAGGCCCGGCCCGGCGCGCGGTGCGCCGTCCGGAGCGTGCGGGGCTAGTCGACCTCGGGCTCGATCTTGTCGAGGCCGCCGATATGGCGCTGCGCGTAGAGCGGCAGGCCGATCTGCTTGATCAGTTCGAGCTGCGTCTCGAGGAAGTCGATATGGCCCTCCTCGTCGGTGGCGAGATCCTCGAACAGGATCTTCGAGACCCGATCGTTGATCGAGTCGCAGTACTTCGCCGCCTCCAGGTAGAGCGACCGCGCCTCGTTCTCCGCGGCGAGGTCGCACTCGATGATCTCCTGGACGTTCTGCCCGATCCGCAGCGGGTCGAGTTCCTGGAGATTGGGGAAGCCTTCGAGGAAGAGGATGCGGTCGACGAAGCGATCCGCGTGATTCATCTCCTCGATCGATTCCTTGCGCCAGTACTTGGCCAGCTCGACATAGCCCCAATCGTTGAGCATGCGAAAATGGAGCCAGTACTGGCTAACCGCCGTCAGCTCGCTACGCAACCCGCGATTGAGGTACTCGATGACCTTAGCGTCGCCCTTCATCCGCCTGTCTCCCTGAGGCACTTGTCAGCCGGGAGGGGCGGTCCTGCGCGTGTCAGGCGGCGATCCCCTCCTCTGCTGTTTGGACCTTGACCAAAGAGCAGGCGCTTGCGCAAGCGGGCGAACAGGAATGTGCGGCCTCATCAAGGGCCTTCTGCATGATCGAGCGGATCGTGCGGGCGCAGCGCCCGCATTTCGGGCTGCATCCGAGGCAGGCATAGACCTGCGCGGGCGTCCGCGGGCAGCCCGGACCCGGGCCGAGGCAGGACCGCACGGCACCATCGGACAGGACGTTGCAGGAACAGACGATCATTCGGGACCGCGACTCGGGATGCGGAACGGGCCGCAAGGTGACGGACGGCCGTGCGGGCAGACCGCCCGACCGGTGGATCGGAAGGTGCCGCGAACCCGGGAAATCGAAAATCCGAGTTGCGGCACCGCTTTGACCGCTAGATTAGAACTGTTGAAATCTACAGCACTTTCAATGAGTTAGCCTGTTTCTCCCCACTTGGCAGCGCCGCTTGCCGCCGTCAAGCCCTGGCTCTCCACTCCCGCGTCGTCTGCGTCCGAATGTGGCAGCGCGGCCCCGCGGCTCAGGGCCGGCCCGCACCCTCGTAGCCGTCCCGTTCCCAATCTGGTATATGGAATGCCAATAAACGGAGGGCGCCCGCATGACCATCCTGTTCCACCATCCCGCCGCTCTCGAGCACCGGACGCCGCACGGCCACCCGGAGCGCCCCGAGCGGATGCGCGCGGTGCAGAAGGCGCTTGAGGCGGAGGCCTTCGCCGGGCTCGACCGTCGCGCGCCCGAGCCGGCCTCCCTCGGCACGGTGGCCCTCGCCCATCCCGAGGCCTGGGTGCAGGCGATCGTGGCGGCGGCGCCGATTGAGGGGCTCGTCAGCATCGATTCCGACACCGTCCTGTCGCCGGGCACGATGGAGTGCGTGCTGCGGGGCGTGGGTGCGGGTGTGCAGGGCGTCGACGCGGTGATGACGGGGGCGGCCAAGAACGTCTTCTCGGCGATGCGCCCGCCCGGCCACCATGCGGAGAAGACCCGGGCCATGGGGTTCTGCGTCTTCAACAACGCGGCGATCGCGGCGCGCCACGCGCGCAGCGCGCACGGGGCCGAGCGCGTCGCCATCGTCGACTGGGACGTCCACCACGGCAACGGCAGCCAGGACATCTTCTGGGACGATCCCTCGGTGCTGTTCTGTTCGAGCCACCAGATGCCGCTCTATCCCGGCAGCGGCGCCCTCTCCGAGGAGGGCGAGCACGGCACCATCGTGAACGCGCCGCTCCGCCCCGGCTCCGACGGCGAGACCTTCCGCGAGGCCTTCGAGAGCCGCATCCTGCCGCGCCTCAAGGCGTTCCGGCCGGACCTGATCATCGTCTCGGCGGGCTTCGACGCGCATTGGCGCGACCCGCTGGCGAACCTGATGCTGGAGGCGGACGATTTCGCCTGGGCGACCCGGCAGGTGCTGGAGGAGGCCGAGCGCTCGTGCCAGGGCCGCGTCGTCTCCCTGCTGGAGGGCGGCTACGACCTGACCGGGCTCGCCGATTCCGTCGCCGCGCACGTGCAGGTGCTGATGGAGGCCTGAGCCTCCCCACCCCCCCTCATTCCGCCGCCCGCGCCGCCGCCCGCGGGAGCGCGGCCAGCGGCGGCTCGGGCGGCTCGAATCCGAGCACCTGGTCGGCATGCGCGATCGTGGCGGGGCGATGGGCGACGATGACCCGCGTCATGGCGAGGTCGCGCAACGCCGCGGCGATCGCGGCCTCCGTCGGCTCGTCGAGATGGCTCGTCGCCTCGTCCAGGAACAGGATGTCGGGGCGCCGGTAGAGGGCGCGGGCGAGGATCACCCGCTGCTTCTGCCCGCCCGACAGCGTCGAGCCCATGTCGCCCACAAGCGTCTCGAAGCCCATCGGCGTGCGGCGGATGTCGGCGAGGATCGCGGCCCGGGCGGCGCATTCCTCGATCCAGCCCTGGTCCGGCCGCTCGTCGAAGCAGGAGATGTTCTCGGCGATCGAGCCGGCGAACAGGCCGTCGTTCTGCATCACGCCCGCAATCCGGCGGCGGTAGGCGGCGGGGCCGATCGTCCGGATGTCGCGCCCGTCGACCGCGACGCTGCCCTCGGTCGCCACGAGCAGACCCATCATGATCTTCATCATGGTGGTCTTGCCGCAGCCGGAGGGGCCGGTGATGGCAAAGCTCGATCCCGCCGGCACCTCGAAGCCGAGGCCGCGGAAGATCCAGGGCTCGTCGGCGCCGTAGCGGAGCGCGAGGCCGCGCACGGCGATGGCGCCCGCCCGCGATCCGCCGAGGGCGGGGGCGGCCACCTCCGGTGCGGCCGCGCCGGGCTGCTCCTCGGGCTCGGCGAGCACGATGTCGGAGAGCCGGTCCGTCTGCACGTCGAGCATGCGCAGCTTGAAGCCCGACTCGATGAGGTTGCCGACCCGCTGCGAGAACTGGTCCCGGTAGGTCAGGAAGGCGACGAGCATGCCGAGCGTCATCGACTGCTCGATCACGGCCCGGGCGCCGAGCACCAGCAGGATCAGCCGGTCGGCGCCGAAGAGCAGCTCGTTCGCTCGGCCGAAGACGAGGTCGAGGCGCTGCAGGCGCAGCCTTGCGTTCAGCGCCGTGACGAACTGGTTCATCCAGGTGCCGCGGCGGCGCTCGCGCAGGCCGAGCAGCTTCACGCTCGCCATGCCCCGCACCGTCTCGATGAAGTGCGTCTGCTGGCGCGCCTCGGCGACGATCGCCTCCTCGGTGCCCTCCCGGTAGGCGGCGAAGGCCGCCGCCCTGAGCGCCGTCGTCAGCGCCGTCGAGACGAGGGCGACGAGGGCGAGCCAGCCCCCGTAGACGACGAGCATGATCAGCATGCCGATCGACATGATCCCGTCGAGCACCGCCTGGACGAGGTCGGTGGTGAGCCCCTTCTGGATCGACGCGAGAGAGCCGAAGCGGGAGATCACGTCGCCCACGTGCCGCTTCTCGAAATAGTCGAGGGGCAGGCGCGAGAGGTGGTCGAACAGGCTGCCCGACCATTGGTAGTTCAGCGTCGAGCCCGCCAGCATGATCGCCCAGGTGCGGGCGACCGCCAGCGCCAGCTGGACGAGGAGCAGGAGCACGACGCCGATCGCGACCACGAGCAGGAGGTCGAGATCGGCGTTCACGATCACCTCGTCGATCACGATCTGCGAGGCGATCGGCATCAGGATCGCGACGAGCTCGATCCCGAGCGACAGGGCGAGGATCCGCGCGAGCGCCCCGCGCACGCCGCCGATGCTGCGGAACAGGTCCGCGAGGCGGAAGGCCGGCGGCGGCTCGGCGCGCACGAACCCCTGCGCCGGGCTCGCCTCGAGGGCGACGCCCGTGAACTCGCGCGAGGCCTCCGCCAGGGTCAGGCTGCGGCGCCCGCGGGCGGGATCGTGCACGACGATGCCCCTGCCCCGCACCTCAGCCAGGACCACGAAATGGTTGAGGCCCCAGTGCAGGATGCAGGGTAGCTTGAGGCGCCCGAGATCGGCGAGCTCGACGCGCAGGGCCCGCGTCGAGAGCCCCATCGTGCCGGCGAGGTCGATGAGGTTGCGCAGGGTCATGCCCTTGAGCGAGAGGGCGTGGCGGCGGCGCAGCGCCCCGAGATCGATCGCGTGCCCGTGGTGGCCGAGCACCATGGCGAGGCAGGCCATGCCGCACTCGGCCGCCTCCGCCTGCAGGACCACGGGCAGGCGCCGGCCGAAGCCGAACTGGAGGGCGTCGCGCAGGGCCACGCCTCAGCCGCCCTCGGTGACGAGATCGACGCTGCGCTTGACCCGGTAGAGCGGGTCGAGGAGCCAGCGGTAGAGCGGGCGCTTCTCGAGCGCGATGTCCGCCTCGACGCGCATCCCCGCCTCGAGCCGCCGCCGCTCGCCATAGGCCATCACGCCGTCCTCCTCGGGCCGCACCACCACCCGGTAGATGCCGCCCGCCTTCCGCACGCCCGAGGTCTCGGGCACGTCGCCCCCTTCGAGGGGGGCGCGGGTCACCTCCGTCACCACGCCGCGGTAGAGGCCGAAGCGCTGGAACGGGAAGGCGGCGTAGCGCAGCATCACCGCCGCGCCCGTCTCGATGAAGCCGATCGAGGCGGAATCGACGTAGAGGTTCGCCTGCAGCCGCCCCTCGCTCGGCAGGAGGGTGAGCAGCGTGGCGCCCGCGCCGACGCTCTGGCCGGCCTGGGCGCGGATCGAGGTGAGGATCCCGGCCTCGGGCGCCCGCACCTCGATCGCCCGGCGCGCCTCGCTCTCGGCCCGCTGCTGCTCCAGCTGGGCCGCGCTGCGGTCCATGTCGGCGAGGTCGCGGGCGAGGCGGTCGTCGAAGGTGGCGCGCTGGGACCTGAGGTCGGCGATCCGGCCGGTGAGCTGCAGGCTCGTCTGCCTGAACTGGGCGAGCTGCGTGCTCGCCTGCATGTAGAGGTAGTTCTGGCTCTGCAGGTCGGCGGCGCGGGCGAGCCCGTTCGTGACCGCCTTGGCGAGAACGTCGACGCGCTCGCGCAGCGGCTGGACGAGCTTCTCCTGCAGGTCGATCTGCTCGGAGAGCTGGCGCGCCTGCGCCTCCAGGTTCTCGATCTGCTCGGAGAGCGCGCGCTTCTCGGTCTCGGCGGTGGAGGCGCGCAAGGAGCGCTGCTTCTCGACGCTCTCCTTCTGGCGGCCGAGCTCGTCGATGACCCGGGTCTGGGTCGGGCCGCGCGCGGAGACCGCGTCGAGATCGATCGTGTAGAGGAGCTGGCCCCGCTCGACCCGGCCGCCCTCGCGGCCGCCCGCTGCGCTGACCCGGCCCGCGACGGGGCTCGTCAGCGTGATCAGGCCGACATTCGGCGTGAGCAGGCCCTGCGCGTGGACGCGGCGGGTGTAGGTGCCGAGCGCGGCGTAGGCGAGCGCAGCGAGGACGAGGGCGAGGCAGATCCCGGTCGCGAGGCGCAGGGGCAGCGGCTGGACGAGCTGGGCTTCGCCGAGCCAGGCATCGCGCCGGGCCGCGGCGACCTCGCGGCGAAAGAGCGGCGACGTCATCGGCGCCCTTTTGGCCGGACCGCACCGGAGAGATCAAGGGGGTTTCGTCCGCACCGTACCGATCCCGCCGCGGATGGCGGCGGGCCGGAATGCTGCAGTGCACCATGCCGCGCCGAGGAGCAGGAACCGGCCGGGCGCAGCCGCTCTCGGTACGGAACGGGACAAAATTCCCGGCTTCCAGGCATTTGCGGGCGATGCCTGAGCCGATGCGTGACCGTTTGAACGCTCGCCCGCCGCACCGCGCGGTCGCCTCTGCGTCATCCGACCGCGGCCAGCGGAATTTCGGCCGCCCTCCCCGAGCCTTGCCGGAAATCGGACGACAATGCGGCCGCGCCACGAAGTCGCCACAGAGCGGGCGGCCGGGCCGCGCACCGCCTCGGAAAGCAGCGTTTCGCGAGTGGGATAGCGCGGCCCTGCCGGGGATCGGCCGGTGCCGGAATTTTGGATGCCACTTCGTCGATGTTGCTCTGCACAATCGAGCCGGGTTGATGATCAACGCCAGTCATGCTCCCCTACTTGAGGAGGCGTTGCTTAGAGCGCTTCTCTGGAGGCTAGGAGATGTTCTAGCCAATAGCCTGTAATCTAGGAGAACATTTATGTCGCAGAACTTCGATACCATCCGTGAGCTCGACGCCGCGGAGCTGGATGAGGTCGGCGGTGGTCTGGACGTCGGCCTCGGCGTGGGCCTGCACGTCGATGCCAGCCAGGAACTCGGCGCGGTCTCGGGTGTGGTCGATCAGGTCGGCGGCTTGGCGGGCGGACTTCTCGGCACGGTCGGCGGGCTGCTCGGCGGCGTCACCGGCAGCGTCGGCATCAACAAGTAGGCGAACGCGGCCTCGGGCGGCGGGGGAAACCCCGCCGCACCGTCGCGGCCCCACGATCTCCGGAACGGGACGGTCACGGCCCCGTTACTCAAGCCTCCTCGGCACCGGCTCGGAGGCTGCCCGTGTTCCACGCCGACATCCCGAAGCTCGAATGGCTGGCCCGGTTCGGCTACGGCGCCCGCGGCATCGTCTACTGCCTCGTCGGCGGCCTCGCGGCGCTCGCCGCAATCGGCTCGGGCGGCCAGACGGGCGGCAGCCGCAGCGCCCTGCGCAGCCTGCTCGCGCAGCCCTTCGGGCAGGCGTGGCTCGGCCTCGTGGCGGCGGGCCTTGCCGGCTTCGCGATCTGGCGGATCGTCGAGGCGGCGACCGATGCGGACCGGCACGGCGGGTCGGCCAAGGGCCTCGCGATCCGCGCGGGCCACGTGATCAGCGGCGTCGTCTACGGGGGGCTCGCGCTCTCGGCCGCGCGGCTGGCGCTCGGGACCGGCGGCGGTGGCGGCGACCGGGCGACCCAGGACTGGACCGCGTGGCTCCTCGCCAAGCCCTTCGGGCAGGTGCTCGCCGGCCTCGTCGGAGCGGTCGTGATCGGGGTCGGGCTCGCCTACCTGCGCAAGGGCTGGAAGGGGGACGTGCTCCGCCGCCTCGTCCTGCCCCGGGAGGTCCATCGCTGGGCCGTGCCGATCGGGCGCCTGGGCTTTGCCGCGCGCGGCCTCGTCTTCGCGCTGATCGGCGCCTTCCTCATCCTCGCCGCCGTCCACAGCCGCTCGTCGGAGGCCAAGGGTCTCGGCGAGGCGTTGCAGTTCCTGGGCCGCCAGCCCTTCGGCTGGGTGCTGCTCGCGGTGACCGCCGCGGGCCTGTTCGCCTTCGGCGTGTTCGGCCTCGTCCAGGCCCGCTACCGGCACATCGACGCGCCGGACGCCGCCGACGCCAAGGCGGCCCTGCGCAGCGCCGCCGCCTCGCTGCCGGGGCGCTGAGGGAAGCGGGTCCGAATCGACGGTGCACAAGGGTGGCGCGGCCGGGCGCGGGACTTTGCGGAACCTCGCCGCCGTGCTCCTCTCCCTTGACCAAAACGGTCGAGAGGAGACGATCATGCGCGCCATGTCCGTTGCTATCCTGGTTCTGGCCCTGGCCGCGCCCGCGATGGCGGCCGAGAGCAGCTGCAAGGCCCGGGCGACCGAGAAGAAGCTCGCCGGCGCCGCGCTCACGAGCTTCATGAAGAAGTGCGAGAGCGACGCGCAGACGACCTGCGACACGGCCGCCGGCGACAAGAAGCTCGCGGGCGCCGCCAAGTCGAGCTTCACGAAGAAGTGCGTCACCGACGCGGTCGGGACCTGAGCGGGGGGCGGCTACCCGTCCGTGATCACCCGGTCGAGGGCGATGTCGTGCGGCTGCGGGCGGATCGTCTCGAGCCGCCCGATGGCGAAGCCGACGCCGATCGTCCGCGGCCGGGGCGTCATCGCGGCGATGGTCCGGTCGTAGAAGCCGCCGCCATAGCCGAGGCGGTAGCCGTGGCCGTCGAAGCCGACGAGGGGCACGACGAGGAGCTCGGGCTGGACGGGATCGCCCGCCTCCGGGGTCGGGATGTTCCAGATGCCCTGGGTCATCAGGCTGCCCGGCGTCCATTCCCGGAAGGCCAGCGGCTCGCCCTTGGCCACGATCACGGGCAGCGCGAGGCGGGCGCCCTGCTCGCGCAGGGCGGCCATCACCCCGCGCGGGTCGTACTCGCCCCGGAAGGGCCAGTAGAAACCGATCAGCCCGCGCCCGGTCGCCTGCACCGCCTGGGCGAGGGCGAGGTCGATCCGGCGGCTCGCCGAAAGACGCGTCTCGGCCTCCAGCGCGATCCGCTGCGCGATCAGCGCGGAGCGCGTCTCCTTGCGCCACGCGCGGACCGTCGGCCAGTCGGCCTCCGCGCCGGGCGCCGGGGGTGCCTCGGCCGGGGCCTCGAGGCCGGGCCTGGAATCCTCGGACAATTCACCCATCACGCCACTCCCATCCGCCAATCGGCCCTTCGGTACGGCCCGCCGGGGGCCGGGTTCGCTGCGCCCGTCACTGGCCGCCGAAGGCCCGCAGCGGGCGGCCGGCCTCCGACCGGTGGGCCATCGCGACGGTGCCGGCGGCCGCATCGATCGCCGCGAGTCGGGGACCCACCGCGGCGTGGAGGGACATCTCGCTGCGGTCGAGGACGAGGTTCACCCGCTCGCACCACTCGGCTCCGGGCACGTGGGACGCCTCGGCCTCGCGGACGGCCTCGGCCAGCACCAGCCGCATCTCGGCGAGGAGTTGCGGCGTGAGGGGCGGCCGCGTCTTGGCGGCGTAGGCCTCGGCGATGATCGCGGCCCATTCGTCCGCCGACCGTGTCCGTTGCGCGCTCATGGCGGGCCACCTCGCTGGCGTCAGTCGGGCGCGACGCTCGGCTCCGGCCCGCAGGACGGGCCGGGCCGCGACGGTAGCATGTCCGCGATGCGGGCAAAGCGGGAATCTGCGGGCCGCCTCGCCTCGGCCTTCCCTTTGCCGCGAGCCCTGTCGGCGAGCGTACGCAGCGTGGAACCGTGTGGACCCGCGGGAAGTCGTCTTCCGCCTCCTACGGAAACGGGGCAGTTTGTTCGGGCTCCGTCGGGAGGACGCACGGCATGAGGCGGCACAGAACCGGCCCGCGACGGTCGATCCTCGCCCTGGCGCTCTGGGCGGGCACCCTCGCCGCCCCGGCACGGGCCGAGATCCGCGTGCTGGCGGCCAAGATCACGGGCGGCGAGCTCTGGGTGCTCGGCTCGGTCGATCCGGTCGAGGCCGAGATCACCCTCGACGAGCGCTTCTCCGCCCGCACCGACCGGAGCGGCAATTTCGAGTTTCGCCTCGCCTATCACCCGGCGACCTGCATCGTGACCCTGCGGGCGCGAAACCAGGAGCGCGCCGCGGTGGTGGGCGAGTGCGGTCAGCAGGGCCCCGCCGGGCCGAGCGGCACGGCCGGGCCGCCGGGCAGCGCCGGGCTGACCGGTCCCGCCGGGCCACCCGGACCGACAGGATCGCCGGGTCCCGCCGGTCAGCAGGCCGCCCGGACGGAGGCCGCGGGGCCGCCCGGACCCCCTGGGCCACCCGGACCTGCGGGGCCACCCGGACCTGCGGGGCCGCCCGGGCCTGCCGGCGCGCAAGGTCTCCCAGGGCCTGCGGGGGCTGCCGG
>NZ_SMNT01000009.1 GCF_004348265.1 Methylobacterium segetis
CGGGCCGCAGGCGCGGCGGGACGCTGGGGCGCGGCAGGCTGCGCGGCGGCAGGAGCGGCTTGGGCGGGGGCAGCTTGGGCGGGCGCGGCCGGAACCGGCGCGCTCGGAGCGGCAGCGGCAGCGGGCGGGGCGGGTGCGCGGGTAGCCTCGGCGTCGGTGCGCCGCAGGGCCTCCTCGGTCGCGCGGCGGCGCAGCTCGTCGTCCTGCCGGCGACGGGCCTCCTCGTCGCGCTTGCGCTGCTCGGCGGCTTCGCGCTCGCGCTGCTCCGCCTCCTCACGCTCGCGGCGCTGGCGCGCCTCGTCCTCGGCGTTCTGGCGAATCTCCTGCTCGCGGCGCTGCGCGTCGGCGAGAGCGGCGGCGCGGGCGTCGCGCTCCTGCTCGCTCAGCGTCCGAAGGACGACGCCGGAAGACGATCGCTGCGGAGCGGCTGCCGGACGCGCGGGTGCGGCCGGTGCCGACGCTGCGGGACGGCCGGCGGGCGCAGCCTCACGCGGTGCGGCCGTGCCGGGCGTCGCGCCGATGACCCGGCGCTTCACCGTCTCGACCACGACCTGCTTGGAGCGGCCGTGGGAGAAGCTCTGACGGACAGTGCCCTGCTCGATCGGACGCTTCAAGGACAGCGGCTTCGAGGGTGCCTTCGTCAGAGTCTTGTCTCCCGGATTGTTCGTATCGCTCATTCAGCCCAAACCCTGAGGGTTTCCATCGTCCCGTCCACCGGCAACCGTCCCGGTACCGGCCAGATCCGTCACATCGTCGTCAGGCAGATCGGAGCCGATCTCGCCATCGCGGGCGGAACCGGTCCCCTCAGTCGTCGTGGCAACGCCCTCGAAGGAGCGGTACCGACGCCAACGCGCCAGGCAGCCGGACGCACCGACTCCTGCGACGAGCGCAGCGTGTATCACATGATCCCGACCCAAGGCCATGTCCAATTCGACACCGGACAGGTCATCGATGATCGGTACACGGGATATGGCATCGCCATGCCGCCGGTGCAATGCCGCGGCGATCTTCCGGCGTCCATCCGCACTGGCATCGGAGGCGTGGACGATCGCTGCGACGCCGGCGCGGTCGCCGATCGCGGCCTCGACCTTGGCGAAGCCGGCGACCACGCAACCGGCCTTGTTGGCGAGGGCCAGCCCCTGCCGCAGGTCCTCGCGCAGCGACTCGGCGATCCGGTCGGCCACATCATCCGCCGCCTCGGCCGTCTTCGTCTTGAAGGCGCGCTGAAACAGGCGGCGGCGCGCGGCCTCGGCCACGGCCTCGCGCCGCGCGCTCACCCAGGCGCCGCGGCCGGGCAGGCGCGCGCGCAGGTCCGGCACCACCGTCCCGTCGGGCCCGAGCACGAAGCGGATCAGTCGGGCGGGGTCCTGCGAAACGCGCGTGACGATGCAGGTCCGCCGAGCCCCGTGCCGGCCCGTGAGGGGGCCCGCATCGAGATCGGCGATGGCCGGATCATCCGCCTCGCGCGCTGTCGTCATCGGAATCTGATTCCCTCGGCTCGCCTCAGGCCTCCGCCTCCGCCTCCGCGGCTTCCTCGCCCTCTGCCGGCTCCTCGGGCAGAGCCTCGATCCAGCCGGCCTTGAGGCGCGCCGCCATGATCATGGCCTCGGCCTCGGCCCGCGAGACGTCGAACCCGTCGAGGTAGCCGGCGTGGCGCACGGCGTCCTGGCCGCGGCCCTCGGTGTAGCCCACGAGATCGTCCGTGGCACAGCCTGCCAGATCCTCGACCGTCTTCACCTCGTTCTCGCCGAGGGCGACGAGCATCGGGGTGGTGATGCCCTCGATCTCCCGAACGTCATCCTCGACGCCGAGTTCCTGGCGGCGAGCATCGTATTCCGACTCGACGCGGGCAAGGTAATCCTGCGCGCGGGCCTGGATCTCGGCGCCGGTCTCTTCGTCTAGGCCCTGGATGTTGCCGAGTTCCTGCGGCTCGACATAGGCCACTTCCTCGACGTTGCGGAAGCCTTCCGCCGCGAGAAGCTGGCCGACCGTCTCGTCGACGTCGAGGGCTTCCATGAAGACCTGGGTCCGCTCGGCGAATTCTTTCTGGCGACGCTCCGATTCCTCGGCCTCGGTCAGGATGTCGATGTCCCAGCCCGTGAGTTGCGAAGCGAGGCGCACGTTCTGGCCGCGGCGGCCGATGGCGAGCGAGAGCTGGTCGTCGGGCACCACGACCTCGATACGGTCGGCCTCCTCGTCGAGCACCACCTTGACCACTTCCGCCGGCTGCAGCGCATTGACGATGAAAGTCGCCTGGTCCTCGGACCACGGGATGATGTCGATCTTCTCGCCCTGAAGCTCGCCGACCACCGCCTGGACGCGCGAGCCCCGCATGCCGACGCAGGCGCCAACCGGGTCGATCGAGCCGTCCCGGGAGATGACGGCGATCTTGGCCCGCGAGCCGGGATCGCGCGCCACCGCCTTCACCTCGACGATGCCGTCGTAGATCTCGGGCACCTCCTGGCCGAAGAGCTTGGCCATGAATTGCGGATGCGAGCGCGAGAGGAAGATCTGCGGCCCGCGCACCTCGCGGCGCACGTCGAAGAGATACGAGCGGATGCGGTCGCCCGGCCGGAACGTCTCGCGCGGGATCATCTCGTCGCGCCGCACGATGCCCTCGCCGCGCCCGAGATCGACGATGACGTTGCCGTACTCGACGCGCTTGACGAGGCCGTTCACGACCTCGCCGATGCGGTCCTTATACTCCTCGTACTGGCGGTCGCGCTCGGCATCGCGGACCTTCTGGACGATCACCTGCTTGGCGGACTGGGCGGCGACGCGCCCGAAATCGAAGGGCGGCAGGGTGTCGGAGATCACGTCGCCGACTTGGGCGGCGGGGTTGTAGCGGCGGGCCTGATCGAGGGTGATCTCGCGGGCGTCGTTCTCGACGAGATCGACCACGAGGAGGTGGCGCGACAGGCGAAGCGCCCCCGTCTTCGCGTCGATCTCGGCATGGACATCGGTCTCGGCGCCGTAGCGGGAGCGAGCCGCCTTCGCGATCGCCTCCTCCATGGCCTCGATCACGATCTGTCGGTCGATCACCTTCTCGCGGGCGACCGCATCGGCGATCTGCAGGAGTTCGAGCCTGTTGGCGCTGACGACGGCCATCGGAATCGTTCCTTCTCTCTCACAATCTGTTCACGCCCCGCCGCAGACGGCGGGACAGGGGCTCGTTCAGTGGAGCTTGCCGGAATCCTTCAGACGCACGGCCTTGGTGACGGCGGATTTCGCCTTCTCCTTCTGCTCCGGCGTCTTGGGCTGTGGGACCTTGGGCTTCACAGGCTTTGCTTCCTTCAGCTTCGGCCGCTGCGGAGCGGGCACGAGGCGCACCGCGTGCGGTGCGTCGGCCTCGACCTGATCCGGTTCGAGATCCTCGTCGTCGTCCTGCGGCGGGGCGGACCCGCGGCGGAGCGATTCGCGGATCAAATCGTCGGTGAGGACGAGATGGGCCTCGGCGAGATCGCGCAGCGGCACGTCGATCCGGCTCGGCAGGCCCTCCTTCACATCGGGCAGATCGACCGGCACGGTCCGCCCGTCCGGGCTCGGCGTGTCGATGATGCCGCGGAAGCGCTTGCGGCCGTCGAGCGGCACGGCAAGCTCGATCTTGGCCTCGTAGCCCGCCCAGCGGGCAAAGTCGGAGACGCGCACCAGCGGCCGGTCGATGCCGGGCGAGGAAATCTCCAAGTGGTAAGGCCGACCGACCGGGTCTTCGAGATCGAGGATCGGCGAGAGCGCGCGGCTCACCGCCTCGCAATCCTCCACGGTCATCGACCCGTCCGGCCGCTCGGCCATGATCTGGACCGTGCAACCGTTCGTGCCCGAGACCTTCACGCGCACGAGTTGGTAGCCGAGCCCCTCGAGGGGGGCCTCGACCACCTGCACGACGCGCGCGGCGACGCCGCTCTCGCTGACCAGACGCTTCTCGGGGGCTTCCGCCATGCGCTCAAGGCTCCGACGTGACAGGCCGGGTCGCGCGATGCGGCAATAAAAAAGAGCGGGCCCGGTGGGGCCCACTCCCGAACCGCAGCCTCACGACTGCAACCAGAACTGTTGGGTCTGAAATAGCGCCGGGAGCGCCGGGATTCAAGCCAATTTCTCGCGGATAGAATGCTCCCTTCCAACAGAGAGGGGGTGCGGCGAGCGGTCGTCAGCCGATCTCGATGGGGAAGGGCGCGGGTATCCGGTTGGGCTCGATCGCGATGCCGCGCGGTGTCCGGCTCTCGGCTATGGAGGAGCAGCCCGATGAGCGCCGTCTGGCTGACGGGCGGGCGCACGCTTGATCGCGCCTATCCTCGCGGGCGAGGCGGGGTGCGAGGCGGACGGCTCAGTCTCGACAAGCGGACTTGCTGGCCCCTGCCGGATCCCGATGTGTTCGCATGCCGGATGCCAGGCGTCGCTATCAGGCCTCTTCAAGATCGGGAGGAAGAGCTGTCGGACTTGCCTCTTGGTCGTCCTGCGTTCTGGTCCAACCGGGACATGGCGGGCTGACAGGACGTGTCGGTCAGACCTCACGCTCAAGCGGGAAGGGCGTCGGCGCCCAGTACGGCTCGATCGCGGTGCCCCGCACGTTCTCGGCTTCCCACCGTTGGAGGATCCGCGCCAAGGAGGCTCGGTCATCCGCCATGAGAGGCTCGCCGATCTCGCAATAGCGATCGTACAGGAACTGATCCTGTGGGTCGCGCATGACCTCCCCTTTCCAATACAGGTGGCCGCGCTCCCGCCAGAGGTCCCGCGCGGCATCAAGCTCCCCGAGTGCCACGGCGGCAACGAGGTGCCACCGCCAGCCACGGGTCAGGACCGTCGGCTGGTGGCCGCGCACGAAGGCGAGCGCCTTCTCCAAGCTGTCGAGCGGATGGAGCATCGGCAACACGCTCTCCTCCATAGCCTGCCGGAAGCCGCCCGGCATGGCCGGATCGTCCCAATCCCATCCAACGAAATCCTCGCCTTTCGAACCGGTCCGCCGCAGGAATCTCTGGCCGCAGCACCCGTAGGATCGGGCCGGCCTCGCTTCGGGTGCATAGAGTTCGGTGACTTCCCAGCTCAGATAGAACCGTCGTGCACATGAGGATCGATCAAACCGGATGGTGCGCCCGACATGGTCGATCGGCTTAAGCCAAATCACGTGACCCTTAATCAGGATCAAATCAGAGCGTTGATCGAGCAAATCCTTTGAAAGACTCTTAATCTGTTTTAATGTCGTCATGTCCGAGGCCTCACTTGCACGATGATGATCTGCTGAACGTGGGGATAGCGTTTCTTCACAATGGTCGCGATCCAGAGAGCGCGTGAAGCGGAGAGCCCCCGCGATCCCGTCTTATGGTCATAGACACACACCGTGTTGTGCTTTGTATTTTCAAGCACATCTAGAGAAATAGATCCGAGATCTCCGTAATCAGCCTCTTTTCCATTATCGTCGAAAGAAATTTCAGCAACGAAATCAGGATCATTTCGCGAATTTATCGCGTTGGCTATTTCGTAGTGCAGGGCATTTCCGAAATTTTGCGGTGTGAGCAGCGGCTTCGACTGCCTCAATTGAGCAGCGACCCGATCGGCAAGAGCCGAGACTTCACCTGCTCGCGGACAGGCGACCTCAAGCTCCGATCACGTCAGCGGCCTCACCCACACCAACGGAGCGTTTTCCAGGCTTCCGTCTGGCGCGTACCCGTTGGCGGAGAGACCGAGGGCAGCCCCAAACCGGCCTCCGCGTGCCGAAAGAACCGTGGCGAGGATGGCTGCCAGTTCGACCGTGGTCGTGACGACCAGCGGCAGCGCAGGAAGGAAAGGAAAGCGGGCTGAACGCTCGCGACGGGCTCCACGCCCGTTCCGGTGAAGCGCGTACGGGACAGAATCTCGCCGGACGACCCATCCCGGATGGTTTGCATGTCGCCGGACGTCTCGAAGACCCGACTCTCGCCGTCCGGTGCGGTGACCGTGTGCTCCTCGTCACCGGCGCGCGGGCCCGCATGGATCCGGATGGTGAGAACTTCGGAGCCGTCCTCGAGCAGCGTGCGCTCGCGGCTGCGACCGTCTTCGCCTGCCTGATCCTTCGACGCGAGGGAGGCCCAGCGGCCCGGCCCCACGAGCGCGGGATCGACGTCTCCCTCGCGTGCTCCGCTGCCCTCCGAGATCCACTGGCCGCCATCCGGTTGACCGGCCGGCGCGCGGGGCTGATCGGGACTGTACTTGCGGGCGAGGCTCCGCGAGAGACGGATGAGCTTCGTCTCGACCAGCAGCCCCGCCAGCACCTGGCGGATGCGGCTGAGTTCGCTGTCGCGCGGCGGCAAACCTAACATCTCGACAGCCTGTGTTCGTGCTTTGTTCTTTAATCGGTACAGATTCCTAGGTCTGTTGTCACATCACGTCCGCGTTACGGCCCAAACGAGAAGCGCCGCCCCGCTCAGGCGGGACGGCGCTTTTTGGACCGAAGACGCGTGCGACGGCGGCTCAGGCCGCCTGCTTCGCCTTGCTCAGGAGCTTCCGATTAATCAGCACCTCGGCGATCTGCACGGCGTTCAGCGCCGCGCCTTTGCGCAGGTTGTCCGAGACGCACCAGAAGGCGAGCCCGTTCTCCACCGTCGCGTCCTCGCGGATGCGGGAGATGTAGGTGGCATCCTCGCCGGCCGCCTCGTGGGGCGTGATGTAGCCGCCGGGCTCACGCTTATCGACCACGAGGATACCCGGCGCCGCGCGCAGGATCTCGGTGGCCTGCTCGGGCGACAGGGGACGCTCGAACTCGACGTTCACCGATTCCGCGTGCCCGATGAAGACCGGCACGCGCACGGCGGTGGCCGTGAGCTTGATCTTCGGGTCGAGCATCTTCTTGGTCTCGGCGACCATCTTCCACTCTTCCTTCGTGTAGCCATCCTCCATGAACACGTCGATGTGGGGGATGACGTTGAAGGCGATGCGCTTGGTGAACTTCTCGACCTTGACCTCGCCTGCCGTGAAGACGGAACGGGTCTGGTTGAAGAGCTCGTCCATCGCGTCCTTGCCGGCGCCGGAGACGGATTGGTAGGTCGAGACGACGACGCGCTTGATCGTCGCCGCGTCATGCAGCGGCTTGAGCGCGACGACGAGCTGCGCCGTCGAGCAATTCGGATTGGCGATGATGTTCTTCTTGGAGAAGCCCACGATCGCGTCAGCGTTCACCTCGGGCACGATCAGCGGCACGTCCGAATCGTAGCGAAAGGCCGAGGAGTTATCGATCACGACGCAGCCCTGCTGGCCGATCCGCGGCGACCACTCCTTCGAGGCCTCGCCGCCCGCCGACATCAGGCAGATGTCCGTGTCCGAGAAATCGTAGGTATCCAGCGCTTTGACCTTGAGGATCTTGTCGCCGAACGAGACGTCCTGCCCCTGGCTCCGGCGCGAGGCCAGTGCGACGACCTCGTCGGCCGGGAAGGCGCGCTCGGCCAGGATGTCGAGCATCTCGCGGCCCACGTTCCCCGTGGCACCGACGACGGCGACCTTGTAACCCATTTCTCCCACTCCGCTTGAAACCTTCGACCCGCGACCGCACGGTTTTTCCGGCGACGGTCCGGCCATCCTGCCCTGCGGGCATATCCTCGACGCGCAGACGGCGACCGCCGGGACGAGATCCGCGCCGCACCCGGGCGGAGCGTCGCCATCCGATCCCCGTCCCGGCTTTCATCCGAGGTGGGGCCTCCGGCCGGCGGGAGCAAGACTCCGCGGTCGCGCAGCTGTCAAGGGCGACCGCGCCACAGCCTCGGCGATCCCTGACGGAAAAGACTCGATTTACTGAGACCGCAGAAAGGCGGCCGAGAGATCTCGCGCGGAAACCCGGTGGCGAACGGGAGCGCCCATGATGCCTGCAAATGCCCGCCCGGAGCCTGAACCGCGCCCGCGAGATGCCGATGACGAGAGAACGCCGCGAACCGCATTTCGACGCGCTGGGAGGAGCCGATATTCAGGCCGACGGGGCGCCCACCGCTCCCGCCCTGCGCCCGTTCGGGGCTGCCCGGTTCACGCTCCGCGCGACGGCTGCGGCCGCGGTGATCGCCGTGCTCAGCCTCTATGCCCGCAATACGATCCGGACAGACCCGCCTGTCCGTGAACCGGAGCAGGCGGTCACCGTCGCCTTCGTGCCCGCGTCGGCTCTGCCGGTCAGGCCGGCTTTACCGATCGCCGAGGCGGGTCCGCGGCTGCGGCTGGAGGATCCCGCCGGGTTCGAGGCGATCCGCCCGGAGCCGGCCCGCATCAACGCCGCCACGTCCTTGCGCGAGGCGAGCCTGTCCCGCGGCGACTTTTCCGCGATCGAGGAATCCCATCTGCGGGTGACGCTGACCCAGGGGGTCACGAGCGAGCCGACCCCGAGCCTGTTCGTCGCGTTGGCACGCCGAGCCGCGGACGGCCCGGGCCTCTCCGTGACGCGCACAGGCGAACGCGGCCGTGTGGTCACGAAATTCGGTGCGGTCGAAACCCTTGAGGCTGTGCTGGCGGGGGGCACGAGCCGCACCTGCACCGGGTTTCTCAGTCTCGAGGCCGCGCCGGTTCGCCTCGAAGGCTGGCTCTGCGCTCCGCTCGCACGACCTCCGGAGGCGGCGGCGCTCGCCTGCGCCCTGGATGGCCTCGCCCTCGACGGATCCGCGGACGCGGCGACCGAGGCCGTCTTCCGTGAAGCGGCGGCGCGGCGCGACCCGCGTTGCCGGAGCGAGAATTCGGTTTCGACCGTGTCCGATCAGGGCGGGCAGACCGGGTCGATCGGCCCCGCGCGGATCGATGAAAAAATAAGGCGAAAACGGGGCGAAAACGTGCAAGCTAGGCCGTGAGTCGGGAACAACGGCTCCGCTGGCACGTCTTCTCCACAGACAAGCCGAGGACCAATGGCCGGAAACACCGATCGGCGCAGGAGCTAGGACAGCTGCGCGCCAGCTTGGCGTGACAGGCTCTTAACCCTTCGGTGCCAAAGTCAGTCCGAATTTAACCAAGGTGCGTCATGCGCTCTTTCAAGATTGCCCTCGTGGGAGCCCTCGCTGTCGCCGGCCTCGGCCTCAGCACCGCAGCGGATGCTCAGGGGCGCTACGCGCCGGCGGGCTACCGGGTGAGCCAGCCGCTGCCGATCCGCATCCGTCCGCGGAGCTGGCTCGATGCCGGCAACGTGGTCGAGCCGGGCAGCACCGCGGGTGGGCTCGGGAACCCGGCCACCAACCCGCAGCTCATCGCCGCTTCGAACCAGCTGAACCCGGTCTACGGCCGCAACGATCGCTTCGGCGCGGGCATCCTGCCCGACCCGATCACCAATGGCCCGTTCATCGGCGCCCGGTCGAGCGCGATCCGCAACGTCGACTTCTCGGCGGTCGATGCGATCGACCCGACCTCCTACGTCTCGCGCTACGGCAACCCGTACTGAGACGACACGAACGACCGAAGCAAGAAAGGGCGCCCGCGGGGCGCCCTTTTCGTTGGTGAGGTCCTCGACCGCTGCCGGTGAGTGTCGGCCGACGCGCGCTCAGCGCGCGCGCGCCTTCAGCGCCGCGATCACTGCATCGCCCATGCCGCCGGTGCCGAGCACCTTCGCGCCGGCGCCCGCGATGTCCTTCGTGCGAGCGCCCCCTGCGAGCGCGTCGGTGATGGCGCCGTCCAGGAGATCGGCGGCCTCGCCGAGGCCGAACGAGTAGCGCAGGCACATGGCGAGCGATCCGATCATGGCGAGCGGGTTCGCGATGTCCTGCCCCGCGATGTCGGGGGCGGAGCCGTGCACGGGCTCGTACAGGGCCTTGCGGGTGCCGCGTGCGTCGACCGCGCCGAGCGAGGCCGAGGGCAGCATGCCGAGCGAACCCGTGAGCATGGCGGCCGCGTCGGAAAGGATGTCGCCGAACAGGTTGTCGGTCACCAGCACGTCGAACTGCTTCGGGCGCCGCACCAGCTGCATGGCGCAATTGTCGGCGAGGACGTGCTCGAGCTGCACGTCCGTGTAGTGCTCGGCATGGACCTTGGAGACGACCTCCTTCCAGAGGACGCCGGACTTCATCACGTTGTGCTTCTCGGCGGAGGCGACGCGGCCCGAGCGCTTGCGGGCGAGGTCGAAGGCCACGTGGGCGATCCGCTCGATCTCGCCGGTCGTGTAGACCTGCGTGTCGACGGCCCGCTTCGAGCCGTCCTCCAGCACCGTGATCTCCTTCGGCTCGCCGAAATAGACGCCGCCGGTGAGTTCGCGCACGATCATGATGTCGAGGCCCTCGACGAGATCGCGCTTGAGGGCCGAGGCGTCGGCCAGAGCGGGATAGCAGATCGCCGGGCGCAAGTTCGCGAAGAGGCCGAGATCCTTGCGCAGACGCAGGAGGCCGGCCTCGGGCCTGATCTCATAGGCGACGCCGTTCCATTTCGGGCCCCCGACCGCGCCGAGCAGGATCGCGTCCGCGGCGTCGGCACGGGCCAGGGTCTCGTCCGCGAGCGGCTTGCCGTGCACGTCGATCGCGGCGCCGCCGACGAGGTCGGTCTCGGTCTCGAACGAAGCGATACCGAACTCGCGCAGCGCGCCGACCACCCGCTCCACCTGCGCCATCACCTCGGGGCCGATGCCGTCGCCGGGCAGGAGGAGGAGCTTGTAGGTGGTCATGGTGGACCTCGTCTGCTGAAACGGAACGTGCCGCGCGGCTCTATCGGCGCGGGCCGGCCTTTGGCAAGCGGGCGGGGACCGCGATCAGGCCTTGCGGGCCACCGTGAAGCGGGCCGCCTCGCGCAGGATCTCGGCCTTCGCGCCCCAGCGCGAAACCGCCTCTTCGCAGACGCCGACGAGCCGGTCGCACTCGGCACGCGCACCGTCGAGACCGAGCCGGTCGACGAGGGTCGCCTTGCCGGCCTCCTTGTCCTTGCCGGTCGCCTTCCCCATCGCCTCTGGCGAGGCTTCCCGGTCCAGGATGTCGTCGGCGATCTGGAAGGCTTGGCCGAGCGCGAGGCCGTAGCGGAGGAGCGCCGCACGTTCGTCGGCATTCGCGCCGCCGACGATGGCACCCGCCTCGACCGAGAAGGCGAGGATCGCGCCGGTCTTCATGGCCTGGAGCTTCAGCGTGTCGTCCACGTCGACCGCGATCGGTCCGAAGCGTCCCTCGGCCCCGAGGTCGAGGAGCTGGCCGCCGACCATGCCGCCGAGCCCTGAGGCTCGGGCGAGGCCGAGGACGAGATCCGCGCGAATGGCGGCATTCGCCTGCCAGCGGGAATCGGCGAGGATCTCGAAGGCCAGGGTCTGCAGGGCATCGCCGACGAGGATCGCGGTCGCCTCGTCGTAGGCCCGGTGGACGGTGGGCTTGCCGCGCCGCAGGTCGTCGTTGTCCATCGCCGGCAGGTCGTCATGGACGAGCGAGTAGCAGTGCACGAGCTCGATCGCCGAGCCGGCTGCGAGCGCGCCCTCCTCGGGACCAGCGAGCATCCGTGCCGTCTCCACGGCGAGAAACGGGCGCAGCCGCTTGCCGCCGCCGAGCACGGCGTGGCGCATCGCCTCCATCAGACGGGGGGGACGTGCGATCTCGCCCGTCCCCGCCTCGGGCCCGAGCCGCTCGGCGAGAAACGCCTCGACGGCGTCGGCGACCGTGCCGAGCCTGTGGGAAAAGGCATCCGCCGGCGTGCCCGGGTTGACCGAAGCGTGGGAAGCTTGCGATGAGGGCTTCGAGGTGGTCATCGGGGTCGTCATCGAGACTCAGGCCTTGATCGGAAATGAAAGCGTTGCGGTGGGGAGGATCGATCGAAGCGGCGGACCGGGCGGCGCCGCGACCGGCTCGGGCGAACGGGACCTGCCGCGCGCACGGGGCACGCGCCGGGGGCGCAGCGGCTTGGCGCGGCGCATCGCCGGCCTGATCCTGCTCCTCCCCATCCTCGGCCTCGCCCTCATCCTTCTGCTCGCGCTCGTCTATAGCGCGCTGACGCCGCCCTCAACCCTGATGCTCGGCCGATGGTTGACGGGCCAGCCCGCTCAGCGGACCTCCGTCCCCCTCGACGCGATCTCGCCGCACCTCGTGCAGGCCGTCATCGCCTCGGAGGACCAGCGCTTCTGCGCCCATCGCGGGGTCGACTGGGCCGCGCTCCGGGACGTCGTGGACGACGAGGAAGGGCCGAGCCGGGGCGCCTCGACGATCACCATGCAGACGGTGAAGAACGTCTTCCTGTGGCCGGGCCGCTCGATCATCCGGAAGGGTCTGGAGATCCCGCTCGCGATGCTGGCCGACACGCTGTGGGGCAAGCGCCGGGTGATGGAGATCTACCTGAACGTCGCCGAGTGGGGGGAGGGGGTGTTCGGCGCGCAGGCCGCAGCCCGCCACTGGTTCGGCAAGGATGCCCGGGCGCTCAGTCGAAGTGAGGCGGCGCTGCTGGCCGCGGCCCTCCCGAACCCCATCCTCCGGAGCGCCGGCAAGCCCTCACGGGGCGTGCGTGCGGCCGCCGCGCGCATCCAGGGCCGCCTCGGGCAGGTCGAGGGACTGATGGGGTGCCTGCGCGGCTGAGCGGGCAGGGCGACGTCACGCTCGGGAGCGAGCGCCACTCAGTCGAAACGGACGCCGACCTCGGCCCCCGAACGCCACAGGGTCTGGCAAGTCACGCGAATCTGTTGAGGCTCGATGACCAGCGTGAAGGCCGCCGGGATTTGCCCTGCATCGGACGTGGTCAAGCGTGCGCCGACTTCAGACATCGCTTCAATCATGACGGGCAAATCTGCTCCGCCTTCCACCACTATTCGGCCCTTACGGCGAAATCGATTTCCGGACAGGGACATGCTCAGCATGGAGGGGCTCGGGCTCGAAAGTCTCGCCCTGTCTCTCACACATCCACTTACTGGATCTTTACTGCAGATCACCGAGCGGAGCGCAGCCTCGTCGCGCCAGAGTGTAGTATAGATTTCCAGTTGCAGATTTAATTGAGGACAACCGCCGGAACCCGATCGGATCTTCGATGTGCGCATCGGCGCAGCGAGGATCTGCCCCACTATCTTGCGGACGGTATGCGCCGTCCGCACCGATCACCTGCGCCGTACCGATCGGAGAGGTGCGGCGTGGCCCCTCAGCCGCCGAGCTTCTTCCTGCGCTGAGCGAGGGTACGCAGCCGCAGGGCGTTGAGCTTGATGAAGCCCGCCGCGTCGCGATGGTCGTAGGCCACCGCGCCCTCCTCGAAGGTCACGAGGTCCTGGTCGTAGAGGGAGTTCGGGCTCTCGCGGCCGATAACGTGGACGCCACCCTTGTAGAGCTTCAGCCGCACCGTGCCGGTGACCTGATCCTGACTCTTGTCGATCAGCGCCTGCAGCATCTCGCGCTCCGGCGAGAACCAGAAGCCGTTGTAGATGAGCTCCGCGTAGCGCGGCATCAGCTCATCCTTGAGATGCGCCGCGCCCCGGTCGAGGGTGATCGACTCGATGGCCCGATGCGCCGGCAGCAGAATCGTGCCGCCAGGCGTCTCGTACATGCCGCGGCTCTTCATGCCGACGAAACGGTTCTCGACGAGATCGAGGCGGCCGATGCCGTTGGCGCGGCCGAGCTCGTTCAGCTTGGCCAGCAGCGTCGCGGGCGACATCGCCTCGCCATCGATCGAGACGGCATCGCCCCGCTCGAAGCCGATACTGATCACGGTCGGCGTGTCGGGCGCCTCCTCGGGGGAGAGCGTCCGCGAATAGACGTAATCCGGGACCTCGTCGGCCGGATCCTCCAGCACCTTGCCCTCGGAGGAGGCGTGCAGGAGGTTCGCGTCGACCGAGAACGGGCTCTCGCCGCGCTTGTCCTTGGCAATCGGGATCTGGTGCTGCTCGGCGAAGGCGATGAGCGATTCGCGGGAGCGGAAATCCCACTCGCGCCAGGGTGCGATCACCGTCACGTCAGGCTTGAGCGCATAGTAGCCGAGCTCGAACCGGACCTGATCGTTTCCCTTGCCGGTCGCGCCGTGACAGACCGCATCCGCGCCGACCTTCTCGGCGATCTCGATCTGCTTCTTGGCGATGAGCGGGCGCGCGATCGAGGTGCCGAGGAGATAGACGCCCTCGTACTGCGCGTTCGCCCGGAACATCGGGAACACGTAGTCGCGCACGAATTCCTCGCGCAGGTCCTCGATGAAGATGTTCTCGGGCTTGATGCCGAGAAGCTCGGCCTTGCGGCGGGCGGGCTCCAGCTCCTCGCCCTGGCCGAGATCGGCGGTGAAGGTCACGACCTCACAACCGTAGGTCGTTTGCAGCCATTTCAGGATGATCGAGGTGTCGAGGCCGCCCGAATAGGCGAGGACCACCTTGCTGACGGGCTTCTGAGATTGGGACATGGGATCGGGACTTCGGTTCGCCGGGCTTCGCGGCGGCTTATCGTGGCGGGGCCGGCCCTGCAACCGGCGGGCCGCGTCGATCGTTCGGAAGGGCCCGGCCGCCTTATCGCGGACACGGCGGTGGGGGAGGACTAGCCTGCACACTCGCTCCGGAGATTTCCCGACATGGCGCGGCGGCCGACCCTCGAGTTCTGGTACGAGTTCGCCTCCACCTACTCCTATCTGGCGGCGATGCGCGTGGAGGCCTTGGCGCAGTCCGCCGGCGTCGCGGTCCGCTGGCGGCCCTTCCTGCTCGGGCCGATCTTCGCGGCACAGGGCTGGACCTCCTCGCCGTTCAACCTCTACCCGGCCAAGGGCCGCAACATGTGGCGCGACCTGGAACGCGAGGCCGCGCGCCTGGGGCTGCCGCCGATCACACGGCCGGACCCGTTCCCGCAGAACAGCCTCAGCGCCACCCGCGTCGCGGTGTTCGGCGCGGATCAGGATTGGCTCCTACCCTTCAGCAAAGCGGTCTACGCGGCGGACTTCGCGGAGGGCCGCTCCATCGCGGAGCCGGCCTCCGTCGCCGCGATTCTCGACCGGCTCGGCCTCGACGGGACGCTCACCCTGAAGAGCGCCTCGGCCGAGGCGAACAAGACGCGGCTGCGCGTCGCCGGCGAGGAGGCGCGCTCCCGCGGCATCTACGGCGCGCCGACCTTCCTGACCGACGACGGAGAGTTGTTCTGGGGCAACGACCGGCTGGAGCAGGCCCTGGCCTGGGCGGGGGGCGACCGGCCGGGGGACCTCCGCTGAGACCGGAGGTGGCCCGCATCAGGGCTTCGGCGCAGCCTCCGCGGCCGGCGCCGGCTTGACCTCATCCGCGGCCGGCGCGGCACCGGACGTGTCGGTCTCCTGGCGCCGACGCGCCTCCTCCGCACGACGCGCCACCTCGGCCTGATACTTCTTCTGCTCCTCCTCGGTCATGGCCGGGCCGTCGAGCGCGCCCCCGAGTCCCGCGAGCGGCACCACGAAGTTCAACTCGCGCTGGGTCTGGTTGAAGACCGCAAGCTTTAGGGCAGATCCCGTCCGCAGAGCCGCGAGCGCGTCGGGACCGATCGTGACCTCGGAGAAGCAGCCGATCACGGTGCAGGTGGAGAACTTGCCGGAGGTGGGGTGCTGCCCGTCGACCGTGACGCGGATGCCCGGCTGGAGAATGAGCCCGAGCGGCACGAGGAAGCGCAGGATGCGGGCCTCCTGCTTGGTCTGCGCGCTGCGCATCTCGTAGAGGGCGATCGCCATCAGCGGCTTGCCGCCCTCCGACACGAAATCCCGGGTGACGCTGCAGAGGTTGTTGCCGCCCGGGTCCTTGTTGCAGATCTTGAGCCAGCCGGGCTGCCCGGAATCGGGCTTCACGTTGATCACCTGCGGCGGCTGCTGGGTCGTGGCCGTCATCGGAGCGGTGATCGGCGGCGCCGTGAGCGGCGGCGGCGCGAGCTTCCCGGACGGCTCCGCCGAGGCCTGGCCCGCGGCGAGGGCGCCCGCGAGCGCGAGAAGCGCGATGGCGCGGGAGCGGCGCGTCTCGGATTGGGCAACGAGCATCGGAACGGACCCCTCGGATAACCGGACTTCGAAAGCTTGGATCGGAGGCTCGTACAGCACGCGCCCTCGATGCGGCAGGGGGCCTGATTTCCTCCGGAATACGGCGAAGACATGATGCGGAGGCGGGTCGGCGCCCGACCGGGCAGATGCATCGGCCTGGGAAACCCATTAAGAGCCGCCGCGATCCGCCGCCGTCGCGGCGTCGACCCCTTCACAGCCGGCCGCCGGGATCGGGCAGCCGTGGCACCCCGGATCCGCGCCCATGCCGCTCGACCGACGCCGCTTCCTCGCCGCCGCAGCCGGCCTCGCCACCGGGACGGGATGGGCCGGCGGCGCTGAGGCGCAGGGATACGGCCAATCCTACGGTGTGACGAGCGACGAGGGACGCCCGGTGGCCAACATGCGGCTCCCGGGCGAGATCACGGGCGAGATCCCGGCGCTGCGCGGCGTGACCTATCTCGGCACCCGCGAGGCCGAGACCACCCTCTACGAGTTCTTCGACTTCAACTGTCCCTATTGCCGAAAGGCGGCGAGCGACATCGCTTCGCTCTCGGCCAGCGACGGCTCGCTGCGCATCGGCCTCATCCACAACCCGATCCTGTCCGTGCAATCGGCGCAGGCCGCGAAGGTCGCGCTCGCCGTCCAGCGCAAGCTCGGCTCGGCGGCGGCCTGGAGCCTCTACACGCAACTTCTCGGGAAGCCCGGCCGGATCGACGGGCCGGGCGCCCTGGACGCGGCCGCCGGCTTGGGGCTGCCGGCGGGGGAGGCCGAGGGCATCGCCGACAGCGAGGAGGTCCGGCTCGCCCTGAAGAGCCACATGCGGATGGCGGCCGATCTCGGCCTCTACGCGACCCCCTCCTACGTGCTCGGCAATACCGGCATTCTCGGGCATCCCGGGCCTCGCGCGCTCGCCAAGATGATCGCTTCGCTTCGCCGCTGCGACCGCATCGCCTGTTGAGAACCGGACATTCGGCGGGCGAGGGTGAGGCCTCACCTTTGCCACCGTTCACCATCACGGAAGGCAGCCCGCGGCAATGCCCCAACGCCGGCTTCCGGCGCCGGTTGGCTCGCCTTGCGCCCACCCATCTCCCATGCTAGGCGGTCGCCGCGTCGGCAAAGGGGCATCTTCGCGCCCCGAGCAGCCGGCATATTCCCAATACCCAGGGTCCCAGTGCCGAGCGCCTCGTGAGGGGCGCGATCCGGCCGAAACCCGGGCAAGGATAAAAGAGAGAGCGGCGGGTGGCGCAGAACGGTAACGAAGCGGGTCCCCTGGTTGCAGGCGTGGCTGGCCGCTACGCCTCCGCCCTGTTCGAGTTGGCACGGGACGAGCGTCAGGTCGACGCCGTCGCCGAGAACCTCGACCGGTTCGGCGCGCTCCTCCAGGAGAGCGCGGACCTGAACCGCCTCGTGAAGAGCCCGGTCTTCTCCGGCGAGGAACAGGCCGCCGCGATCGGCGCCGTCCTCGACCGAGCCGGCATCACGGGCCTCGCCGCCAATTTCATCCGGCTCGCCGCTGCCAACCGCCGGTTGTTCGCGCTCCCCGACATGATCCGGTCCTTCCGCGCCCTGGTGCGGGCCTCGAAGGGCTTCGTCCGCGCCGAGGTCCGGGTGGCCGAGAAGCCCTCGGAGGCGGTGCTGGAGGAGATCAAGTCCAGCCTGCGCGACGTCGCCAAGTCCGAGGTCGACATCGACCTGCATGTCGATCCGCGCCTGATCGGCGGCCTCGTGGTGAAGCTCGGCAGCCGCATGGTCGATGCCAGCCTGCGCACCAAGCTCAACGGAATTCGCCTTGCGATGCGGGAAGCCCGGTAGGCGCCTGACGCCGACCCCGCTCCCGTCCCTGACAACACACGATTGAAGTAAGAGGCCCGACGATGGACATCCGCGCCGCCGAGATCTCCGCGATCCTGAAAGAGCAGATCAAGAACTTCGGCGAAGAGGCCGAGGTCACCGAGGTCGGCCAGGTCCTGTCCGTCGGCGACGGCATCGCCCGCGCCTATGGCCTCGACAACGTCCAGGCCGGCGAGATGGTGGAGTTCGAGTCGGGCGTGCGCGGCATGGCGCTCAACCTCGAGCAGGACAACGTCGGCATCGTGATCTTCGGCTCCGACCGCGAGATCAAGGAAGGCCAGACCGTCAAGCGCACCGGCGCCATCGTGGACGTGCCGGTCGGCAAGGGCCTGCTCGGCCGCGTCGTGGACGGCCTCGGCAACCCGATCGACGGCAAGGGCCCCATCGTGGCCGAGGAGCGCCGCCGCGTGGACGTGAAGGCGCCGGGCATCATCCCGCGCAAGTCCGTGCACGAGCCGATGGCTACCGGCCTCAAGGCGATCGACGCCCTCATCCCGGTCGGCCGCGGCCAGCGCGAGCTGATCATCGGCGATCGCCAGACCGGCAAGACCGCGATCGCCCTCGACACGATCCTGAACCAGAAGCCGGCCCACCAGGGCACCGACGAGAAGGCCAAGCTCTACTGCGTGTACGTCGCGGTGGGTCAGAAGCGCTCGACCGTCGCCCAGTTCGTGAAGGTGCTGGAGGACCAGGGCGCGCTCGAGTACTCGATCGTGATCGCGGCCACCGCGTCGGACGCCGCGCCGATGCAGTTCATCGCCCCGTTCGCCGGTTGCGCCATGGGCGAGTACTTCCGGGACAACGGCATGCACGCCGTGATCGTGTATGACGATCTCTCGAAGCAGGCCGTCGCCTACCGCCAGATGTCGCTGCTGCTGCGCCGCCCGCCGGGCCGCGAGGCCTATCCGGGAGACGTGTTCTACCTCCACAGCCGCCTGCTCGAGCGCGCCGCCAAGATGGGCGACGCCGCCGGCAACGGCTCGCTCACCGCGCTCCCGGTCATCGAGACCCAGGCCAACGACGTGTCGGCCTACATCCCGACGAACGTCATCTCGATCACCGACGGCCAGATCTTCCTTGAGACCGATCTGTTCTACCAGGGCGTGCGCCCGGCGGTGAACGTCGGACTTTCGGTGTCGCGCGTCGGCTCGGCCGCGCAGACCAAGGCGATGAAGAAGGTCGCCGGCAAGATCAAGGGCGAGCTCGCGCAGTACCGCGAGATGGCCGCCTTCGCGCAGTTCGGCTCCGACCTCGACGCCTCGACGCAGCAGCTCCTGAACCGCGGCTCGCGGCTCACCGAGCTTCTCAAGCAGCCGCAATTCTCGCCGCTGAAGATGGAGGAGCAGGTCGCGGTGATCTACGCCGGCGTGAACGGCTACCTCGACAAGCTCCCCGTCAGCAAGGTGCGGGCCTTCGAGGATCAGCTCCTCTCGACGCTGCGCTCCAAGCACCAGGACCTGCTCACCGGCATCCGCGACTCGAAGGACCTCTCCGACGAGAACGCCGGCAAGCTGAAGAGCGTCGTCGAGGGCGTCTCCAAGTCGTTCAACTGAGGCGACGGATCGCCGAAGCCGGGCGCCCGCCGCGCCCGGCCCTGAGCCGCCCGTGACCCACCTGGAAATCTCCCGATGCCGAGTTTGAAGGATCTGCGTAACCGCATCACTTCGGTGAAGGCGACGCAGAAGATCACCAAGGCGATGCAGATGGTCGCCGCCGCCAAGCTGCGGCGCGCCCAGAATGCGGCCGAGAGCGCGCGGCCCTACGCCGAGAAGATGTCCCAGGTGCTCGGCAACCTCGCCGGGAACCTCGTCGGCGGCGTCGGTGCTCCGAAGCTTCTGTCCGGCACGGGTGAGGACCGCACGCACCTCCTCGTGGTCTGCACCGCCGATCGCGGCCTGTGCGGCGCCTTCAACTCGTCGATCGCTCGGCTCGCCCGCGACCACGCCAACCGCCTGATGGCGGAGGGCAAGACGGTGAAGATCATCACCGTCGGCAAGAAGGGCTACGACATCCTGCGCCGCCAGTTCCGGCAGCAGATCATCGAGAACATGGACCTGCGGGGCAACAAGCCCGTCGATTACGAGTTCGCCTCGGAGATCGCCGACAAGATCCTCGCACGCTTCGACGCGGGCGAGTTCGACGTGGCGACGCTGTTCTACTCCGAGTTCCGCTCGGTCATCTCGCAGATCCCGACCGCTCAGAAGCTGATCCCGGCGCAGCTGCCGGAGGGAGCGGAGAGCACCACCGGTGCGCCCGCCGATTCCGCCCTGGAATTCGAGCCGAGCGAGGAAGCGATCCTCGCGACGCTCCTGCCGCGCAACCTCACCGTCCAGGTCTTCCGGGCGCTTCTCGAGAACGCAGCCTCCGAGCAGGGCTCGCGCATGAGCGCCATGGATTCCGCCACCCGCAACGCGGGCGAGATGATCAAGAAGCAGACGCTGATCTACAACCGCACGCGTCAGGCCATGATCACCAAGGAACTGATCGAGATCATCTCGGGCGCCGAGGCTCTCTAAGAGCCGCCCGGACGCCCCGCCCGCACAGATTCGAAGGACACGCACATCATGGCGAACACCGCTCTTCCCACCGCCGCCAACTCGGTCGGCCGGATCACGCAGGTCATCGGGCCCGTGGTCGACGTGCAGTTCGACGGCCATCTGCCGGAAATCCTGAACGCTCTCGAGACCAAGAACAACGGCGCTCGCCTCGTGCTCGAAGTCGCCCAGCAGCTCGGCGAGAACACCGTGCGCTGCGTGGCGATGGACACGTCCGAAGGCCTCGTGCGCGGCCAGGAGGTCACCGACACCGGCGAGGCGATCAAGGTGCCGGTCGGCCTGAACACGCTCGGCCGCATCATGAACGTCATCGGTGAGCCGATCGACGAGGCCGGCCCGATCGAGACCACGACCTACCGTGCGATCCACCAGCCCGCTCCGGCCTATGACGAGCAGTCGACCGAGGCGCAGATCCTCGTCACCGGCATCAAGGTGGTGGACCTGCTCGCCCCCTACGCCAAGGGCGGCAAGATCGGCCTGTTCGGCGGCGCCGGCGTCGGCAAGACCGTGCTGATCATGGAGCTGATCAACAACATCGCGAAGGCCCACTCGGGCTACTCGGTGTTCGCCGGCGTCGGCGAGCGCACCCGCGAGGGCAACGATCTCTACCACGAGATGATCGAGTCCAAGGTCAACATGGACCCGAAGGAGAACAACGGCTCGGCCGAGGGCTCCAAGTGCGCGCTGGTCTACGGCCAGATGAACGAGTCGCCCGGCGCCCGCTCGCGCGTGGCGCTCACCGGCCTCACCGTCGCCGAGCAGTTCCGCGACGAGGGCCAGGACGTGCTGTTCTTCGTGGACAACATCTTCCGCTTCACGCAGGCGGGCTCCGAGGTGTCGGCGCTTCTTGGCCGCATTCCCTCGGCGGTGGGCTATCAGCCGACGCTCGCCACCGACATGGGCGCCCTGCAGGAGCGCATCACCACGACGACGAAGGGTTCGATCACCTCGGTGCAGGCCATCTACGTGCCGGCCGACGACCTGACCGACCCGGCGCCCGCCGCCTCCTTCGCCCACCTCGACGCCACCACCGTGCTCTCGCGCTCGATCGCCGAGAAGGGCATCTACCCGGCGGTGGATCCGCTCGACTCGACCTCGCGCATGCTCTCGCCCGCCATCCTCGGCGAGGAGCATTACGACATCGCCCGCCGCGTCCAGCAGACCCTGCAGCGCTACAAGGCGCTCCAGGACATCATCGCGATCCTGGGCATGGACGAGCTCTCGGAAGAGGACAAGCTGACGGTCGCCCGCGCCCGCAAGATCGAGCGCTTCCTCAGCCAGCCCTTCCACGTGGCCGAGGTCTTCACGGGCTCGCCCGGCAAGCTCGTCGCCCTCGAGGACACGATCAAGGGCTTCAAGGGGCTCGTCAGCGGCGAGTACGACGACCTCCCGGAGGCGGCCTTCTACATGGTCGGCACCATCGAGGAGGCCAAAGAGAAGGCCAAGAAGCTCGCGGCAGCCGCCTGAACCGGCCGTCTCCCTCCCCGCCTCGCGGGGAGGGGCCAAGGGTGGAGCGGCCTGCCCGCACCACCCCGCTCCCAGCTTCTCCCCGCGGGGAGGAGAGCTTCTGAAGAGACCCTGATCCGATGGCCACCTTCCAGTTCGATTTCGTCGGCCCCGAGCGGACGCTCTATTCCGGCCAGGTCGAGGCCGTGCAGCTGCCGGGCACCGAGGGCGAGATGACCGTCCTTCCCGGCCACGCGCCGGTGCTGACCTCGCTCAAGGTCGGGGTCATCCTCGTCACCGAGCGCCAGAACAGCGGCAAGCGCATCCTCGTCCGCGGCGGCTTCGCGGATATCGGCCCGACCGGCGTGACGGTGATCGCCGAGCGCGCGGCCCCGATCGAGGAGGTGACCCCCGCCTCGATCGACCGCGACATCGAGGCGGTCGAGCTTCAGCGGGATGCGACCGAGGATTTGGAGCGTCGCGAGGAGCTGAACGGGCAGATCGTGCAGCTTCAGGAGACGAAGGTCGCCCTCGGCCTCTGAGCCGATCGCCGGCTCGTCAGGACGGAATTATCCGCCGCTCTCGGCTCAGCCGAGGGCGGATTTTTTGTCCGGTCGGAAGGCGGCAATCTGCGGCTCGGCAACTCGCCCGGGTCACTCACGCCCTTCGGATCACTTCGAGCGCCTCCTCGAGCAGCGCGTCGCGCGATGCCGCGTCGACGGGGCAGCCGCGGGCGAGCCAGAGCTTGCGCGCGGCGGCGAGGGCGCGCCCGATCTGAGGTCCGGGCGCCAGACCGCGGGCGACGAGGTCGGCGCCGGCGAGGGGCATCACCGGTCGGGGTGCGGCCGGATCGAGGAGGGCGGGGAGCAGCGCACGGGCCTCCGGCGAGAGGCGAGGGCGCGGCTCGCCCCGGGTGGCTTCGAGCACGCGTCCGAGCGCCGCCGCGCCGTGTTCTGCCGCGAAGGCCCGGAGCGCGGTCGCGTCGATGCTGTCTGGGCTGAGGAGCGCGGCCAGCGCCCGGGCATAGGCGAGAAGGACGGCCTGCTCGGCATTCGAGAGGCGCAACCGGTCTCGTAGCCGCTCGACGTCCGAGGCGCTGAGGACGAAGGCGGCGGCGAGCCGCCCAGTGGCGCAGAGCCCTGCTCGGGCGGCCCGTCCGAGCCGGCCGAGATCGCAGAGGCCGCCGATGAGACGCGGCAGCAGCCCGGTCCGGCTCAGGATCTCGAACGCTTCGGTGACGCCCGGTGTCGTCAGGATCTTGAGGAATTCCGCCCGCACGCGCTCGCGGGACAAGCCGTCGAGGCTGTCGCGAGCCCGGATACAGGCGGCGAGGCCGGGAGCGTCCGGCTCGCCGGCTCCGAACCGGGCGTGAAAGCGGAAGAAGCGCAGGATGCGCAGGGCATCCTCGCGGATGCGCGTGTCCGGGTCGCCGATGAAGCGGACACGGCCCTCGGCGAGGTCGGCGAGGCCCTCGGTGAGGTCGTGAAGCGCGCCGTCCACGCCCAGGGACAGGGCGTTCATGGTGAAGTCGCGCCGCTCGGCGTCGCGCCGGAAGTCGCGCCCGAACCGGACGATGGCGTGCCGCCCGTCCGTCTCGATGTCCTCTCGGAGCGTCGTCACCTCGAACGGGTCGCCGTCGGCGATCACCGTGACCGTGCCGTGCTCGAACCCGGTCGGGATCGCCTTCAGCCCGGCGGCGGTGGCCCGCGCCATCGTCTCGGCGGGCAGCAGGGTCGTCGCGAGGTCGATGTCGGCCACTTCCCTGCCCAGCAGCGCGTCGCGCACGCACCCGCCGACGAGGCGGGTCTCCTCGCCCGGCCCATCGAGGGCAGCGAGCACGGCGGCTACGCCCGGCCGCGCGAGGAGCCGGCTGAGGCCGAGCGAGTCGAGACTGTCCGGGATCGTCGGCATCACCGGAACTGCCCCGGTACGAGGCGGCCATTCTCCATATGAGCCGGCACGTAACCGCCGGCATGGCGCTCGGAGAACAGGCCGGTGAGGACGAGAGAGGCGATCACGACGCCGAAGCCCGCCAGCACGAGCCGGAAGACCTGCGCCTCCCAGTGAACCCGGTGGAACGGGTTCCGGCCGACGAGGAGGAGGTAGCCGAAGAAGAGCAGGAACGGGATGAGGAAGAGGCCGAGCTCTTCGAGGACGCGACGCAGCATAGCACCCGGGCGGTCAACGGATCAGGCGGGCGGCGACGCCCTGGCTCACAGACATAAGCGCTGATGGAGATTGTGCAGGATCCCGGCCGTGAGACCCCAGATCATGCGCTCGCCGAAGGGAATGGCGTAGTAGTGCCGCAGCTGGCCCTTCCACAGAAGGGCGTTCCGCTCGTAGCGCGAGGGGTCCATCAGGACGGCGAGCGGCACCTCGAAGATCTCGGCGACCTCCGCCGGGTTCGGCGCCAACGGTGCGGCGGGATCAACGAGGCCGACCACGGGCGTGACGAGGAAGCCGGTCGCCGAGAGGTAGGGGTCGAGATATCCGATCGTCCGCACCCGCTCGGGGGCGAGGCCGATCTCCTCCTCGGCCTCGCGGAGCGCGGCGTGCCGGGGCGTCTCGTCGTGCGGGTCGATCTTGCCGCCGGGGAAGGCGATCTGGCCCGAATGGTCGCGCAGATGGGGGGCGCGCTTCGTCAGGAGGACGAACAGGCTGCCGTAGCGGGGCACCACCGGCACCAGCACGGCGGCGCGGCGATGCGGACCGGGCGGCGCCACGGCCTTGCCCTCGGGATCGAGGGAATGGTCGCCGCGCGGGTTGGAGGTCGGATCGCAGGGACCCGGCGGCTCGCGCGAGAGCCGGGCCTCGGCCCGGGCGAGGAAATCGGCCAAGGCCGCCTCGTCGGGCGGTGGGGCGGCCACCGGGGCCAGGACGCGAGAGGACACGCTCACGCAGCCTCTGCGGGCGCGATCCGGTGGAAGGCGCCGCCCGCTGCGAGCCCGAACCAGCGGGTCCCGTCGATCTCGCGCTCTTCGCCCATCTCCACGAGGTCGTAGGTCAGAGCGCGCGTCATGAGTGCCCAGAGACCGCGCCGGACGTGGATATAGGGGCGCAGACCCCCATCCCGATCCTGCTCGAACCGGAGCGCGTGCTCGGTATCCAGCGGGACGAGATCGTCGACGTTGGTGCGGAAGGCGAGGCGCCGCGCTTCGCCGGTGCCCTCGACGGCCATCTCGACGGCCAAGAAGGGCGCGTCGTCCACGGCGATGCCGACGCTCTCGACGGGTGTGACGAGGACGATGCGTCCGTCCGGCTCCTTCCGGAGAAGCGAGGCGAAGAGCTTGACCAGGGCCGGCCGCCGGATCGGCGATCCGTTGTGGAACCACGTCCCGTCCGCGGCGATCCGCATGTCGATCTCTCCGCAATAGGGCGGGTTCCACGATTCGACCGGCGGCAGCCCGCGCGGCTCCAGCCCACCGAGCGCGTCGCTGAGGCGGCAGAGGATCGGATCGGCGGTCGCGTCGGCGGCTGTCATGGGTGCATCAGATAGGGCCGGGCGGACGCTGGCAATCGGCTCGCGACGCGGTGCCACCGCCATCATGGCGCGGGCTTGCGGCGGAGGATCTTCCAGATGCCCGTGGCGCTGGCGACGATATCCGTCCCGCAGGTGAGGTCCGTGCGCAGGAAGACGAGGGAACTCGTGCGTCTCACAATCTCGGGGCGGGCCTCGATCCAGTCGCCGATGCGGCCCGCTCCGACGAACTGCATCTCGAGTTGGATCGTCACGCAGTTCGCTCCGTCGGCGGCCGCCATCGCGGCGACGCCGAGAGCCCGGTCGGCGAAGGTCATCAGCATGCCGCCCTGCACGATCCCGATCAGGTTGGCGTGCTTCGTCTCCGCACGGAAGCCGTAGGCCCCCTCCGGCCGGTGCCAGACCGGGCCGACATGGTCGATGAAGCCCGGATCGTCGAAAGCTTCCCAGCCGTCGGACGGCTCGGGCAGGAGGGCGGGGTCGGCCGGCATGGCGATCTCGTGAAGCGGGACGGTGGGATCGTGGACAGAACTCGGTGCGCCGGCGGTTGATCCGAGGGGTTGAGGGAGCGGACCGGGCTGCGGCGACACCGACCTTGCCAGCCCGCCCAAAAGGACGCCACACTCCGGCCCTTCGACAGGTCCCGGGCGTTCGTCCCGGGCACGGCCCCTGCACACCGACCGCGAGGCCCGCGCGCCGGGCCGCGAGAGACGGGAAACGACGCGCATGACGCACGGCTCATCGCCGGCCACCAGCCTCGACGACGGTATCGTCGCCACCGCCGAATCCTGCCTCGCGGCGGTCGGCAAGGCCCGCGAGGCGATCCACGGGGTCATCTTCGGCCAGGAGCAGGTCGTCGACCTCGCCCTGGTGACGATCCTCGCCGGCGGACATGGTCTCCTCGTCGGCTTGCCGGGCCTTGCCAAGACCAAGCTCGTGGAGACCCTCGGCACCGTCCTCGGCCTCGACGCGCGGCGGGTGCAGTTCACCCCCGACCTGATGCCCTCCGACATCCTGGGGACCGAGATCCTCGACGAGGACGCGGACCGGCGCCGCTCCTTCCGCTTCGTGAAGGGCCCCGTCTTCACGCAGCTCCTGATGGCCGACGAGATCAACCGCGCGAGCCCGCGCACCCAATCGGCCCTGCTGCAGGCGATGCAGGAGCACTTCGTCTCGGTCGCGGGCGAGCGCCACGACCTGCCGCGACCGTTCCACGTGCTGGCGACCCAGAACCCGATCGAGCAGGAGGGCACCTACCCGCTGCCGGAGGCGCAGCTCGACCGCTTTCTCCTCGAGATCGACGTGGGCTATCCCGACCGGGCGGCGGAGCGGCGCATCCTGATCGAGACCACCGGCGTCGAGGAGACGCGGCCGCGAGCCGTCATGACGACGGAGGAGCTTCTCACAGCCCAGCGCCTGGTCCGGCGGCTGCCGGTCGGCGAGGCGGTGGTCGACGCGATCCTCGACCTCGTGCGCTCGGCCCGGCCGGACAGCGGCGAGGGAATCGTAAAGGGCAAGCTCCTGTGGGGTCCGGGACCCCGCGCCAGCCAGGCGCTGACGCTCGCCGTGCGCGCCCGCGCCCTGATCGAGGGCCGCGTCGCGCCCTCGATCGCCGACGTGAAGGCGCTCGCCGAGCCCGTGCTGAAGCACCGCATGGCGCTGAGCTTCGCAGCCCGGGCCGACGGCGAGACCGTGCCGGGCCTGATCCGGCAGCTCGCGGACAAGCTCTAGCGGATGGTCGCGACCCGGGTCTCCGGCCCCTCCGAGCGCGCCCCCGGACGGCGCGAGACCGAGCGCGCGCTCTCCCTGGCGGAGCGCATGCCGCGCCTCGTGCTGGAGGCGCGGCGTGTCTCGTCGACGCTGGCGCACGGCCTTCACGGGCGCAGGCGGGCGGGACCGGGCGAGAGCTTCTGGCAATTCCGGCCCTTCGTGACGGGTGAGGCGGCGGCCCGCATCGACTGGCGCCGCTCGGCCCGGGACGACCGGCTCTACGTGCGCGAGCGCGAGTGGGAGGCCGCCCACAATGTCTGGCTCTGGATCGACCGATCCGCCTCGATGGGCTTCGTGTCGGACCTCTCCGAGACCCCGAAGGTCGAGCGCGCCCTCGTCCTCGGCCTCGCTTTGGCCGACACCCTGGTGGAGGGCGGCGAGCGGGTCGGCCTGCTCGGGCTGACGCGGCCGAACGCCTCCCGGCGGATCGTCGAGGCGATGGCGCAGGAGATCGTCGGCGACGAGGCCGGACTCGCGCAGGACCTTCCGCCCCGCGCCGCCCTCGGGCGGTTCGACGAGGCGATCCTGGTGAGCGACTTCCTGACGCCGCTGCGCGAGATCGAGCCCGCGCTGCGCACCCTCGCGGGGCACGGTACGCGGGGCCATTGCGTCCTCATCGCCGACCCGGTCGAGGAGACCTTCCCCTTCGCGGGACAGGCGGTGCTGCAGGATCCGGAAGCCGGGATCAGCCTGGATGTCGGCGACGCGGCGGCCTGGGGGGAAGCCTATCGCGAGCGCATCGCCGCCCATCGCGCCGGGCTTCTCGGACTGACCCGGGACCTCGGCTGGACGCTGACGCTCCACCGCACCGACCGCCCGGCGAGCGAGGCGGCGTTGCGCCTCGTCACCCTGGTGGCCGCCCGCGGCGCCGGCTGAGGAGGGCGTGATGCTCGGACCGCTGACCTTCGCCGCCCCCTTCGCGCTCGCCGCCCTCGTCGCCCTGCCGGCCCTCTGGTTCCTGCTGCGGGTGACGCCGCCGCGCCCGCGCCGGATCGATTTCCCGCCGCTGCGGATCGCGGCCGATCTCGCGCCGCGCCGGGAGACGCCGGCCCGCACGCCGCCCTGGCTGCTGATCCTGCGGATGCTGGCGGCAGCCGCCCTCATCCTCGCCGTGGCGGGGCCTGTCTGGAACCCGGCCGGGATCGGTGCGGCGGGCGGGCGCAACCCGCTCATCCTGCTGATCGACAATGGGTTTTCCGCGGCCCACGATTGGCGCGAGCGCCTGCGCGTCGCCATCGACGCGGTCGAGGGCGCGGCCCGCGACGGGCGCCCGGTCGCGATCCTCAGCCTCGCCGATCCGGCCGCCGCAGCCGAGGCGCGCAACCCGGCCGCCGCGCTGGAGCGCCTGCGGGCGATCGCGCCGCGGCCCCATCTCGCCGACCGGGCGGCGCATCTGCCGGCCATCGGGAGCGTCCTGGAGCGGATGCCGGGAGCCGGCATCGTCTGGATCAGCGACGGCGTCGCGGGGACCGGGGAGGGGCGTTTCGCGCCGGATCTGGAGGCGCTCGCGACGAAGCACGGCGTTGATCTCGCGATCCTCAAAACCGACCAGCCGACGTTGATCGCGATCACCGGCTCGGAGGGGGGCGGACGGCTCACCGCCCGGGTCCTGCGCGCGGCGCCCAACGGGCGCGACACGGGCCTCGTCCGGGCGCTCGACCAGAAGGGCCTGCCCCTCGCCGAGCACGATTTCGCCTTCGCGCCGAACGCCACCGAGGCCGAGATCGTGTTCGACCTGCCGGTGGAGCTGCGCAACGCGATCGCGCGGCTCGAGATCGCCAACGAGCGCTCGGCCGGAGCCGTGGCCCTGATGGACGAGCGCGGCAAGCGGCGCCGCGTCGGCCTCGTCTTCGGCGGCACGGCCGATCAGGCGCAGCCCCTGCTGGCGCCGACCTACTATCTCGCCAAGGCGCTGACGCCCTTCGCCGACGTGCAGGAGCCCCGGGGCGCCAAGGGCACGGCCGAGTCGATCGGCCAGATGCTCGACAGCCAGGTCTCCGTGCTGGTTCTGGCCGATGTCGGGGCGCTCGACGAGCAGACGCTCGGCCGCGTCTCGACCTTCGTCGATGGCGGCGGCCTCCTCCTGCGCTTCGCCGGGGCCCGGCTCGCCGCCGGCAACGATCCGCTCGTGCCCGTGCGCCTGCGCCGGGGCGGCCGGACGCTCGGCGGCACGCTCTCCTGGGACAGCCCGAAGACGCTGGCTCCCTTCGCCCCCGAGAGCCCCTTCGCGGGCCTCGCGCCGCCGGCCGATATCGGCGTGCGCCGCCAGATCCTGGCGGAGCCCGACGGCGAGTTGCCGAGCCGGACCTGGGCCTCGCTCCAGGACGGCACGCCGATCGTCACCGCCGAGAAGCGGGGCCAGGGGCTCGTCGTGCTGTTCCACGTCACCGCCGACACGACCTGGTCGAACCTGCCCCTGTCCGGCCTCTTCATCGACATGCTGCGGCGGGTGGTGGGCCTGGCCGGCAGCAGCGCCGCCCCGGTGGCCGAGGGCGGCCCGCGGCCCGCGGCCGCCGTCCTGGCGCCGCGGCTGACCCTCGACGGGTTCGGGGCGCTCGGCAGCCCGCCCGCCTCCGCCAAGGCCGTCTCGGCCGATTACGGGGACCGGGCGACGGGCGAGCACCCGCCGGGCTTCTACGGGCCGCCCGATGGCGGCATCGCCGTCAACGCGCTCCGGCCGGACGACCGGCTGAAGGCCCTCGACCTCGCGAGCCTGAAGAATGCCCGCCTCGGCTCGCTGGCCGGGGCCGAGACCCTTGACCTTCGGGCCCACCTCTTCACCCTTGCCCTGATGCTCCTCGTCCTCGACACGCTCGCCGGCCTGTGGCTCGGCGGGTTCCTCAGCCGGTCGACCGGAGGCCTGCTGGGCCGGGTCGGCAACCGGCCGGCCGCCCTGCTGCTCGCCGGCCTCGCCCTCCTGGCGCTGGCGGCTCCGCTCCCGGCGCGCGCCGAGGAGCCGGCGGCGAACCGCCCGAACGGCTTCGAATCCGCCCTCGTGACGCGCCTCGCCTACGTGATCACCGGCGACGCGGCCGTCGACGAGGCGAGCCGGGCCGGCCTCTCGGGGCTGACCCAGATGCTCGCCTCCCGCACGGCGCTCGAACCCGGCGAGCCCGCGGGCCTCGACCCGGCCAGGGACGAGCTCTCCTTCTACCCGCTGATCTACTGGCCGATCGCGCCGGGGCGCCCGCAGCCGAGCGAGGCCGCGATCCGCCGGATCGACGCCTTCATGCGCAACGGCGGCACCGTCCTCTTCGACACCCGCGACGCCCTGACGAGCCGCCCGGGCGACGGGCCGACGCCGGAGGCGGCCTACCTGCGCAAGATGCTGGCGACGCTGGAGGTGCCGGAACTGGAGCCCGTTCCGATCGACCACGTGCTCACCAAGGCCTTCTACCTCGTCGAGACCTTCCCCGGCCGCTACGCCACGGGCCAGACCTGGGTCGAGGCGCTGCCCCCCGCGGCGGACGGGGGCGAGCGGCGCCCGGCGCGCGCGGGCGACGGGGTCAGCCCCATCATCATCACCGGCAACGACCTCGCCGCCGCCTGGGCGGTCGGCCGCCGGGGCGAGGCGCTCTATCCCGTCACCGGGGGCGACCAGCGCCAGCGCGAGATGGCCTTCCGCGGCGGCGTCAACATCGTGATGTACACGCTGACCGGCAACTACAAGGCGGATCAGGTCCACGTGCCGGCCCTGCTGGAGCGGCTCGGACAGTGAGGAACATGCAGGCACAGGTGAGACGGTCGCCGGCTCGCAGCCCGGCTCGATCGGGCGCCCTTCAGCTCTCCCGCCCGGGAGAGGTCGACGCCGCGCGAGCCGACCGGGTGAGGGGGACAGGTTTTTCGGAAACGGTCGCACCCCTCACCCCGTCCCTCTCCCGAACGGGAGCGGGGGCGCGGCGCGGGCTTGATGATCGCCGGTGCACCCCTGATCGCGGAGGGCTCGCTCCGTGCTGAGCCTCAGCTTCACGCCCCTCGTCCCCTGGCCGGTTCTCGCCGGCTTCGGCGTGCTCGCCCTCCTGTTCGGCGGCCTCGCCCTCGTGGCGCGCGGGCGGACGGCGGGCCTGCGGGCCCTCGTGCTGATCCTCGTCCTCGCCGCCCTCGCGAACCCCTCCCTCGTGCGCGAGGACCGCGAGCCGGTGAAGGACGTCGCGGCGGTCGTCGTCGACCGCTCGGGCTCGCAATCGCTCGGCGATCGCCCGGCCATGACCGATCAGGTCCGGGCCGAGCTGCAGCGCCGCTTCGGCGGCCTCACCAACATCGAGCCGCGCTTCATCGACGTGCCGGATTCCCGCGAGGGCGACGGCGGCACGCAACTCTTCGCGGCGCTCTCGCAATCGCTCGCCGACGTGCCGCCGGAGCGGTTGGCGGGCGTCGTGATGCTGACGGACGGCGTGATCCACGACATCCCGGCCACCGCCGCCGCGCTCGGCCTCAAGGCGCCGCTCCACGTCCTCGTCACCGGGCATCCGGACGAGCGCGACCGGCAGATCAAGCTCCTGGAAGCGCCCCGCTTCGGCATCGTCGGCAAGGAGCTGACGATCCGGGCCGAGGTGATGGAGCGGGGCGGCACCGGCAACGCCGTGGTGACGGTCCGCCGCGACGGCGAGCAGATCGGCCGGCGCAGCGTGCCGACGGGCAGGGCCTTCGCGCTGACGACGAAGATCGAGCATGGCGGCCCGAACGTCGTCGAGATCGAGGTCGAGCCGCTGCCGGGCGAGCTGACCACGGTCAACAACCGGGCGGTGCTGCCGATCGAGGGCATCCGCGAGAAGCTGCGCGTGCTCCTCGTCTCCGGCGAGCCGCACCAGGGCGAGCGGACGTGGCGCAACCTCCTCAAGTCCGACGCCAATGTCGATCTCGTCCACTTCACCATCCTGCGCCCGCCCGAGAAGCAGGACGGCACGCCGATCTCCGAACTCTCCCTGATCGCCTTCCCGACGCGCGAGCTGTTCGTCCAGAAGATCAAGGATTTCGACCTGATCATCTTCGACCGCTACGCCAACCAGAGCGTGCTGCCCTCGGCCTATTTCGACAACATCGTCCGCTACGTGCAGGAAGGCGGCGCGCTCCTCATCGCGGCGGGCCCGGAATTCGCCTCCTCGGCGAGCCTCGCCCGCACCCGGCTCTCCTCCATCCTGCCGGGCGACCCGAACGGCCGGGTCGTCGAGCAGCCCTACAAGGCCGCCCTCACGCAGACCGGGGCGCGCCACCCCGTCACGCGGGCGCTGCCCGGCTCCGAATCGAGCCCGCCGGCCTGGGGCGACTGGCTGCGCATCGTCGCGGCGCAGACCCGGCCCGGGATCCAGCCGATCCTGGCAGGGGCCAACAACCTGCCATTGCTCGCGCTCTCCCGCGAGGAGAAGGGGCGCGTCGCGCTGCTGCTCTCGGACCATGCCTGGCTCTGGGCGCGGGGCTACCAAGAGGGCGGCCCGCATCTCGACCTGCTGCGCCGCCTCGGCCACTGGCTGATGAAGGAGCCGGCGCTGGAGGAGGAGGCGCTGCGCGCCCAGACCACGGGCCGGGGCCGCGAGGTCCGCGTCGAGCGCCAGACCATGTCGGACACGGCCGAGCCCGTCACCGTCACCGGCCCGACCGGGCAGGAACGGACCCTGACCCTCACGGAGGCGCAGCCCGGCCTGTTCTCGGCGACCTTCGAGGCGAGCGAGCTCGGCCTCCACACGCTGCGCTCCGGATCCCTCGTCGCCTTCGTCAGCGTCGGCCCGGCCAATCCGCGCGAGCTCACCGACGTGTTCAGCGACACCGAGCGGACGCGGGCGCTCGCCGAGGCGACGGGCGGCTCGATCCGCCGCGTGGCGGATGCGGGCGGGATCAGCGTGCCGCGTCTGCAGAGCGTGCGCAGCGGACGCCTGAGCGGCGGCGACTGGATCGGCTTCCGCCCGAGCGACAGCGCCATCATCCGGGGCGTCGAGGTCTACCCGCTCGCCCTCGGCCTCTGGGCTCTGGCCGCCATCGGCGCGGCGCTGCTGGCGATGTGGCTCGTGGAGGGGCGCCGCGGGCGCGCCGCCTGAGCCGCCGGCTGAGGCTCAGGCGCGCCGGGTGCGCATGCCGGGAACGATCCTGAGGTCCGTGCGCGCGGCGAACATCGCATAGGCCTGCGTCTCGACGCCGTAGGCCGCGACGCGGCCCGCCGCATCGTGGTGCAGCCCCCAGCCGTGCAGCTTCACCAGCGGCGAGGCGCGCAGGCACGCCTGCGGCCGGGCCAGGAAGGCGGCGCGCTCCGCCGGCCGCTCCGCCTCCGTGAGGGCGCGGCGCCTCGCATGGACCTCGAACAGCAGGTCGTCGCTCGTGAGCCCGTAGGGATCGGCGAGGAGGAGGGCGTGCTGGATCTGCGCGATCGAGCCCGACTTCAGGGGGGCGAGGCCGGCATCGGCCGGGCTGTCGGCGGAGGCGAGGATGAACGCGTCGAAATAGTTGGTGCTCATCGCCCCTCCGGCGCGCGCAGGTTCAGCCGCCCGAGACCGGGCCTTCGGCCGCCGCGAAGGCGCCCTCGGCGAGTTCAAGCCAGAGGAAGCGGGCCGGATCGACCGGACCCGGCAGGACGAGGCGGCCGGTCGGCACCGGCACGAAGCCGAAGCGGCGGTAATAGGGGGCGTCTCCCACCAGCACGACGAGGCCGTGCCCGGCCTCCCGCGCCGCCGACAGGCTCGCCTCCATCAGGGCGGCCCCGACGCCGCGGTTGCCGAAGCTCGGATCGACGGTGAGAGGGCCGAGCACCAGGATCGGCCGGTCGCCCGCCCGGGCGGGTCCGACCCGCACCGAACCGACGAGGAAGGTGCCGACGAGGGCCGTGAAGCTGAGCTCGGTCCGGTGCCCCACGCCCTCGCGCAGGCGGTAGGCGGTGCGGGCGAAGCGTCCCGGCCCGAAGGCCCGGGCATGCAGGCGCTCGATGGCCGGCCCGTCGTCGGGATGCTCGGGCCGGATGACGAGGGAGAGGGGAGACACGCGCGCTTCCGGGATCCAGGCGTCGCGCCCGATAGCAGCGCGGGGGCCCGGCTGCAAATGGGGCTTGCGCGCCCGGCCCGGCAGCGGCGGGGGCGGGGCCTGTCTGCCCGCTTGAGCTCGGCCGCGAAGACTGCCAAGCTCAAGTCACGCGGGAGCGCGCCCGGGTCTCCGACCAGTCGTCGCCGGCCGGCCGGGAGCCCGAACCTGAACAACCCGGAGCGTTCGACGGTGCCGCGCGCCCTCTACTCGATCGGTCCGCCGATCCGCCCGAAGATCCGCCACGACAACGGCTTCCTCGACCAGTATCAGAAGCGCGCGCCGTCGCTCGGCGACCGGAAGACGCTGGCCCGCTGGAAGCTGCTGCTGGAAGCCGCCGAAGCCGGCCAGAACGTACCGTTCCTGCCGCACAACGACGTGCCGGATGCGCTCGCCGCCTATCGGCACTTTCTGGAAGGAAGCGGGCGGACGCGGCGGATCGGCTACGAGCGCTACCTGCGGGACGATCCGAGCGGGCGGATCACCCTCGACAACATGATCCGCGACGCGCGCGAGGGCGCCGTCGGCCTCTACGAGCGGTCCTTCCCGAGGCGCGATGCAAGCTTCAGCATGACCTCGACCGCGCTCGCGGCGGGCGGCACCCAGTCCCCGTTTCCCTACCCGCAGACCGAGAATTGGCAGAAGGCCATCGGCGCGCACAATTTCTGGATCAGCGCCGACGTGATCGTGAGCGCGCATCCCGCCTACCCGGTCTACGAGATGACGATGACCATCCACGTCGAGGACATGTACAACTTCAACCCGGGCGCGCAGGACATCGCCACCGGCATACCGGACGACGCCAACGGCCTGTTCGAGATCACGGGGCTGGCGCAGCAATATCTCAATGTGGCGGAGGTTCAGCGGCACGTCGCATGGCGCGGCTCGGCGGTGGCCGCCGCCCGCGTGACCCTGGCGGACACCTCGCGGCAGAGGCGGCCCTCCGACAATCGCCGCTTGCGGAACCGCCTGTGAGCCCGGACCGGGGACCGGGCTCCCTGACGCGGCGGGCCGCGCTGCTGCGCCTCGGCCTCTCGCTCGGGGGGCAAGTGCTCGGGGGGCAAGTGCTTGGCGGTCAGGCGCTCGGCCTCGCCGCCACAGGGCGCGCCGTTGCGCGGGAGAGGACAGAGGCCGTGACCGTCAGCACCGATATCGAGGCCCTCGGGCGGCTGATCCGCCTGCCGGCGCGGCCGCAGGAGGCGTGGTGGCAGACGCAGGCGCTGGGCGAGGCGGGCGGCCTCGGCCCGTCCGACTGGCTCCTCGTGGCGGTCCTTCGCTTCGCGCCGGACGCCGCCCGCCCGCTTCTCGCCGGCGCCGCGCAGACCCAGCTGCCGCCGGGAGACTTCCCCGACTGGGCCCTGGCGCGGGTCCTCGGCGGAGGGCCCGGCGAGTCGGAGGCGCGCGCCTGCGCGATCGACCCTTTCGCGAAGCCGCCTCTCCTCGACGGAGCGTGCTTCCATCTCGCGGGGGCGGACCTCTTCCTCCTCCGGCTCCACACGACCTGAGGGAGCGCCCTCAGGTCGCGCGCGCGGAGAAGTCGATGCGCGGGTCGATCCAGACGTAGATGAGGTCGGAGAGCAGGTTCACCGCGAGCCCGAGCAGGGAGAAGATGTAGAGCGTGGCGAAGACGACCGGATAATCGCGCCCGACGATCGACTGGAACGAGAGCAGGCCGAGCCCGTCCAGGCTGAAGATCGTCTCGATCAGGAGCGAGCCCGTGAAGAAGGCCGAGATGAAGGCCCCGGGAAAGCCCGCCACCACGATCAGCATCGCGTTGCGGAAGACGTGCCCGTAGAGGACGCGGCGCTCGCTCAGGCCCTTCATGCGGGCGGTCAGCACGTATTGCTTGCGGATCTCGTCGAGGAAGGAGTTCTTGGTCAGCAGCGTCGAGGTGGCGAAGGCCCCGATCACCAGGGCGGTGAGCGGCAGCACCATGTGCCAGGCGTAATCAACGATCCTCTCACCCCAGGTGAAGCTCTCCCAGCCCTCGCTGGTGAGGCCGCGCAGGGGGAAGATCTGCACGAAGGAGCCGCCCGCGAACAGGATGATCAGCATCAGCCCGAACAGGAAGCCCGGGATCGCGTAGCCGATGATGACGACGAAGGAGGTCCAGAGATCGAAGCGGGAGCCGTCCTTCACGGCCTTGCGGATGCCGAGCGGGATCGAGATCGCGTAGGACAGGAGCGTCATCCAGAGCCCCAGCGAGATCGAGACCGGCAGGCGCTCGCGGATCAGCTGCAGCACGCTGACGTCGCGGAAATAGCTCCGCCCGAAATCGAACCGGGCATAATCCCAGAGCATCTTGGCGAAGCGCTCGGGTGCCGGCCGGTCGAAGCCGAATTGCTGCTCGAGCTTGGCGATGAATTCCGGGCTCAACCCCTGCGCGCCGCGGTACTTCGAGCTCGTCTCGCCGGTGCGGTTGGCGGACATCCCGCCGCCGAGATCGCCCGCGCCGCCGGTCACGCGCGAGAGCGCGCCGTCGCCCTGGCCCTGGAGCTGGGCCAGCACCCGCTCCACCGGGCCGCCGGGGGCGAATTGCACGATCGCGAAGGTGATCAGCATGATCCCGAACAGGGTCGGGATCATCAGGGCGACGCGGCGCAGGATGTAGGCGAGCACGAGGGTCCCCTTCCGCGGTCAGTTGCGGCCGATCCGGCGCGCCTTGTCGGCGTCGAACCACCAGATGGAGGGCGCGCCGAGCCCATAGCGCGGGCCGGCGGCCGGGCGGCCGTAGACGTCCCAGACCGCGAGGCGGTGGCTGCCCGAATACCACATGGGCACCCAGTAGCGGCCGGCCCGCAGCACCCGGTCGAGGGCGCGGCAGGCATGGGTCAGGTCCTGGCGCGAGGCGGCGTTCGCGACCTTGTCGAGGAGCGCGTCGATCGCCGGGTCCGCGATGCCCGCGAGGTTGTTCGAGCCCGGCGTGCCGGCCGCGCGCGAGCCGTAGGCCTGGCGGAGTTCGGCGCCCGGCGTGACGCCGTTCGTGAAGCGGCGCGAGGTGACGTCGAAGGCGAAGTCGTTGAGGCGCGCCTGGTATTGCGAAGGATCCACCTGCCGGATCGTGCCCTTGATGCCGATCAGCCCGAGATTGCGGATAAAGGGGTGGGTGTGCGGCTCGAGCGCGGGGTCGGTGTCGAGGAACTCGATCTCGATCGGCTTGCCGCCGGGCAAGCGGGCTATGCCGCCCTCGCGGGTGCAGCCGGCCTCGCGCAGCAGCGCCACCGCGCGGCTGAGGAGCGCCCGGTCCTGGCCGGAGCCGTCCGAGGCGGGCGGGGTCCAGGCCTCGCCGAACACCTCCGCCGGCAGGCCGTCGCGCAGGGGGTCGAGGAGGGCGAGTTCCTCCGCCGAGGGTTTGCCCGTCGCCTTGAGGTCCGAGTTCTCGAAATACGAGGCCGTGCGCGTGTAGGCGCCGTACATCAGGTTGCGGTTCGTCCAATCGAAATCGAAGCAGAGGCCGATCGCTTCGCGCACCCGCGGATCGCGGAAGGGCTCGCGGCGGGTGTTGATCCACCAGCCCTGCGTGCCGGAGGGGGTGGCGTCGGGCAGGGTCGTCTGCACGACGCGGCCTTCCTTGACGGCCGGGAAGTCGTAGCCCGTCGCCCAGACGCGGGCGGTGAACTCCTCCCGGTAGGTGAAGGCGCCGCTCTTGAACGCCTCGAAGGCCACCTGCCGGTCGCGGAAATACTCGTAGCGGATCGAATCGAAGTTGTTCTGGCCGACATTGACCGGCAGGTCGGCCGCCCAGTAGTCGCGCACCCGCTCCAACTCGATGAAGCGGCCGACATCGAGCCGCCCGACCTGGTAGGGGCCGGAGCCGAGCGGCGGCTCCAGGCTCGCCGCCTCGAAGTCGCGGGTCTCGTAATAGGCCGCCGAGAAGATCGGCAATTGCGCTACGAAGAGCGGCAGGTCGCGGCTGCGCCCGGGCGCGAAGGTGACGATCACGGTGCCCTCGTCGGGGGCCGCCGCGTCCGTCATGTCGGCGATCACCTGCGAGATCTCGGGATGCCCCTTCGCCTTGAGGAGCTTCAGCGAGGCGGCGACGTCCCGGGCCGTCAGCCGCGACCCGTCATGGAAGCGGGCCTGCGGGCGCAGGCGGAACGTGTAGGTGAGCCCGTCCTCGCTCACCTCGACCGCGCGGGCAACGAGGCCGTAGAGCGCGTCCGGCTCGTCGAGGGCGCGCACCATCAGGCTGTCGAAGGTGAGGTTCATGCCCGCCGCACCGTCTCCGCGCAGGACGTAGACGTTGAGCGTGTTGAAGGTGTTGCCGTTCTGGTTGCCGAAGGTCGCCGAGAGCTGCGCCGAGAACCGGCCGCCATGGGGCGCGGCCGGGTTCACGTAGTCGAAATTCTGGAAATCGGCCGGGTATTTCAGGTCGCCGAAGCTCGAGAGGCCGTGGGCGGGCCGGGGATTCTGGGCGCGGGCTCCGCGCGGCAGGCAGGCCGCGCCGGCGAGCGCCCCGGCGCCGAGGACGAGGCCGCGCCGTGTGGGAGCGGGGCTCAACGGGGCGCCCCGGTCTTGGCGGCCAGCGTCTCGTCGTACCACCACGTCGTCGGGAAGCCCGAGCCGCCGTAGCGCGGCAGCAGGTCCGGATGGCCGAAGCGGTTCCAGCGCAGGGTGCGGGAGACGCCGGAGGCCCATTGCGGCACCACGTAATGGTGGGCGAGCAGGGTCCGGTCGAGGGCGCGGGTCGCGGCGACGACGCCGGGCCGGTCCTTGGCGAAGATCACCTTCTCGATCAGGGCGTCGATGCCCGGATCCTTGATGCCGGCGATGTTGCGCGCACCCGGCTTGTCGGATGCGGCCGAGCCCCAGTACTCGCGCTGCTCGTTGCCCGGCGAGAGCGATTCGGGCCAGGAACTCGTCGTGATGTCGAACTCGAAGGCGCGCATCCGGTTCTGGTACTGCGCCTGATCGATGACGCGCAGCGTCGAATCGATGCCGATCAGCTTCAGCTGCGCGGCAAACGGCAGGATCACCCGCTCGAAGACGTTCTGGAATTCGAGGAACTCGACCGTGAGCGGCTCGCCGGTCTTGGCGTCGACCATCTTGCCGCCGCGCAGCTCGTAGCCCGCCTCGCGCAGGAGCTTGACCGCCTCGCGCAGGTTCGCCCGCACGGCGTCGGGGCCGTCATTGACCGGGTTCCTGTAGGGCGTGGTGAAGACGGAGGCCGGGACCTTGTCCCTGACGCTCTCCAGGATCGCCTTCTCCTCGCCCTCGGGCAGGCCCGAGGAGGCGAGCTCCGAGCCGAAATAGTAGGAGTCGATCCGCTTGTAGAGGCCGAAGAACAGGGCCCGGTTCATCTCCTCGAAATTCATGACGAGGTTGAAGGCGCGCCGCACGCGCTCGTCCTTGAACTTGTCCCGGCGCAGGTTGAACACGAAGGCCTGCATGATGCCGTTCCCGCGGTCCGGGAACTCCTCCTTGACGAGGCGGCCCTCCTTGACGGCGGGGAAGTCGTCGTAGGCGGTGGCCCAGTTGCGGGCGACGTTCTCGGTGCGGAAATCGTAGAGGTCGCCCTTCAGCGCCTCGACCAGCACGGTCGAGTCGCGGAAATACTCATTGCGGATCGTGCCGAGGTTGTTGCGCCCGGCATTCACCGGCAGGTCCTTGCCCCAGTAATCGGCCACCCGCTCGTAGGTCGCGCTGCGGCCCGGATCGACCTTGGCGAGGCGATAGGGGCCGGAGCCGAGGGGGATCTCCAGGCTGGTCTCGGTGGGATTGCGCGCCTTGCCCTCGGCGTTCTTGCCCGTCCACCAGTGCTTGGGCAGCACGCGGAGCTGGCCGATCACCTGCGGCAACTCGCGGTTCCCGGTCTCGCTGAAGGTGAAGGTGACCTCGCGCTCGCCCGTCTGCTCGGCCTTTGCCACGTTCTGGTAGTAGGCGGCGTAGAAGGGGCTGCTGTCCTTGAGGATGCCGAAGGACCAGATCACGTCCTCGGCCGTGATCGGCTTCCCGTCATGCCAGCGCCCGCCCTCGCGCAGCCGATACGTGACCGAGGACAGGTCGGGCGCGATCCGGACGGATTCGGCGAGCAGCCCGTAGGAGGTGAAGGGCTCGTCGAGGGATTCCGTCATCAGCGTGTCGTAGATGAGCAGGACCCCGCCCTCGAGATCGCCCTTGAGCCCCGACACGATCGTGTTGAGGTTGTCGAAGCCGCCGAGCGCGCCGAGGCGCACGAGGCCGCCCTTCGGCGCGTCGGGCTTGGCGTACTCGAAATGCTTGAAGTCCGGCCCGTATTTCGGCTGGCCCATCAGCGTGACGGCGTGCGCCCACTCGCCCGTCGGCGCGGCCACGGAGGCGGCGGAGGATTCGGGCGCCGCTCTGGCCGGAAGCCCCGGTAGGGCGACGCAGAGCGTCGCGGCGAAGAGGCGTCCGATCAGGGCGTGGGCTGTCACGGTGGAGCGATCTCCCGGTGGGCGCCCGACCGGGGTCGGGACGCGGGGCCGGGCGACGTTCTAGGACGGACGGGCGCCGCACGCCAAGCCGGCGCGTCCGCGCAGGGCTCCCGCCCGGTCAGGAAGCGTCCGAGGGCGGGGCCTTGGCGAGGCGCGGACGCTGGAGGAGCCGCACCGATTCCTCGATCCGGGCCCGGCTCGACTCGATCGCGAGGCGGGTGAGCGCGAGGCACCGGTCGGTGCGGGCCTGGAAGGTGAAGTCGATCCGTGCGGGACGCGGGAGCGTGTGCATACCGCTTTGTGGCCGCACGAGGCTCCGGCCGCATTCACCTGTATCAAGCGGGGCGGAGGGCCGGGCGGGACCGGCAGAACGACGAAGGCCGGGCGCGGGGCCCGGCCTTCGCTGGGGCGTCGGACGCCCTCTATTGCTGCGCGGGCTTGCTGCCTGCGTCGAGATCCTTCGCCTTCTGCTCGGCCGCCGGATCGGGCTTGGCGGGAGCCTCCGTCGCGTCGGGCGCGCTCGGGGCGGCGGGTGCGGGCGCGTCCTTGGCGGAGGGCGCCGGGCCGCCGGCCTCGGGGGCCTGCTGCGGGGCGACCTCGTTGTGGCCCTCGACGCTGCCGGCGGGCTTCGGCCCGACGGGCTTGGCCTCCTTCGTGTCGGCGGGCTTGGCCGGGCTGTCCTTGCCCTCGGAGGGCTTGTTCGCCGCCGGCGTCTCGGCGGAGGGCTTGTCGCCCCCGGCCTTCGTCGGCGCGGCGTCGGCGGGCTTGGACTCGGGCTTCGCATCCGCCGGCTTCGCGTCCGCCGGCTTGGCCTCGCCCGATTTGGCCTCGCCCGATTTGGCGTCGGCCTTCTCGGCGGCGGGAAGCGGCTTCGGGCTGTCGGAGAGCGTACGCAGGTAGGCGATGACGTTGGCGCGCTCCTGCGGGGAGGAGATGCCGGCGAAGGCCATCTTCGTGCCCTTCGCGTAGCCCTTGGGGCTTTCCAGGAAGTGGTCGAGATCCTCGTAGGTCCAGGCGCCGCCCTTCTCCTTCAGGCTGGCCGAGTAGTCGAAGCCCGGCTCATGGGCCTTCTGGCGCTCCACCACGTCCCAGAGATGGGGACCGACCTTGTTCGGGCCGCCCTTCTCAAAGCTGTGGCAGGACTGGCAAGCCTTCGTCCCGGCCTGCCCCTTCTCGACATTGGCGCTGGCGAGCCGCACGGAGACGGGCTCGGCCTTCGCGGCGGGGGCGCCGCCGGCCTCGGCCTTCGGCTCCGGCAGCTCGTAGCCGGCGCTGCCCGCGGGCTTCGGGTGGTAGATCAGCTCGGCGACGAACCCCGATCCCATCGCGAACAGCAAGGCTCCGAGCACCGCGCCGGCAACCTTGTTCACCTCGAATGAGTCCATTCTCGACAACTCCGGCGCGCCGCCGGGCTGCGCCCCCGCGGCACAAGATTGCGACCGGCGGGGGAAGGCGCCGACCTTGGAAAAGTTCGAGGGTGCCTTAGCCGCTCCGCACGGATCTTGACAATGGCGGATTCGGCGACCGCGAGGTCGCAGAGGCCACGGAGCGGGACAAGTGTCCCTCGAATCCTCGCCATGACAACACGCCTGCCGCCTGTTAAGCACCCCGGCCGCGAGACGAAGCCTGCCACGAGGGCTGTCGCGAAGGCTGTTGCGAAGGTTGTTGACAGCATGTCCGACCCCCTGGTCCTGATCCCCGCGCGGCTCGCCGCGACGCGCCTGCCGAACAAGCCGCTCGCCGACATCGCCGGCGAGCCGATGATCGTGCATGTCTGGCGCCGCGCGACGGAGGCGGGCATCGGCCCGGTTGTGGTGGCGACCGACGCGCCGGAGATCGCGGCGGCGGTCGAGGCGGTCGGCGGCCTCGCGGTGATGACGCGGGCCGATCACCCCTCGGGCTCGGATCGCCTCGCCGAGGCGCTGGAGATCGTCGATCCGGAAGGCCATCACGATGTCGTCGTCAACGTCCAGGGCGACCTGCCGACGATCGACCCGCGCGCCATCGGCGCGGCCGTGACGCCCCTCGCCGACCGGGCCGTCGACATCGCCACGCTCTGCGCCGTGATCACCCGCGACGAGGAGGCGACCGACCCGAACGTGGTCAAGCTCGTCGGCGTCCCGGTCGGCCCGGACCGGCTGCGCGCCCTCTACTTCACGCGGGCCCGCGCCCCGTGGGGGGAGGGGGCGCTCCATCACCATATCGGCCTCTACGCGTATCGCCGCACGGCGCTCGCCCGCTTCATGGCCCTGCCGCCCGGCCACCTCGAGACCCGCGAGAAGCTGGAACAGCTGCGGGCGCTCGAGGCCGGCATGCGCATCGACGCGATCGTCGTCGACGACCTTCCGCTCGGCGTCGACACGCCCCATGACCTCGAACGCGCCCGCGCCCTGATGGGCGCCCGCCGCCTGAACTGACGCACGATGACCAACCGCACCATCTCCTACCAGGGCGAGCCCGGCGCCAACTCGCACATCCTCTGCGCGCAGGCCTATCCGGACTGGACGCCACTGCCCTGCCCGACCTTCGAGGACGCCTTCGCGGCGGTGACGGAGGGGCGCGCCGCGCTCGCCATGATCCCGATCGAGAACTCGATCGCGGGGCGGGTCGCCGACATCCACCACCTGCTGCCGACCTCGCCGCTCCACATCGTGGCCGAGCACTTCCTGCCGATCCACTTCCAGCTGATGGCGCTTCCGGGCGCATCCGCCGAGGGGCTGACCAGCGTGCACAGCCACGTCCACGCGCTGGGCCAGTGCCGCCGCATCATCCGGCGGCTCGGGCTCAAGGCGGTGGTCGCCGGCGACACGGCCGGCGCCGCGCGCGAGGTGGCGGAGGCCGGCGACCCGACGCGGGGCGCGCTCGCCCCGGCACTCGCCGCCGAGGTCTACGGACTCGAGATCCTGGCGCGCGACGTCGAGGACGAGGCGCACAACACCACCCGCTTCGTGGTGTTCTCGCCCGATCCGATCACGGCGCAGGCCGGCGAGGGGCCGATGGTGACGAGCTTCATCTTCCGGGTGCGCAACATCCCGGCCGCCCTCTACAAGGCGCTCGGCGGCTTCGCGACGAACGGCGTCAACATGTCGAAGCTCGAGAGCTACATGGTCGAGGGCCAGTTCACGGCGACGCAGTTCTACGCCGAGGTCGACGGGCACCCGGACGATCCGGGACTGGCCCGGGCCCTCGACGAGCTCCGCTACTTCTCGCGCGAGTGCAAGATCATCGGCGTCTACCCGGCCCACCCCTTCCGCGAGACGACCCGGCTCGCGGCGGAGTAGCGGCCTACTCGCGCCGGATCACCCGGTCGACCAGCACGTCGGACCAGAACCCCGCCCGGAAGGACCGCCGGAGCGCCTCCGGATCGTACGCGGTCTCGACCCAGGTGAGGAAGTCGAGCCCCCGCGGCTCGCCCTCGCGCAGGTAGAGCGCGAAGAACGCGTCGAGGATCCCGGTCTTGGCGAAGCGGAAATGGCCGAAGCGCGCCGAGAGCTGGCGGGCCGCCTCGGCCACGGGCCGGTTCTCGTGCAGGATCAGGTAGAGGGCGGCGGCGAGCCCCGCCCGGTCCGCCCCCGACTTGCAATGCATCACCGCCGGGTACTCGATGCCCGCGAAGACGTCGCGTGCGGCGAGGATCGTCTCCCGCGACGGCGCGTCGCGGGAGCGCAGCACGAACTCGACGAGCTTCAGCCCGTGCCGCTCGCAGGCCTCCCGCTGCAGGGGCCACGACCCGTGCTCGCGCCCGCCGCGGAGCGAGATGATCGTGCGCACGCCCTGGCGGTGGAAGCGGGCGAGGTCGCGCGGGCTCGGCTGGGCCGAGCGCCAGATCTCGCCGGCCCCGACCCGGTGCCGGTTCAGATAGGCGAGGCGGAACACCCCGTGATCCACGAGGAGCATGTTCGCCCAGGCCATCAGGCGGGCGCCCGGCCCCGAGATCGGCCGCTCGAAGCGGGCGATGCGGGCCAGACGCCGCGCGTTGCGGACCTCGGTGGTGCGGAATCGGTTGAACACGGGATGCGCGGAAGGGCTCGCGGAAGGGGCGGAGGCCGCCTCTAACAGCCCGGCCGGACCCTCGCAAATCGAGGGTACGTTTCCGGCATCGGCCTTGCCTTCTCTTTGCCGGCATCCGGGCAGAACCTGAGGCAGGGCATTCGGGTTTCCCACCGGCAACGAAGCACGCTTGCGAGAAGGGATCCGGGGCATGAGCACGCGCAGCACGACGAGCATCCGCCGGGCCCGCGAGAGCGACGCGGGGTCCCTCTCCGCGGTGTTCGACGCGTCCTGGCGGGAAGCCTATCGCGGCATCATTCCCGGGCTCGCCCTGGAACGCCTGATCGCGCAGCGGGACGGCCGCTGGTGGCGGGGCGCCCTGCGCCGCGGACGGCCGATCGCCGTGGTCGAGACGGCCGAGGGCGTCGTCGGCTACGCGGCCTACGGGCGGGCCCGCAGCGTCGCCCTGAAGGCGGAGGGCGAGATCGACGAGCTCTACCTCGCCCCCGAATACCAGGGCGTCGGGCTCGGCCGGCGCCTGTTCCGGGCCGTGCGCAACGATCTGGGCGATCACGGGCTCGCGCGCGTCGGCGTCTGGTCGCTGGAGGAGAACGAGCGGGCGGGCGCCTTCTACGAAGGTCTCGGCGGCGTCCCCGGGCCGCGGGGCCTCGACCGAATCGCCGGATTGCGCCTCGCCAAGGTCGGATACCTGTTCCGGTGAGGGCCGCGTACCGGGTCCGGTGAGGGCCGCGTCGGCAACGATTCGGCGGAAACGTCGCCACGGCGGGGCGTGGCCGATTTCCTTCGTCGGGCAACGGCTTTAAGAGACCGGCGGACGGGGCTCGCGCCCCCGATACCGGAGACGAGGGACCATGCGTATCGACGCCATCTCGATCGGCAAGACTCCGCCGCAGGACGTCAACGTGATCATCGAGGTCCCGCTCGGCGGCGAACCGATCAAGTACGAGATGGACAAGGATGCGGGCGCGCTCGTCGTCGACCGCTTCCTCTACACCTCGATGGTCTATCCGGGGAATTACGGCTTCATCCCGCACACGCTCTCGGGCGACGGCGACCCCTGCGACGTGCTCGTGGCCAACACCCGGGCCATCGCGCCGGGCGCGATCATGAGCGTGCGCCCGGTCGGCGTCCTCGTGATGGAGGACAATGCGGGCGAGGACGAGAAGATCGTGGCCGTGCCCTCGCGCCACCTGACGATGCGCTACGACCGCATCGAGAACTACACCGACCTGCCCGACATCACGCTCAGCCAGATCCAGCACTTCTTCGAGCATTACAAGGACCTGGAGCCCGGCAAGTGGGTCAAGGTCGTGCGCTGGGGCGACAAGGCCGAGGCCCACCGCCTGATCCTCGAGGGGATCGAGCGCGCAAAGGGCGAGAAGAAGGCCTGAGCGGCCTCCGGCGGGGCGCTACAGCGCCTCGCCCCTCATGAGCCGGGGCTGCGCGCCGCGCTGGCCCGCGGCCTCGCCGATGAAGTAGCGCTTCAGCGCCGGCATCCGGTCGACGAGGCCGAGGCCGAGGTCGCGGATGAGGCGCACCGGCAGCACGTCGTTCGAGAACAGCCGGTTGAGCCCGTCGGTGGCCGCCGCCATCGCCAGCGCGTCGAAGCGGCGGCTGCGCTCGTAGGCGCGCAGCACATCCTCCCCGCCGGGATCCATCCCGAGGCGCACGGCGTCGCTCACGGCCTCGGCGAGCGCCGCCGCGTCGGCGAGCCCCAGATTGAGCCCCTGGCCGGCGATCGGATGGATGACGTGGGCGGCATCGCCGAGGAGCGCGAGGCGCTCCGCCCGGAAGCTGCGGGCGAGGCCGAAGGCGAGGGGATGGGCGCTCGGCCCGTCGAGCAGGGCGAGCTCCCCCAGATTGAGGGTGAAGCGCCGCTCGATCTCGGCCAGGACCTCCTCCGGCCCGCCGCCGAGCAGGGCCGGCACCTCCGCCGCGCGCTCCGTCCAGACGATCGAGGAGCGATGGCCGAGGGGGCCGCCCGCGCTGAGGGGCAGGATCGCGAAGGGGCCACCCGGCAGGAAATGCTCCCAGGCCCGGCCCTCGTGATCGCGGGCGTGCCCGATCGTCGCGACGATGCCCGATTGCGGGTAGGACCAGCCGACCCAGCCGATGCCGGCGGCCTCGCGCAGGCGCGAGCGCGCCCCGTCCGCGGCCACGACGAGGCTCGCCGTGAGAACGCGGCCATCCGCCAGGGCGACGCGCATCGCGCCCCGCTCCGGCCGCGCGCGCGCCACGCCGACCGGATCGAGGGCGATTTCCGCCTCCCGCGCGGCCGAGACCAGGGCCTCGGCGAGGGGCTCGGCCTCGACCATGTGGGCGAAGGGGGCGTCCGCCTCGCGGTCCTGCCCGAAGGTCAGGAAGACGGGCCGGACGGGATCGGCGAGCCGGCTGTCGCTGATCGCCATGTCGCGGATGGGCTGCGCCGCGCCCGCGAGGCGGCCCCAGATCCCGAGCCGGTCCAGCATGCGCCGCGCGCCCGCGGCGACCGCGTAGGCCCGCCCGCGCTGGCGGGCGGCCGCCGCGGCGAGGCCGGGATCGCAGACGGTGATCCGGAGCGCCGGCCCGTGCGCCTGCCCGAGGGCGAGCGCCAGGGCGAGACCGGGGATGCCGCCGCCGGCGACGAGGAGGGAGCGGGCGCCGGGCCGGGCTGTCGAACTCGTCATGGCTCCGTCGCCTCCCGTGGATCGGTGTTGCCCAAGCCTGCTATGACCTGCCGCCCGAGGCCACAAGGCCCCCTTCAGCCGCATGTGATGCCATGACCGGACTCGTCGCCGAACTCCTCGACATCCTCGACCTCGAGCGCCTGGAGGTCGATCTGTTCCGCGGCGTCAGCCCGCAGATCGGCTGGCCGCGGGTGTTCGGGGGGCAGGTCGTCGCGCAGGCGCTCGTGGCGGCGACGCGGACGGTGCCGAGCACGCGCCCGCCGCATTCCCTGCACGCCTATTTCCTCCTCGGCGGCGACCCGAAGGTGCCGATCATCTACGAGGTCGAGCGCATTCGCGACGGGCGCAGCTTCACCACGCGGCGGGTCAAGGCGGTCCAGCACGGGCGCGCGATCTTCGCGATGTCGGTCTCCTACCACGACGTGGAGGAGGGCTACAGCCATCAGGCCCGGATGCCCGAGGCGCCCGATCCCGAGACGCTGCCCGACACGCGGGCCCTCCTCGCTGCGGGCGGCAAGGGCATCCCGTTTCCCGTCGCCGCCTATTTCGCCCGCGAGCGCCCGATCGAGCTGAAGCCCGTCTCGATCGAGCGCTACCTCGTGCGCGAGCCGCGGGAGCCGCGCTGCCGCGTCTGGCTGCGGGCGGCCTCGCCCCTGCCGGACGACCCCGCGATCCATCAGGCGGTGCTCGCCTACGCCACCGACATGACGCTCCTCGACGCGACCCTGATCGCGCATGGGCGCACCGTGTTCGACACGGACATGCAGTCGGCGAGCCTCGACCACGCGCTCTGGTTCCACCGGCCCTTCAGGGCGGACGATTGGCTGCTCTACGCCCAGGACAGCCCGGCCGCAGAGGGCGCGCGCGGCTTCGCGCGTGGCCAGATCTTCAGCCGCGCGGGCGAGCTGATCGCCTCGGTCGCGCAGGAGGGATTGATCAGGCCGCGCCGGGCGCAGGATTGACGGCATCGACCGTGCGCTTCCGGACGCTTTCGACCCGGAAAAGCTGAATTTTGCCTAATGCGAAGACGATCTGCACAATCGAATGGCAGATTGTCGCCGGCTGCCGCCCGGAACATCAGCATGAGCGGTCCAAAACCTGGGCAGACGGCGAAGTCGGGAAAAGGTTCCCGGCCAGGAAAGCGCTGGCATAGTCCTTGAATGAGGGGCGGCGAGCGCGGGGTCATCCCGATCCTCGCGCAACCCGGACCGAGACGTCGCGATCAAGACGGCTCCGGCCACCGGTTCCCAGTCGGACAAGGGGGCGCCGCCCATGAAAATCGTGATGGCCATCATCAAGCCGTTCAAGCTGGAGGAGGTGCGCGACGCCCTGACCGGCATCGGCGTGCACGGCCTGACAGTGACCGAGGTCAAGGGCTACGGCCGCCAGAAGGGCCACACGGAGATCTACCGCGGCGCCGAATACGCCGTGAGCTTCCTGCCCAAGCTCAAGATCGAGGTGGCCGTCTCCGCCGATCTCGTCGCGAACGTGATCGACACGATCGCCGGGGCCGCCCGCACCGGCCAGATCGGCGACGGCAAGATCTTCGTGATGCCCCTCGAGAAGGCCGTCCGCATCCGCACCGGCGAGACCGACGCCGACGCCCTCTGAGCCGGCCCAAATCCGCGCCGGGCCCCGGCGGGCTCAGCGGCAACACACCGTTTCACAACAGAATCGCATCGCGATCGGGAGTCTCGTGTCCATGAAACTTCGCAACATCCTCGCGCTCGGCTTGGGAGGGGCAGCGCTCGCCGCCCTCCTCGTCGAGCCGTCCCTGGCGCAGACGCCGACGCTGGAGGCTGCCGCAGTCCCGGCCGCCTCGCCCGTGCCGGCCAAAGGCGATACGGCCTGGATGCTGATCTCCAGCGCCCTCGTCCTGATGATGACCGTGCCGGGCCTGGCGCTGTTCTACGGCGGCCTCGTCCGCACCAAGAACATGCTCTCCGTCCTGACGCAGGTCTTCGCGATCGCCTGCATCGTCTGCCTGCTGTGGGTCTTCTACGGCTACAGCCTCGCCTTCACCAACGGCGGCGGCCTGAACGACTTCATCGGCGGCTTCTCGAAGGCCTTCCTGAAGGGCATCGACCCGAACTCGACGGCCGCCACCTTCTCGAACGGCGTCGTGATCCCCGAATACGTCTACATCTGCTTCCAGATGACGTTCGCGATGATCACCCCGGCCCTCATCGTCGGCGCCTTCGCCGAGCGGATGAAGTTCTCGGCGCTCGTCGTGTTCTCCATCCTGTGGGTCACGCTGATCTACTTCCCGATGGCGCACATGGTCTGGTACTGGGGCGGACCGGACGCGGTCGGCAACGCCGCCAAGGCCCTGGCCGCGGCGACCGACGAGGCCGCCAAGAAGACGGCGCAGGACGCGCTCGACGCCGTCAACGCCGATGCGGGCCTGCTCTTCAAGTGGGGCGCCCTCGACTTCGCCGGCGGCACCGTCGTGCACATCAACGCCGGCATCGCGGGCTTCGTCGGCTGCCTCATGCTCGGCAAGCGCATCGGCTACGGCCGGGACCTGCTCGCCCCGCACTCCCTGACCATGACCACGATCGGCGCCTCGCTCCTCTGGGTCGGCTGGTTCGGCTTCAACGCCGGCTCGAACCTCGAGGCCAACGGCACCACGGCGCTCGCCATGATCAACACCTTCGTGGCCACCGCGGCCGCGGCGGTCTCGTGGCTCTTCGTGGAATGGGCGCTCAAGGGCAAGCCGTCGCTGCTCGGCATGCTGTCGGGCGCCATCGCCGGCCTCGTCGCCGTCACCCCGGCCTCCGGCTTCGCCGGCCCGATGGGCTCGATCGTCCTCGGGCTCGTCGCTGGCGCGATCTGCTTCGCGATGTGCTCCACCGTGAAGAACGCGATCGGCTACGACGACTCGCTCGACGTGTTCGGCGTGCATTGCATTGGCGGCATCATCGGCGCCCTCGCGACCGGCATCCTGGTCAACCCGGATCTCGGCGGCGTCGGCATCCCGGACTACACCACGAAGCCCGGCGAGCTCGTCGTCGGTGCCTACGACCTGACGACCCAGCTCATCACGCAGGCCAAGGCGGTCGGCATGACGATCCTGTGGTCGGGCATCGGCTCGGCGATCCTCTACAAGCTCGTGGACGTCACGATCGGCCTGCGGGTGACGCAGGAGGAGGAGCGCGAGGGTCTCGACATCGCCGATCACGGCGAGCGCGCCTACAACTACTGATCGTCAGCCCTCGGGCATCGATCCGAAGGGGAGGGCCCCGGCTCGCGAGAGCCGGGGCCCTCTCTCGTTTCGAGCCACCGATTCGATCGCGCGACGGGCGCGCCGGCCTGATTCGTTCGGCCCCGGCGGCGGCGCGGAGCGGTCACCGAAAGGTGAGGCGTTGCGGGAGCCCGGTCGGTCCGGCGTCGAAGGCCCGCCGTCAGCAAATTCGTCGCGTGGCAAGTGCCGTCCCGAACAAAAAAGCGTGTCCTCGGCGCAACATGGCCCGATGGAAGCTGTGAGCCCCCCTGAACTGCCTCCAAACTAGGCAATTGCCTGGAGTTTGGTTTTGCGCTGCACGGGCCGATCCGGCACCTTGACTATACAAGATCAAACATTGGGGCTCGACACGATGACCTTCAAACTGTTCCTGCAGTGCGGCACGGCCGCGGCCGCGATATCGCTCTGCCTCGGACAGGCTCAGGCGGCGGACATGCCGGCGGCCCCGCCCCCGGCCCCGGTGGTCGAGGCCTGCAAGGCCACGATCACCTTCCCCGCCTTCGGCGGCGTCATCAAGCAGAACCCGAACCCCGCCTGCTTCACCACGGGCATCGGCGACATCTATGTCGGCGGCGCGGTCACGGGCTACGCCTACAATTACTCGAACGCGTTCGGACCCTTCTACACGCCTCCGGGCGAGCGCGACGACCGCTACGGCCGCGTCGACATCAGCAACCTGCAGGCCTTCATCCAGAAGGCCGACGGCCCGTTCCAGTTCTACATCCAGACCGGCCTCTACTCGATCCCGGCGCTGGGCTTCCCGACCTTCAGCTCGTTCAGCCAGACCGACCTGCTGTTCGGCCCCGTGCCGGTGGCCTTCGGCAAGATCGCGATCAACGACGAGTGGTCGGTGCAGGGCGGCCGGATGCCGACCAATATCGGCTCGGAGCTCGCCTTCACCTTCCAGAACCTGAACATCTCGCGCGGCCTCCTGTTCAACCAGGAAATTATCATCAACCAGGGCGCGCAGGTCAATTATTCGAGCGGGCCGCTCGCGGCCTCGATCGCGGTGACGGACGGCTTCTACTCCGGCGAGCTCAACTGGGTCACCGGCGCCATCACCTACAAACTCGACGACGCCAACACGATCGGCATCAACGGCGGCACGCACTTCTCGAGCTACAATTCCGGCTTGCGCAGCCTGCGCTTCCAGTACGCGACGCCGGTGGCGCTGCAGAACAGCAGCATCGTCAGCGCGAACTACACCTACTCGGCCGGCCCGTGGATCGTGACGCCGTACGTCCAGTACACGAACGTCGAGCCGGTCTTCGGCCTCGCCGGCGCCGAGACCTTCGGCGGTGCGCTGCTCGCGAGCTACGCCTTCACCGACAACTTCGCGCTCGCCGGCCGCTTCGAGTACATCAGCCAGAGCGGCAGCCGCTTCAACCCAGCCGGCCAGACCTCCGTGCTCTACGGCGCGGGCAGCTCGGCCTATTCCTTCACGATCACGCCGACCTTCACCTTCGACCGGTTCTTCATCCGCGGCGAGTACTCGCATGTCGAGCTGGTCGACTTCCAGCGCCCGGATCTCGCCAACGGCATCGTGGGCCTCGGCTTCGGCCGCATCGGCAACCGCGCCGGCCAGGACCGCTACATGATCGAGACGGGCTTCACCTTCTGATTCCGGCTTAACCCCGGCGCCGAGCCCATCGGCGCCGGGCGAACCGCTCGACGAAACGGGCGCGCGTTCGGTCGGAACGCGCGCCCGTTCTGCATTCTCCGCGGGTTGCGGCCCGCCGCACCGAGCCGTCGGGCCGCACCGACGCGGCGGGCGATGCGTCTCAGAAGCTCACCGCTCGCACACGCTTCACCTGCGGGATCTCGGCGATCTTCTCCAGCACGTCCGGCCCGACCGGCCCGTCCACCGCCACGAAGGCGATGGCGTTGCCGCCCTCGGTCTCGCGGCCGAGAGTGAAGGTCGCGATGTTGACGCCGGCCTCGCCGAGCAGGCTGCCGAAGCGGCCGATGAAGCCCGGCTTGTCGTGGTTGCGCACGTAGAGCATGTGCGGCGCGAAGGCCGCATCGATGTCGATGCTGCGAATCTCGATGATCCGGGGCTTGCCGTCGTGGAAGACGGTGCCGGCGGCATCCCGCGGCATGTCCTCCGCATCGACCGTGATGCGCACGACCGATTCGTAATCGCCGTCCCCGCCCTCGCGCTTCACCTCGTCGATGACGATGCCGCGCTCGCGGGCGATGGCTGGGGCCGAGACCATGTTGATGTCGGCGAGGAACGGGCGCAGCACCCCGGTCACCGCCGCCGAGGTGAGCGCGCGGGTGTTCATCCCCGCGACCGCCCCCTCGTAGGTGATGCGGATGCCCTTGATCGGCGCGTCGGTGAGCTGGCCGAGGAACGAGCCGAGCTTGTCGGCGAGCGACACGTAGGGCCTCAGGCGCGGCGCCTCCTCGGCCGAAATCGAGGGGAAGTTGATGGCGTTGGTGATGGCCCCGCTGAGGAGGTAATCCGCCATCTGCTCGGCGACCTGGAGCGCCACGTTCTCCTGCGCCTCGTTGGTCGCGGCGCCGAGATGGGGCGTGCAGATCACGTTCGGGTGGCCGAAGAGCGGGTTCTCCTTCGCCGGCTCCTCCACGAAGACGTCGAAGGCCGCGCCGGCCACGTGGCCCGAATCGAGCGCCGCGCGGAGCGCCGCCTCGTCCACGAGGCCGCCGCGGGCGCAATTGACGATGCGCACGCCGGGCTTCGTCCGCGCCAGCGCCTCGGCCGAGAGGATGTTGCGGGTCTTGTCCGTCATGGGGACGTGCAGGGTGATGATGTCGGCGCGCGCGAGCAGCCCGTCGAGCTCGACCTTCTCGACCCCGATCTCGCGCGCCCGCTCGGGCGACAGGAAGGGATCGTAGGCGATCACCTTCAGCTTCAGGCCGATGGCGCGGTCGGCCACGATCGCGCCGATATTGCCGCAGCCGATCACCCCGAGGGTCTTGGCCGTGAGCTCGACGCCCATGAAGCGGTTCTTCTCCCAGCGGCCGGCCTGCGTCGAGGCGTCGGCCTGCGGGATCTGGCGGGCGAGCGCGAACATCATCGCGATGGCGTGCTCGGCCGTGGTGATCGAGTTGCCGAAGGGCGTGTTCATCACGATCACGCCCTTGGCGGTGGCGGCCGGCACGTCGACGTTGTCGACGCCGATGCCGGCCCGGCCGACGACGCGCAGGCGGGCGGCCTGATCGAGGATCTTCGGCGTCACCTTGGTGGCGGAGCGGATGGCGAGGCCGTCGTAATCGCCGATGACGGCGGCGAGCGCCTCCTTGTCCTTGCCGAGTTCGGGACGGAAATCGACGTCGATGCCGCGGTCGCGGAAGATCTGGATCGCGGCCTCCGACAGCGCGTCGGAGATGAGCACCTTGGGAGCGGGCATGCGTGCCTCCTGCTCTAACAGGTCGGGGAAGCGGCCGGACGGGCCGGCCGCGGCAATCTCGATGTGTGGACGGCGCGGGCGGACACCCTCTCCCCTACGGGAGAGGTGAGGCGCCGCGGCGCAGGGGCAGGCCCTACGCCGCCCGGGCGAGCTTCGCCTTGGCCTCGGCGAAGGCCCAGTCGAGCCAGGGCGTCAGCGCCTCGAGGTCGGCGCGCTCCACCGTGCCGCCGCACCAGATGCGCAGGCCCGCGGGCGCATCGCGGTAGGCGGCGATGTCGTAGGCGACGCCCTCGCGCTCCAGGGACCCGACGATGTCCTTGGCCACCGCCGCGACCGCCGCGTCGCCCTTGGCGAGCACGTCCGGGTCGGCGATCACGAGACAGATGCCCGTGTTCGAGTAGGTGGCGGGATCGACCGCGAGATGGGTGATCCAGGGGGTGCGCGCCACCCACTCATGGATCACGCCGGCATTGGCATCGGCCCGCGCGTGCAGCGCGTCGAGGCCGCCGATGCTCTCCGCCCAGCGCAGGGTGTCGAGGTAATCCTCGACCGCGAGCATCGAGGGCGTGTTGATCGTGTCGCCCTTGAAGATGCCCTCGATCAGCTTGCCGCCCTTGGCGAGGCGGAACACCTTCGGCACCGGCCAGGCGGGGGTGTGGCTCTCGATCCGGGCCACGGCGCGGGGCGACAGGATCAGGATGCCGTGCGCGGCCTCGCCGCCCATCACCTTCTGCCAGGAGAAGGTGACGACATCGAGCTTGTCCCACGCCAGCGGCTGCGCGAAGGCGGCCGAGGTGGCGTCGCAGATCGTGAGCCCCTCCCGGTCGGCCGCGATCCAGTCGCCGTTCGGCACCTTCACGCCGGCGGCCGTCCCGTTCCAGGTGAAGATGACGTCGCTGCGCTTCGTGTCGATCTTCGAGAGGTCGGGGAGCACGCCGTAGGGCGTCTGGTGCACGACGGGGCTGATCTTCAGCTCCTTCAGCGCGTCCGTGACCCACTCGGCCCCGAAGGCCTCCCAGGCCGCGACCTCGACCGGCTTCGGGCCGAGCATCGTCCACATGGCCATCTCGACGGCGCCGGTATCGGAGCCCGGCACGATGCCGATGCGATAATCGGCCGGCACGCGCAGGATCCTGCGCGTCAGGTCGATGGCTTCCTGGAGCTTGCCCTTGCCGAGGGGGGAGCGGTGCGAGCGCCCGAGCGCCGCGTCGGAGAGGGCATCGAGCGTCCAGCCGGGGCGCTTCGTGCAGGGGCCGGACGAGAAATAGGGCACGCGGGGACGCGTGTCGGGGCGGTTCGTCATGTGATCCATCCTTGCAGATGGGCGCTCCTCGTTGGGGAGGAGTGTCCCGTCGATCCGCATGATGGAACTTCGTTGCGAAAGCAAGGTGGGCAAGGGTCGAAGGCCGTCGATCCTCCGTCCGTGTCACATGTGCGCAGTCATTCCGTGATCCGCGTCACGCTCCGATTGAGAAGATCCGGCCGGCGCTCGCGCGTGAGGCGAAGGGCCTCGTCCGCCCGCCAGCGGGCGATCGCCGCGTGGTTGCCGCCGGTGAGTACCTCGGGAATCGTGCGCCCCTCCCAGGCCCTCGGCCGCGTGTAGTGCGGGTATTCGAGCCGGTCGTTCTCGAAGCTCTCCTCGATGCCGGAGGCCTCCTTGCCCATCACGCCGGGCAGGAGGCGCACGCAGGCATCGATCAGCACCATCGCGGCGATCTCGCCGCCGGAGAGCACGTAGTCGCCGATCGAGACCTCCTCCAAAGCGCGGCCCGCGATGACCCGCTCGTCGACGCCCTCGAAGCGGCCGCAGACGACGACGAGGCCGGGGCCGGCGGCGAGCGCCCGCACCCGCGCCTGCGTCAGCGGGCGGCCGCGGGGCGACATCAGAAGGCGCGGGCGCGGATCGTCGGGGCCGGCGGCCGAGTCGATCGCGGCGGCGAGCACGTCGCAGCGGAGCACCATGCCGGCGCCGCCGCCCGCGGGCGTGTCGTCGACGCTGCGGTGGCGGCCGAGCCCGTGCTCGCGGATGTTGCGCGCCGACAGGTCCCAGGCGCCGCGGCCGAGCGCGTCCCCGGAGAGGGAGACGCCGAGGGGGCCCGGGAACATCTCCGGGTAGAGCGTCAGCACCGTGGCCTGCCAGGGTGCGGGCGCTCGGGAGGGCAGGGGGTCGTCGGCGGTCATGCGTGGCGTCTTGGCGCGGAGCCCGTCCGGGGGTCAATGGCCGGGACCGCCGCCGACTGTGCGAACGCGCCGAGGCCCCTATTCTCCGAGGCCCCTCAGAGTGCCCCGATGCCGCGCCCGATCCTTCCCGTTACCCTCCTCATCCTCGGACTCGCCGGGATCGCCTCGGCGGCCGAACCGCTCGGGCCGCCCGGCGCCCCGGCCTCGCTCTTCCCGAAGCCCGACCGGCCCGTCGCCGAGATCGTGGCGGCGCAATGGGCCCTGGAGAAGGAGCGCGAGAAGGCGGACGAGGTGGGGCAGGTGGCCCGCCTGATGGGCATCGCGCCGGGGCAGACGATCGCCGATATCGGCGCGGGCAGCGGCTACTACACGCTGCGCCTCTCCGAGCGCGTGGGGCCGCAGGGCCGGGTCCTCGCCGAGGACGTCACGCCGCGCTACCTCGCGGAGTTGCAGAAGCGGGTGCGCAAGGCGGGATTGCAGAACGTCACGATCGTGCGCGGCGAGCCGCACGACCCGCGCCTGAAGCCGGCCTCCGTCGACGCGGCCGTGCTCGTGCACATGTATCACGAGATCAGCCAGCCCTACGGCCTGCTTCACAACCTCGCCGCCGCGATGAGGCCGGGCGGCCGTGTCGGCATCGTGGACGCGGACGACATCCCCTCGCGCCACGGCACGCCGCCCGCGCTGCTGCGCTGCGAACTCGCCGCCGCGGGCTATCGCGAGACCGGCTTCAGCGTGCTGGAGGGGGGCGTCGGCTACCTCGCGATCTTCGAGGCGCCGGCACCGGAGCAGCGGCCCGACCCGCGCGCGATCCGGCCCTGCCGGGACGAGGCGAGCCGGGGCGCGAAGTAGCGACGGTGCGGCGGGGGAGTAGCGACGGCGCGGCGCCTCAGCCCGGCTCGTCCGGAGGCTTCGGGCCGGAAGGGGCGAAGAGGTCGTCCGGCGGGTCGACGGTGATCCGGCCGCCCGGCACGTCGAGCCCGGGCACGAACGCCTTGGTGAAGGGCAGGAGCGCGCTCGGTCCGCCGGCCTCGGGACGGATCTCCAGGAGGTCGCCCCCGCCGTAATTCGGCACCGCGACCACGGTGCCGAGGGTCTTGCCCGCGCTGTCGACGACGGACAGGCCGACGAGGTCGGCCGTGAAGAACTCGTCCTCGTCCTCCGCCTGCCCGAGCGTGTCGCGCGGGACGTAGAGGCCGACGCGGTTCAGCGCCTCGGCGCCGCTGCGGTCGGACACGCCCTTCACGCGGGCGACGAGGAGGTCCGGCGCGGGGCCGGGTGCGGGCCGGGCGCTCACGATCTCGATGCTGCGGCCATCGGCCGTGCGGAGCGGCCCGTAGGCGGCGATCGCCACCGGGTCGGCCGTGTAGGATTTCAGGCGGATTTCGCCGTTGAGCCCGTGCGCCCGGCCGAATTCGCCCAGGAGGACGAGGCCGGGATCGGGCGCGGTGGGCGCCGGCCTCGCCGCGGCGCCTTTCGGCCGGGGCGAGGTCTCGGACGCGGGCGCGAGGCGTGGGGGCCTCGCGCGGCGGGCGCCGTCCCCGCGGGGTGGTTGTCCGCCGGGACGGCGCGCCATCTCCCGCGCCTCAGGCCGCGGCGTCCTCGGCCGGGGCGGCAGCCGCCTCGGCGCGCTTGGCCGCGCGCTCCTTGGCCTTCTCGCCGGGCTCGGCCTTCTTCGGGTTGTTGCGGGCCGGGCGCTTGGCGAGGCCGGCGGCGTCGAGGAAGCGCAGGACGCGGTCCGTCGGCTGCGCGCCCTTGGCGAGCCAGGACTGGATCTTGTCGGTCTCGAGCTGCACGCGGGCCGGATCGTCCTTGGCCTTCATGGGATCGTACACGCCGACCTTATCGATGAAGCGGCCGTCGCGGGGGGCGCGGGCGTCGGCGACGACGATGCGGTAGTAGGGGCGCTTCTTGGCGCCGCCGCGGGTGAGACGGATCTTGAGGGACATGCTTTCAACTCCTGAACGTGTACGTGGTCTGGTTAGAGCGAATAGTGAGTAGGGAGTAGCGAAGAGAGCGGAAACCCTGTTCGCTATTCGCTACCCTCTATTCGCTCACTTCTTCTTCCCGAACGGGAACCCGCCGAGGCCGGGAAGTCCCGGCACCTTCGGCCCGCCGAGCCCCGGAAGGCTCGGCATCTTTCCGCCACCCATTCCGGGCGGCATCGGCGGCAGCTTGCCGCCGAACTGCTTCTCGATCTGCGCGATCTGTTCCGGCGTCGGCTCGGGCATGCCCGGGGGCATGCCGCCCGGCATCCCGCCGCCGCCGAGGCCAAACATGTTGCCCAGAGCCTGCCCGATTCCCCGCTTGCCCGAGCCCATCGCCTTCATCATGTCGGCCATGGTCCGGTGCATCTTGAGGAGCTTGTTGATCTCCTCGACCTTCACGCCGGCGCCGGCGGCGATGCGCTTCTTGCGGGAGTTCTTGAGGAGATCGGGGTTCTTGCGCTCCTGCGGCGTCATCGAGGAGATGATCGCCCGCTGGCGCCTGAACATCTTCTCGTCGAGATTCGCGCCCTCGACCTGCTTCTTGATCTGGCCCATGCCCGGCAGCATGCCCATCAGGCCGCCGATGCCGCCCATCTTCTCCATCTGCCCGAGCTGCATCGACAAGTCCTCGAGATCGAACTTGCCCTTGCGCATCTTCTCGGCGGTGCGCATCGCCTGCTCGGCGTCGATCGTCTCCGCCGCCTTCTCGACCAGGGAGACGATGTCGCCCATGCCGAGGATGCGGTTGGCCACGCGCGCCGGGTGAAACTCCTCCAGCGCGTCGACCTTCTCGCCGGTGCCGACGAGCTTGATCGGCTTGCCCGTGACCGCGCGCAGGGAGAGCGCCGCGCCGCCGCGGGAATCGCCGTCCATGCGGGTGAGCACGATGCCGGTGACGCCGAGGCGCTGGTCGAAGGCGCGGGCGGTGTTGACCGCGTCCTGGCCGGTCAGCGCATCGGCGACGAGGAGCACCTCGTGGGGCCGCGTCGCCGCCTTCACCTCGGCGGCCTCGGCCATCAGGGCCTCGTCGACCGTGGTGCGGCCGGCGGTGTCGAGCATCACCACGTCGAAGCCGCCGAGGCGGGCCGCGTCCATGGCGCGCTTGGCGATCTGCACCGCGGACTGGCCGGCGACGATCGGCAGGCTCTCGACGCCGACCTGACCCGCCAGAACGGCGAGCTGCTCCATGGCGGCCGGGCGCCGGGTGTCGAGGGAGGCGAGCAGGACGCGGCGGCGCTCGCGCTCGGTCAGGCGGCGGGCGATCTTGGCGGTGGTGGTCGTCTTGCCGGAGCCCTGGAGGCCCACCATCAGGATGGCGACGGGGGCGGGGGCGTTGAGGTCGACCACCTCGGCCTGATCGCCCAGCATCGCCACGAGCTCGTCGTTGACGATCTTGACGACCATCTGGCCGGGCGTGATCGACTTGAGCACGGTGGCGCCCACCGCCTTCTCGCGCACCCGGTCGGTGAAGCCGCGCACCACCTCCAGCGCCACATCGGCCTCGAGCAGCGCGCGGCGCACCTCCCGCATGGCGGCGGTGACGTCGGCCTCGGTCAGCGCGCCGCGGCGCGTCAGCCCCGAGAGAATGCCGGAGAGGCGATCGGACAGGCCTTCGAACATGGTCAGGCGATTCCGTGGGTCACTGGTGAAGGCCCGCCTTCTCGACGCGGCGCGCCTGCAGGGCGGCCTCGAAGCTCTGAAGCGCGCGGGCGAACCGGTCCCGGCACTCGGGATCGCAGAACCCGACGACGGCACCGTTGTAGAGCGTCAGCGAATCCGCCGCGATCGGCTTGCCGGACCACGGGCAGGTCTCGTTGATCGCATCCTCGATGCGAAGGGGCGTCTCGCGTGCTGGCGTCATGGCTTGGCACACCGGGGCAGGACGCGCTTCTTCCAACACGGAACACGCCCGAGGGCGCGGACGCGCTGTCGGGCGTTGACCTCCGGCCTCTCGGGCCGGTCGGCGTTCAGGTTGACGTCCATGCGTCGGATCGGGAGCGCGGGCCTTAGGCGGGCGTGGCCGAAATGTCAAATTCCCGGTTCGGACCGGGAAGGCTCCGTTAAGCTTTACGGTTCATTAAGCATGATCTGGTCGGATGGACCTGAGATCGCAAGGACGCCCGCAGATGTCGGAACCCGCCCGTCAGTACCCGTCGCACGAGAGCGGCCGCCCGGCTCCCGGCCCCTTGCGCGACTGGCTCGCCGCGATGAAGGCCCACACCCCCCCGGTGCCGGAGCGGCCCGCGACGGTGCGGCAAGAGGCGCCCCGCGCAGCCGAGCCGCAGCAGAGCTGGGCCCCGCGCCTCGTTCCCGGCAACGCGGCGCAGGCCGAGCGCGCGCCGGCCGGACCGGCCCGCGCCGGAATGGGCACGGCGGACGGCGAGGACATGTCGGAGCTGATGGCCGAGAACCTGATGCTCAAGGCCAAGCTGCGGATCGAGCAGGACCGCTACGCCGAGCTTCAGGCCATGCTGGCCCAGGAGATCCGCGACCTGCGCAAACACGTGCAGGACGAGATGAGCGCGCTGGAGAGCGTGCGCGAGGAGCGCGACCTCTGGCAGGCGCGGGCCGAGGCCCTGGCCCAGCCGCTGTTCCAGAAGCGCTGAGACCCGCCGCAGGCACCCGGAATGCCGAAGGGCCGCCCCAAGGGGCGGCCCTTCCATTGCCGAACCGCGGTCCGGCCGAAACTGTCTCGCGTCCCTGACGCTTTACGCGAAAGCGCCGGAGGCGACGGTCCAGGTCCGGAGAGCCGACGACCGCGGCTGATGACAATGAGACACTGGATCACCTCCTTTCGTTAGTTGCGGGAAACCCAAGGTAGGAAACCGCACGCCGGATGGGAAGGGGCTTGGCTGCGCCCTCTCGCCGCTGCCCTCCCGGCGCTGGCCAGCATCGGCGGGGCGCATTAAGGAGGGCGGCCCCTCTTCCGGTCCGTCGCGGCGGCCGGAAGCTCGAAGCTCGCGGTCCCCCCGTGTCGAACGCCCCCATCCCGACCCTGCGCCCGGCGCTCCCTTCGGACGAGGCCGCCCTCGATCCCGATGCCATGCGCCAGCCTCTGCCGGACGCGTGGTACTGCGTCGGCCGCGCCGACGCGCTCAAGGGCGGCAAGCTCCGCTCGGTCCCCCTCAACGGCGAGCTGATCGTGATGGGCCGGGACGCGTCGGGCGCACCCTTCGCCCTGCGCGACCGCTGCCCGCACCGGGGCATGGCGCTCTCGAAGGGGCGCTTCGACGGCGACGCGCTCACCTGCCCGTTCCACGGCTGGCGCTTCGGCACGGACGGGCGCTGCCGGGACGTGCCGACCCTCTCGGCCTCGGACGCGGCCGATTTCTCGCGCATCGCGGTGCAGCGCTTCCCCGTCCGCGAGAGCGCCGGCTTCGTCTGGGTCAATCCCCATCTCGGCCCCGCAGGCGTCGACCTGCCCGCTCCGCCCGAGCTCGATTTCGAGCCCGCGGGCTGCGTCGTGGTGGCGCTCGAAGTCGAGGCGTCCTTCGACCTCACGACGCTCAGCCTCGTCGATCCCGGCCACGTCGCCTTCGTGCACGATTCCTGGTGGTTCCGGCCCTCGAAGGAGCTGCGCGAGAAGGTGAAGTCCTTCCGGCCGACGCCGCACGGCTTCACGATGACGAGCCACGCCACCACCAAGAGTTCGCCCGTCTACCGGCTGCTCGGCGGCGTGCCCGATGTCGAGATCGAGTTCCGGCTGCCGGGGGTTCGCCTGGAGCGGATCCGGGCCGGGCGCAAGCGGGTGGCGAACTACACCTTCGCGACGCCGCTGACCGGAAACCGGACCCTGCTGACGAACGCCCTCTATTTCAGCGTGCCGGCCCTCAGGCCCCTGCAGCCCCTCGCCAAGCTCCTGATGCGCCAGTTCCTGACCCAGGACCAGCAGGTGCTCCAGCACGCGCAGGCGGGCCTCGACCGCAAGCCCACCATGGTCCTGTTCGGACAGGGGGACCTGCCCTCGCAATGGTATTTCCGCCTCAAGCGCGAGGCGTTGCAGGCCGCCCGCGAGGCCCGGGCCTTCGCCAACCCCCTTCAGCCGCAGGAGCTGCGCTGGCGCTCCTGACGGGCATCGGCTGCGGCACGGAGGCGTGACGCCTTGACGGGATCACCGGCCCCGCCATCTCCCCGCCGATGAAACGGCGAAGCCTCCTCGCGGCCGCCAGCGCCGCCACCGTGATGACCCTCGGCGGCGTCGGCTACGCCGCGCACCGGCGCGGCCGCAACCCGTATTACGGGGGGCCGACGAGCGACCATTTCGACGGCGTCCGCTTCCACAGCCCGGATCAGGCCGGCGACAAGGACCTCGCCGACATCATCCGCTGGCAGCTCGCCCGCCAGGGCGAGGCGTGGCCGAAGAGCTTCCCGAGCCCCTTTCCGGCCGACAAGCCGCCGGAGCGCTCGGACGCCTTGCGCGTGGTGCTGATCGGGCACGCCAGCTACCTGTTCCAGGTGGCCGGGCGCAACATCCTGGTCGATCCGGTCTACGCCAAGCGCGCGAGTCCAGTCGGGTTCGCCGGTCCGAAGAGGGTCAACCCGCCCGGCATCGCCTTCGGCGACCTGCCGCCGATCGATGCGGTCTTGATCACCCACAACCATTACGACCATCTCGACGGGCCGACCGTCGCGCGGCTCTGGCAGGCCCATCAGCCCCTGGTCGTGGCGCCGCTCGGCAACGACGCGATCCTGCGCTCCTACGACGAGACCCTGCATGTCGAGCCCCGGGACTGGGGCGAGAGCGTCGATCTCGGCGGCGGGCTCGCGATCCATCTCGTGCCGGCCAACCACTGGTCGGCCCGCGGCCTCAACGACCGGCGCATGGCGCTCTGGTGCGCCTTCGTGATCACGGGGCCGCAGGGCGTCCACTACCATGTCGGCGACAGCGGCCTCGGCGACGGGTCGATCTTCCGCTCCGTGCGCGAACGCTTCGGGCCGCCGCGCCTCGCCACCCTGCCGATCGGCGCCTACGAGCCGCGCTGGTTCATGCAGCCCCAGCACATGAACCCGCAGGATGCGGTCGAGGCCGTAGGCCTGCTCGGCGTGGAGCAGGCGCTCGGCCACCATTGGGGCACGTTCCGCCTCACCGACGAGGGCGTCGAGAGACCGGCCGAGGCGCTCGCCAGCGCGCTCGCGGCCGCGGGGCGCCCGGCCGACAGCTTCCTGGCGCTCCGCCCCGGGCAGGTTTGGACACCCTGAGCGCAGGATCGTCGGCGCGAAATCGTACGGCGCGAAACGAGGTGCTAAGACACGCGTGGCAAGATGATCGCTCCCGTCACGGCACATGCCGACCGTCCGAGCGATTTCCATGCATAGGTTTAGCAGCCTCACGACCAAGATCATCCTCCTAGCCGGAGGTGCGATCGTCTTGACGGTCGGGATTCTGCTCGCGGCAGCGAGCCACCAGATCTGGTCGCAGATCGAGGAGAAGCAGCGCGCCGAGGCCGAAACCCATATCCGGACGCTCGCCCTCGTTTTCGCCGGCAAGGTCCCGGGCGCAACGGCCGGCCTCGACGGCGCGCGGCTCGCGCGGGTCACCACGCCCGATCTCGGCGCTCTCGGCGACCTGTCGATCGTCGACGACGTGACGGCCTATCTCGGCGGGAACGCCACGGTCTTCGCCCGCGAGCCCGGGGCCGAGCGCTTCGTGCGCCGCATCACCAACGTGAAGAAGGAGAACGGCGAGCGCGCCGTGGGCACGGCGCTCGCGGACGACCACCCGGCCCAGGCTGCGATCCGGGCCGGCAGGGCCTATTCGGGCAGCGTCGTGCTGTTCGGGCGGCCGTTCTACACCGTCTACCACCCGACCTTCGACAGGGCAGGCAACGTCAGCGGCATCCTCTACATCGGCATCCCGCTGGAGCGGTACTACGCCGATTACGGCGCGACGATGTGGATGATGGGCCTCGTCAGTCTCGCCGCGGCCATCCTGGCCTGCCTCGTCATCGTCCCCGTCGCCGTGCGGATGTTCCGCCCCCTCAACGAGATCGCCGCGCGCACGACGCGGCTCGCGGAGGGCGACCTCGACGCGCCGATCCCCTCGCAGGCGCGCCGCGACGAGATCGGCGCCGTCGCCCGCGCCCTCGGGTCGCTGCGCGACACGAGCCGGCGGGCCCGCAGCCTCGAGAGCGACCAGCGCACGGCGAGCGAGGGCGAGCGGCACCGCCGCGTGCTCCTCGACGGGGAGGTCGAGCGCTTCCGGGTCCGGGTCCAGCAATCGGTGGCGACCTTCAATGCCCGCACCGGCGAGATGCGCGAGCGCGCCGCCGCGATGAGCGCGGTCTCCGCCGAGGCCAACCGGGCGATCGAGGGCGCCTCGTCCGGCTCGCGGGAGACCTCCGCCAACGTGCAGACGGTGGCGAGCGCCGCCGAGGAACTGGCGGCCTCGATCTCCGAGATCCAGGGCCGGATCGGCCGGGCGAGGGGCGAGGTCGAGGGCGCGCTCGGTGAGGCCGAGGCGATGAACGCGCAGGTGGGCGACCTCGCGGCCTCGGCCCAGCGCATCGGCGACGTGGTCGGCCTGATCCGGGCCGTGGCCGAGCAGACGAACCTGCTCGCGCTCAACGCGACGATCGAGGCGGCCCGGGCCGGCGAGGCGGGGCGCGGCTTCGCGGTCGTGGCGGCCGAGGTGAAGGAGCTCGCCGGGCAGACGGCGCGGGCCACCGACGAGATCGCGGCCCAGATCGCGCGGGTGCAGGGCGCGACCGGCGTCGCGGTCGACGCGATCGGCCGGATGACGGGCCGGATGGGCTCGATCAGCGCCACCACCGCCGACATCTCGGAGGCGGTCGCCGCGCAGGGGGCGGCCACGGAGGAGATTTCCCGCAACGTCGGCGAGACCGCACAGACGAGCGTCGCGATCGCCCGCGACCTCGGCACGGTGGCGAGCGCGGCCCAGCGCACCACCGAGATGGCGGCGACCGTCGAATCCGCCGCCTCGTCGGTCGAGGACGTGGCGGCCGGTCTCGAGGCGGAGATCGCGCGCTTCCTCGGCGCCGTCGCGGCGTGATCGCGATCATCCCCGCAAGCGCCATGAAAAAGGCCCCGCCGATCGGCGGGGCCTTCGTCTTTTCAAGGGGTTGGCCCCGCCATCCTCAGGCGAGGATGTCCCGGTCCTTGGTCTCGGGGATGAAGATCAGGCCGATCACGAACGTGAAGAGCGCGATCACGATCGGGTACCAGAGGCCGTAATAGATGTCGCCGGTCTGGGCCACCATCGCGAAGGCGGTGGCGGGCAGGAGGCCGCCGAACCAGCCGTTGCCGATGTGGTAGGGCAGCGACATCGAGGTGTAGCGGATGCGCGTCGGGAAGAGCTCCACGAGCGCCGCCGCGATCGGCCCGTAGACCATCGTCACGTAGAAGACGAGGATCGTCAGGATGCCGATCACCATCAGCTTCTGGCCCGTGAACACGTCGACCGGGTTCGCGGCCTTGATCACGGTCGGGTTGTTGGTCGCCGAGGGGTAGCCCGCCTCGGTGAGCGCGGCCGGGACCGCCTTGGCGAAGTTCGGATCCGCCACGGGGAAGTCCTTGCCGTTGACGCTCACCACCGTCGGCGTGCCCGCGGGCTGCGGCTCGGTGCTGTAGCTCACGGCGGAGCGGGCGAGCAGCGCCTTGGCGATGTCGCACTCCTTGGTGAACTTGGCCGTGCCGACCGGATTGAACTGGAACGAGCAATCGGCCGGGTTCGTCTTCACCACCACCGGCACGTTCGACTGCGCCGCGAAGAGCGCCGGGTTGGCGTTCGCGGTGAGCTGGTGAAACAGCGGGACGTAGGTGAGCGCCGCGATCAGGCAGCCGCCGAGGATGATCGGCTTGCGGCCGATCCTGTCGGAGAGGGCCCCGAAGAACAGGAACCCGCCGGTGGCCAGGATCAGCGACCACGCGATCATCACGTTGGCCGTGAACTGGTCGACCTTCAGGATGCTCTGCAGGAAGAACAGCGCGTAGAACTGGCCCGTGTACCAGACGACGGCCTGGCCGGCGGTGAGGCCGAGCAGCGCCAGCAGCGCCCACTTGGCGTTCTTCCACTGGCCGAACGCCTCGGAGAGCGGCGCCTTCGAGTGCGTGCCCTCGGCCTTCATCTTCTGGAAGGCGGGGCTCTCGTTCATCTGGAGCCGGATCCAGACCGAGATGGCCAGGAGCGCGACCGAGACGAGGAACGGGATGCGCCAGCCCCAGACCTGGAAGGCGGTGAGGGTGGTCGTGGTGCCGTCCGCGTTCGTCACCACGGTCGGCGCGTAGGCGTTGTTCACGTAGCCCTGCGTCGAGAGGATGATGATGAGCGAGAGCAGCAGGCCGAGCGTCGCCGTCGTCTGGATGAAGGCGGTGTAGAAGCCGCGGCGCCCGCGCGGGGCGTGCTCGGCCACGTAGACGGCCGCGCCGCCGTACTCGCCGCCCAGTGCGAGGCCCTGGAGCATGCGGAGCGCCAGCAGCGTGACGGGGGCGATCCAGCCGACGCCGTAGCTGTTGAGCGTGGCGTAGGAGGGCAGCAGGCCGACGCAGAAGGTCGAGATGCCCATGATCAGGATCGTGACGAGGAAGGTGTACTTGCGGCCGACCATGTCGCCGAGGCGGCCGAAGACGAGGGCGCCGAACGGGCGCACGAGGAAGCCAGCCGCGAAGGCGAGGAGCGCGAAGATGTTGCGCGTCGCTTCCGGATAGGCGGAGAAGAACTGCGCGCCGATGATCGCGGCGAGCGAGCCGTACAGGTAGAAGTCGTACCACTCGAAGACGGTGCCGAGGGAAGAGGCCAAGATGACCTTCTTCTCCCCGGCGCTCATCGGTCTTGCCGCCTCGTCCGCCCGCGGCACTGCGGTTCCCACAGCCATCTCGGCCCCTCCATCCATGATTACTTCGGAACCCGCCTTCCCGGCGGCCCGGATTTGGGACGGCTCGAGACCGCCCATTGCGCTGCACAGGGTCGGCCGATTGCTCAACTGAAGCCAGCAGCCGATCGTCCGCCCTTCGCAGACGATAGCGCAAGCCACAGCGTCGCCCAATAGATGAACGGATCGAAAGGATTACCGATCGCGGCTTAGCAACAAGGATTGCGCCGACCTGTAACCGGTCTCAACAGGGCTGCCCAAGAAGAAGGGCGTGGCTCACGGCCACGCCCCCTGGTTTAATCCCGGTCTCAATACACAGCCCTTGTCCCGGCCTGGCGGGCCGGGATGGACCTCAATGCGCGTGCGCGAGGGACGCGCCGATGCCGGTCTCCGAGCGCACGTACTGGGCGTCGAAGGCCGCCCGCTCGCGCCGGGCGCGGGCGGTGTTGTCGACCTTCGAAACGAGCCAGATCGTGACGAAGGCGAGCGGCATCGAGAACAGGGCCGGGTTGGCGTAGGGGAAGAGCGCGGCCGGCTGGCCGAAGGTCTTCACCCAGACCGCGTCCGACAGGACCACCATCACCACCGCCGCGACGAGCCCGACGAGGCCGCCGATGAGGGCGCCCCAGGTCGTGGTTCCGCGCCAGAGGATCGACATGGCGAGTACGGGGAAGTTGCAGCTCGCCGCCACCGAGAAGGCGAGACCGACCATGAAGGCGACGTTCTGGTTCTCGAAGATGTAGCCGAGCACGATCGCCACGATGCCGATGGCCACCGCCGAGATCTTCGAGAGGTTGACCTCGTGCTTCTCGGTGGTGCGCCCGCGGGCGATGACCTGCGCGTAGAGGTCGTGGCTGACGGCCGAGGCGCCGGCGAGCGTCAGGCCCGCCACCACCGCGAGGATGGTCGCGAAGGCCACCGCGGAGATGAAGCCGAGGAAGTACGGGCCGCCGACCGCGTTGGCGAGGTTGACGGCGACCATGTTGGTGCCGCCGATCATGTCCTTGAGCTTGTCGAAGGAGCCGCCCGCGCCGAGCTTGAAGTAGCTCGGGTCCGACATCAGCAGGGCGATGCCGCCGAAGCCGATGATGAAGGTCAGGATGTAGAAGTAGCCGATCAGGCCCGTGGCGTAGAAGACCGACTTGCGGGCGGCCTGCGCGTCCGAGACCGTGAAGAAGCGCATCAGGATGTGCGGCAGGCCGGCGGTGCCGAACATCAGGCCGACGCCGAGCGAGATCGAGTCGATCGGATTCGTGACGAGGCCGCCGGGCGCCATGATGGCGTCGCCCTTCGGATGCGTCTGCACCGCCGCCGCGAACAGGGTCTCGGGGTTGAAGCCGTACTTGTAGAGCACGGCGCCCGCCATGAAGGTCGCGCCGCCGAGGAGTAGGCAGGCCTTGATCACCTGCACCCAGGTCGTCGCCTTCATGCCGCCGAAGGCGACGTAGATGATCATCAGGGCGCCGACGATCACCACCGCGTAGAGGTAGGGCAGACCGAACAGGAGCTGGATCAGCTTACCCGCGCCGACCATCTGGGCGATCAGGTAGAAGGCCACCACGACGAGCGTCCCGGTCGCCGAGATGAGGCGGATCGCGGTCTGGTCGAGGCGGAAGCTCGCCACGTCCGCGAAGGTGAACTTGCCGAGGTTGCGCAGGCGTTCCGCGATCAGGAACAGCACGATCGGCCAGCCGACGAGGAAGCCCGTCGAGTAGATCAGCCCGTCGAAGCCCGAGGTGTAGACGAGGCCCGAGATGCCGAGGAACGAGGCGGCCGACATGTAGTCGCCGGCGATCGCCAGCGAGTTGGTGCCCGCCGAGATGCCGCCGCCGGCCGCGTAGAAATCCGCGGCCGACTTGGTGCCCTTGGCGGCCTTGTAGGTGATGCCCAGCGTGAACAGCACGAAGAACAGGAACATGCCGATGGCCGGCCAGTTCGTCGCCTGCTGCTGGACGGCGCCGAGATCGGGGCCGGCCGCGCGCGCGGCGGTGGCGGCGAGCGCGAGGGGGACCGTGAGGAGGAGCGTGGGGAGGCGGGTCATCGGCCGAGGCTCCGCGTGAGCTCGGCGGTCAGGGCGTCGTAGCGGCCGTTGGCGCGCACGACGTAGATGCCGGTGAGGATGAAGGCGAAGACGATGACGCCGACGCCGAGGAACAGGCCGAGCGACGCGGTGCCGCCGCCGACCTTGGTGGCGAGCAGCGCCTTGTCGAAGGCGATGAGGCCGATGAAGCCGAAATAGACCACCAGCATCAGCCCGGTCAGGATCCAGCCGAAGCGCGTGCGCTCGTGGACGAGGGTCCGGAAGGTCGGGGTGCGGATGATCCGTTCGAACTGGGGATCGCTCTCGACGGCCGCCACCCCCGGATCGCGGGCGAGACGGGGGTCTGCGCCCCCCTGCGCATAGGATGTCGTCATAGGATTTCCTCCGCCGGATGTCGGGCCTCTGACGGGCCTCTCCGCGTCCGGGCACTGATCGTGGGGAAGGACGGCGCTCCCGCGAAACGCCCGGGCAGGGGGCGCCGCCCCGCCGCCGCCGGAGGGGCTCTCTCGCGAGAGGTGACTGGTGGAGGCGGAGCCCGGCGGGCCGCCGGCTCAGCGGGTCCGGTTCTGCCGGTTCTCGATGAGGTCGTCCACGACCGCCGGCTCGGCCAGCGTCGAGGTGTCCCCGAGGGAGGAGAACTCGTCCTCGGCGATCTTGCGCAGGATGCGGCGCATGATCTTGCCGGAGCGGGTCTTGGGCAGGCCGGGGGCGAACTGGATCAAGTCCGGCGAGGCGATCGGGCCGATATCCTTGCGGACCCAGGCCACGAGTTCCTTGCGCAGGGCGTCGTCCCCGTCCTCGCCCTCGTTGAGGGTCACGTAGGCGTAGATGCCCTGGCCCTTCAGGTTGTGGGGGTAGCCCACCACCGCGGCCTCGGCGACCTTCGGGTGCGCCACGAGGGAGGATTCGACCTCCGCCGTGCCCATGCGGTGGCCCGAGACGTTGATGACGTCGTCGACGCGGCCCGTGATCCAGTAATAGCCGTCGGAATCGCGCCGCGCCCCGTCGCCCGTGAAGTAGTTGCCGGGATAGGTCGAGAAGTAGGTCTGCTCGAAGCGCTCATGGTCGCCGTAGACCGTGCGCATCTGGCCGGGCCAGGAATCCTTGATGCAGAGGTTGCCCTCGCAGGCTCCGTCGAGGACCTTGCCCTCCGCATCCACCATGATCGGCTGCACGCCGAAGAAGGGTCGCGTCGCCGAGCCGGGCTTCAGGTTCGTGGCGCCCGGCAGCGGCGTGATCAGGATGCCCCCGGTCTCGGTCTGCCACCACGTGTCGACGATCGGGCAACGGCTGTCGCCGACCACGCGGTAGTACCATTCCCAGGCTTCCGGGTTGATCGGCTCGCCGACGGAGCCCAGCACCCGAAGGGTCTCGCGGGAGGTCTTCTTCACCGGCCCCTCGCCGCCGCCCATCAGGGAGCGGATCGCGGTCGGCGCGGTGTAGAAGATGTTGACCTTGTGCTTGTCGATCACCTCCCAGAAGCGGGAATTCGACGGGTAGGTCGGGATGCCCTCGAACATCAGCGTCGTCGCGCCGTTGGCGAGCGGCCCGTACAGGATGTAGCTGTGGCCGGTGACCCAGCCGACATCGGCCGTGCACCAGTAGACGTCGCCCTCGCGGTAATCGAACACGTACTGGTGCGTCATCGAGGCGTAGACGAGATAGCCGCCCGTGGTGTGCACCACGCCCTTCGGCTGGCCGGTCGAGCCCGAGGTATAGAGGATGAAGAGCGGGTGCTCGGCCTCGACGGCCTCGGCCGGACACTCGTCCGTCACTTGCTCGGCGGCCTCGTGGTAGTAGACGTCGCGGCCCGGCTCCATCGGGATGTTGGAGCCCGTGCGGCGCACCACGATGACGTGATCGACGACGTCCGTGCCGAGGCGCTGGATCGCGGCGTCGACATTGGCCTTGAGCGGCACCTTGCGGCCGCCGCGCAGGCCCTCGTCCGCAGTGATCACGACCTTCGAGGCGCAGCCCTCGATGCGGCCGGCCAGCGAATCCGGCGAGAAGCCGCCGAACACCACCGAGTGGATCGCGCCGAGCCGGGCGCAGGCCAGCATCGCGTAGGCTGCCTCGGGGATCATCGGCAGGTAGATCGTGACCCGGTCGCCCTTCTCCACGCCCCGGTTGCGCAGCACGTTCGCCATCCGGCAGACCTGCGCGTGCAGCTCGCGGTAGGTGATGTGCTTCGACTCGTTCGGGTCGTCGCCCTCCCAGATGATGGCGGTCTGGTCGCCCCGGGTGGCGAGGTGCCGGTCGATGCAATTGTGCGCGACGTTGGTGGTGCCGTCCTCGAACCACCGGATCGAGATGTCGCCCGGCTGGAAGCTCGTGTTCTTCACGCGCGTGAAGGGCTTCATCCAGTCGATGCGCCTGCCGTGCTCGCCCCAGAACGCGTCCGGATCCTCGACCGACGCCTTGTACATCGCGAGGTACTTGGCATTGTCGACATGGGCGCCCTCGCGCCAGCTGTCACGGACCTCGACCAGCTTCTCGTCCATCGCGTCTCTTCCCTGAATGGTGCCCGATCGTATCGCGGATCTCGCCGCGCAGTCGGGACTTCCAAGACTTTTCTTAATGCTCGACAGGAACCTGCCGCAAGCGCTCAACCAACCCGAACAATAGGTTGGACACAATTCAACTCTGCTTGGAGGCGCCGTTCGGGACTGTCAAGCGGTGCCAAAGTCGGATGGCAGGCCCGCTGAGGGCGCCTGTGGTTCCGTTTCGGCCCCTGTGCGGGGCCGGCACGAAGGTGGATAACGCCGCGCGGCCCGCCAAGGCTCCGCTCGCCTGTTCGCCCGCCACGGTGACAACGGGCCTCGATTGTCGCTCGCCGGCACCGCACACCGATCCCCGCGGGCTTCGTCAGGCGCGGGGCGGCGGGACGCGATCTCCTCCCGGCTCAGGCGCTCATCGCGGCGCGGGCGGGAAACAGTATCTCGACCAGCGTCCCCTCATCCTTGCGGCTCGTGATCTGGAAGCGGCCGCGGTTCGCCTCGACCAGCGCCTTCGTCAGGGGCAGGCCGAGGCCGGTGCCGCCGCCCTTGCGCGGGACCGCGATCGCGGCGGTTCGGAACGGCTCAAGGGCCGAGGCGATCTCCTCGGCGCTCATGCCGATGCCGGTGTCGCGCACCCGCAGGGCGATCTCGCCGCGCTCGGCGATCGTCGTGGACACGATGACCTGCCCGCCGGCCTCCGTGAACCGGATCGCGTTGGCGATGACGTTGAGCGCCGCCTGGCGCATCGAGCGCTCGTCGGCCACCAGGGTCGTCAGATCCGCCGAGAAGCTCGTACGCACGACGATGCGGTCGCGCGCGGCCTGCGGCTGCAGCAGGGCCACGCAGCTCGAGACGAGGTCGTTGAGCGGCACCGGCCCGAAGGCGAGGTCGAGGCGCCCGGCCTCGATCTTGACGAGGTCGACGAGATCGTTGACGAGGCCGAGCACGTGCTCGCCGGAGGCATGGATGTCGCGCAGATAGTCGCGATAGCGCTCGGGCACGGGGCCGAACTGCTCATTGAGCATCACGTCGGCGAAACCGAGGATGCCGTTCATCGGCGTGCGGATCTCGTGGCTCACCTTGGCGAGGAAGTTCGCCTTCCAGGCCTCGGCCGCCTCGGCCTGCGCGACGGCCCGATCGGCGGCCGCCGCGAGGCGCCGGGCCTCGCTGAGATCCCGCAGGATCGCGAGGCGGCTCCCGTCGGGCGAGGGCGGCCCGAGCCGGAGCGCGAGCGGGATCGCGCCCGCCCGGCCGCGGGCCGTCACCTCGCGGGCGGCCGGGGCGGGGCCGTGCAGCGCGGCGCGCAGGGCGATGGCGCTCTCGGGCGGGAACAGGGCGAGCATCGCCTGCCCGGGGAGGGCGGCGGCGTCACGCCCGAGCAGGTCCGCCGCGGCCCGGTTGAGGGCGACGACGCGGTGCTCGGCGTCGAGGGCGAGGATCCCGTCCTCGATCGCGTCGAGGGCGCGCTCGAGGACCGACTGGCCCCGCGGGGCCGGCGGCATCGGGACCGGCACGGGCAGATCGGCAGGGCGGGGGGCCACGACGAGGATTTCGGCCGCATGCCCCCCCCAGCGGGTCTCGCCGCGGGCGACCGCGACGGGCCGGACGCCGTCCTCGCGGGTGATCAGGCGGTCGTTGCCGCCGCCCTCCGTCCCGTCGTGGCGCAGGATCAGGCGTGCGGGGCCGCCCGCCGCCTGGAACGCGGCGAGATCGGCAAAGCCCGCGAGGTCGAGGAAGGCCCGGTTCGCGTGGAGGAGCGTGTCGTCGCGCCGGATCAGGATCGCCGCGGGCAGATCGTCGAGGAGGGGCGGCGCCTCGCCCGGCCCGGCCTCCGCCAGCCGGTTCTCGGCAAGCCGTCCCACGGGGAAGGGCATGACGGCCGCGCCCTCCTGCGGGTAATCGGGATCGGGCGCCGCTTCGTCGCCGGCAAAGCGCGCGCCGAGGGCCCGCGCGATCTCCCGGAAGGCCGCGTGCTCGGAGACCGACAGGAGGGTCGCATCGCCGAGGGCGGGAACATCCGCCGCGGGAGCCGGCCCGCCCTCGTCCGCTCCGAGGGAGACCGGGATCGCGCCCGCCTCGGCCCGGCCGGACGCGGGCTCCGGGTCCGCTTGCGCAGGGGATCCTGCCGCCGCCCGCACGAGGCCGAAGCCGCCGTATCCGGTGAAAGGGTGCCCGTTGCGGCCGAGGGGCGCCCCGGAGATCTCGACGTTGATCGACTCGACCGCCTCCCCGAGCGCGATCCCGGCGGGAACGCCGCGAAAGGTGCGCCGCTCCGCGAGCGCGGCGAGGAGCGGTTCGCCCTCGCGCAGGACGCCGTCCCGCGCCAGGGCGGACCAGGATCGCCCGAGGAGGAGTGGCGCGAGGGCCGCCTCCGGGCCACCCGAGACCTGCGTGATCAGATCGGAACCGTCGCTGCGCCAGACGAAGCGGTCGCCCGGCCGCGGCCGCGCGGCAGGCTCCGCCGGGCGGCTGACCTCGTCGGGGGCGACGCTGACGGCTTCGGCCTCGGCCACGGGCAGCGGAACGTCCGGCCGGGGCTCTCGGCGGCGCGCGGCCGGGAGCGACTCCATCGGGACGAGGAGAAGCGCGGCCTCGCCGTTCGCGAGGCGGCCGCGCGCCAGGAGGCAGGGGACGGGCGGGGCGATCCCGCGGGGATCGAGGCGCAGGCGCACGAGGCGCGACCCCTCGGCGGGCAGCGCGGCCCGGCGGATCTGGCCGGGAAGGCCGAGGCGGGAGGCGGCGGCGCCCGCCGGATCGAACAGGCCGGCCGCCCAGGGCCGCGCCGGCGCCGACGCCTCGAGGAGATGCGCGCCCTCCGCGTCGAGGATCGCGAAGGCGCGACCCGGATCGGCCAGGAGGGCGGCGAGGCGCGGCTCCCGCGCCCAGGAATCCAGGGCGGGAGCGACCGGATCGTTCGCGAGGCTTTTGTCCGGTGCGGACCCGTCTTCGGTCATGCGGACCTGTCTGGCTCGAAAAATCTGCGTTACCGCGCTCAATTTCGTACGCTGAACTGCCCCGGGATGGTGGACACTTCAAGCGCGCGTCACACGTTTACCTCATGTCAACCTTAATGGTCCCGCTCCGCTCGCCGGGTGCCATGGGGACGCCAAAGGTGCTATTGTGCAGTGCACAATGCAGAATCACTGATTCGGAGAGGAGACGACCATGAGCAACACGCCCAATTACGAGGTGCCCACCGAGATGCGCGACTTCGCCGAGAAGAGCGTGGATCAGGCCCGCAAGGCCTTCGACAGCTTCATCGGCGCCGCGCGGCGCACAGCCGATACGGTGCAGGGCTCGACCGAGACCGCGCGCACCAACGCCAAGGACATCTCGTCCCGCGGCTTCGAGTTCGCCGAGCAGAACGTCAACGCGGCCTTCGATCTCGCCCAGAAGATCGTCCGCTCGCGCGACATCCAGGAGGCGATGCAGCATCAGGCCGAGTTCGTCCGCAGCCAGTTCGCCGCGATCCAGGCGCAGGCCAAGGAGTTCGGCGGCCTCGCCCAGAGCGCGATGCAGGAGAGCGCCGAGAAGGCCAAGGCCGCGATGCAGGAGGGCGCCGACCATGCCCGCCGGGCCATGGAGCAGGGCGCCGAG